>JABMQW010000118.1 GCA_013203115.1 Fidelibacterota bacterium
GGGCATGAATGCCCTGCTGGAAATTTGGCATATTCAAATCCCAGCCCTGAAGGACTGGGCTATTGAAATTAAGACTTGTGCCTTTATGGACAGACACTAATTTAATTGCGGTATTAATTGATATTTTCAGCATATTTTCGCATCAGATAGACGTATCTCTCAGCTTCAGCACGAATTGCCGCAGTGCTGAGATCGCCGGCAAAACTGATCCCCCGCGACACATTGATCACGGCTAATCCATTTGTATTTCCGGCTGTGAAACTAGATTCCAAATCACCACCCTGGGCGCCGATACCGGGAATCAGAAAGGGTAAACCAGGTGCGGCTGAACGTACCATCCCGATTTCCTGTGGAGCCGTTGCGCCCACAACCAGTCCGACATTTTTATTTCTATTCAGTTCTAATGCCAGTTCGGCTACCCGAATAAAAAGTGGTTTTCCTTCGGAGCTAACATCTTGCAGCTCAACCGCCGATGGATTGGAAGTCCGGCAGAGAATGAAAACGCCTTTTTCCGGTCGATCCAGAAACGGTTCGATCGCATCCCGGCCCATGTAGGGATTTACCGTGACGGCGTCAAAGCCAAAATGATCGAACAGACTTACCGCGTACTGCCGAGCAGTATTACCAATGTCACCTCGTTTGGCGTCGCCAATGATCAATGGTCCCGATCCGATCCTTGTTAGAACCTGCTCCAGCCATTCAAATCCAGCCGCTCCCCAACGCTCGAAAAACGCCAGGTTCGGTTTATAGATCGCCGCCAGGTTTTCAGTCGCGTCGATCACCTTGAATGTATGTTCCTTCAGGTCATTCAGATCCGACGCCGGTAAATTTAATTGTTCGGGGCTGATGTCAAGCCCGACACATAAATGGGAGCGGGTCCTTAGTATTTGTTCTTGAAGTCGTGCGTTAAATGAATCCATCGGGCGGAAATTTAGCTTCGCCCGAACGGTTTAAACAACGACCTTAAAATGGAGGATGGAGAATGGAAACTGGGAACAAGGAACGGGGAACTGGTCACTGGTCACTGGTCACTCAGGAGAATGGAGAACAAAGAACCAAGAACGTAGAACTAAATTCTTTAGACAGACCACTTTCCATTTTTTTTCCCCACCAATCCATAAACCCTTATACTCGTCTACCCTTAAACACTTCAACCAGTCCACCAACCGCAATAATTACTAATGTGTGAAATCATTATTTCGGCATGCTAAATTAGAGTCGTGATGGAGCAACTTGAATTCGATATAGCACCAGGGTCCAAATCGCGAATCATCGCCTCGTCCGGTGTTTTTCAGATTGAATTGATCGAGCATGTCGGCGAAGAAGACCACGAAGCATTAATTGCAATATCACAGCATCTGGCCGAAGATTACGGCCGGTCAGTCATCCTGACCAAGAATACTATCCACAAATATTTCAACAAATCCAGTTCATTGCCCTTTATAGCCCGCTATCGGGGCGAAATCATTGGCTATATTATCGGCATCCCGTTGGAAGAACTGAGCCATGAACCCTGGGCGCGGGTGGATGAAAATTTCGGCAAGCACAATACCATGTACACCTATGCTTTTGTAATTCTTAAACAGTATAAGGCCAATGGCTATGCCAAGATGTTGAAACGGGTTTATCTGAGCTGGGCCAAAAAAAAATCATCCGTCAGATATATAACCGGGCATGTCCGGCAGGGAGTGTCCTCCCGCTTTACCGGTGATGTGAAAATAATCAATCGAGTCGAGAACTGGAACGGAACTAATAAAACATTCGAATATTACCGCCGGGATCTGCGCCCAGAGCAATCACATCTACAGCGCCATAATCCACCGTTAGAGATTCAGATATAGTTTTTATCATCGATATTGATAGCTTAGCTCGGCCAATATCGGTCTATTGATTCAGAATAACTTTAATATACAGGCGTGGTTGAATATAAAATAAGAGTAGTCTAAATTTCTTCAGTACCTGTGCTTCCCGGATTACGATTACAGTACCAATCCCATCTTTTCCTTACGCTTATTCCATCTAGTACGATTCCTTAAGCATTATCGATCAACAATTTTGCTTCGGAGGAAAGGAATGATAAATCAACTCCCTTCTGCAATAGAATCCATTTTGTATTGTACATTAAATATTCAATTAACCCAAACCGGAAAAAAGACTGTGACGAAATTGATAACCAGTACCGGTGTTTTTATATTAATAATCTTGTATTGCCAGTGTCCTTTAATTGCTCAGGGAGCAGGGAATGCCCTGAGTTTTGATGGGAATGATGATTATGTTGATTTAACTGTTGGAGATTATTTGACTAATTCAGAAGGTACATTTGAAGCGTGGATTAAACCGGTTTGTGCTGGCGAGGAGGGAAGGATAATAACCATTACAGATAAAAGTGAAGGTTCAGACTATAACTATTCTGAATCCGGTTGTAAAGTAGTTATCAGAATTAGAGAAGCTGGTTCCGATTTTGTTTACGCTACAACCGTAAATCAAGTTCTTTCTGCTGGTAGTTGGTCACATATTGTGTATCAACAGAATGGTTCCGGGATTCAGCTTTTTGTAGATGGAATTCAAATTACTAATTTTACTGTCAGCGGTGGGTCTCTTACCACAACTGCGTGGAACGATGATGTGCTTGGTGCTGATGGGGCAACCATCGGAGTGTGGGAAAAAGATGCTGGAAAAATTAATTACTTCGAAGGCACAATCGATGAAGTCCGCATCTGGAGTGTAGCACGTACAGAGGTACAGATTCGGGACAATATGTGCAAGAAACTTACAGGAAGTGAAACAGGACTCGTTGGCTATTGGCGAATAGATGACGGTAATGGACAAACCGTAGATGACCTTACCAACAATGAAAATGATGGGACCCTAGGAAGTTCTTCAGGCACAGATGATGCTGACCCAAGTTGGGTCACCTCCGGTGCTGCCATTGGGGATGCGAGCACAAGTGATTATTCATCGCCAAGCAGTGTAAACCTCACCCATTCTGACGGTGATGATATTACCGTAAGTTCAATATCCGGTTCTCCCGATGGAGTTCAAATTTACCGTGTAGATTCAGCCCCCAATGTTACTACTGTTCCTTCCAGCTCCGGCTGGGATAAACTTGACCCGGAACGGTATTGGGGAATTTTTGTTGTTGGTGGCAGCAGCCCCACATACACCATAACATATAACTACAATGGACATCCGGGTATTACAGGTGAAAATGATTTGGTGTTGGCTTATCGTGCTGATAATTCAACCACTTCCTGGACTGATTTAGGAGCCACAAGAGATACGGATGCTAATACACTCACCAAAACCGGGCAGAGCGGTACGGAGTATATATTAGGTTCAACTACATCCGACAACTCCCTCCCCGTCACCCTCACCTCATTTACCGCACGGCAGGATGGCGGCGCTGTAGTGCTGGAGTGGGTAACGGAAAGTGAGATTGAAAATCTTGGATTTATCATAGAAAAGCGAATTGATGATCAGAATGGCTGGGATGAGATTGCCAGTTATAAAACCCATGCTGAATTGCGGGGCCAAGGCAGCACAACCAGCCGGACGGAATATCAATTTACTGATGCAACCGTTCAACCGGGCTGGACGTATGAATACCGTCTAACAGATGTGGATTATTCCGGAAATACTAAATATCATTACACCCGCTCGGTCACAATCAAATCTGCTAACCAACTCCTGATCCCGGAAACCTTTTCACTGAAACCAGCTTATCCCAATCCCTTTAATCCTTATACGGTAATTCCATTTACCCTGCCTGAAGCAGCAGCGGTTTCAATGAGAGTCATCGATGTCACGGGTAAAACAGTAAGTTTATTAGTTAATAATCGGGGCTATCCGGCAGGTGAATTTTCGATACTTTGGAATGGCCGGAGTAATGCGGGAATACCTGTAGCAAGCGGGGTGTACTTTCTTCAACTGATAACCGGAGATAACATTAGATCACAAAAAATCGTTTTATTGCGTTAATCAAACATACTGAGACTAAGCACAATTAAATATTTTGCAGACGGTCCCAAAGGCATCCCTGCGGGACAACTCAAGGTAGCACCAACTTCCTGTAGGTACCTGTGTAAAATTTATTTAATTTTCTTTCAGATTCAGGGCAATGACTACCGGTCCAGGTATCCCGGCAAAGGGAGGCGTCAGGACAGCCAAGTGCTATAATCCTTTAAGAGGAGCGCCCATCAAATCATTGTAGCATTGCCCTGATTTTCATATCAGTTGGCTCGCAAACCACGGCGCTATTTTTCAAATCGTAAAGTCAGGCGGGAAAAGGTGTGTTGAATATTGAATAATGAACAAGGAATGACTAATTAAGAATTGCGATATGTGGTGTACTTCTAAGTTCAACAATCGTTAATCGATATTGGATATTCCCGCTCTATTACTACCCAGTCCAGCGGGCAGGCGGCGCGCCAGATCCGCCGTAGTCCCGATATCCATCAGGACGAAGGTGGCTTAAACGAAATTGATAACTAAAAATTATTTAGTCATTTCGAACCCGCCGGCTGGCGAATGAGAAATCTACCGTTGGTTTGCGTGAGAATTCATATATGAGTGAAAAGTAATCAGTGATAAGTGAAATAAACCGTAATTTTTTCGATCTCTAAAACCTTGCGAAAGTTTCAAACTTTCGCAAGGTTAATGATAATCCTCTGAGCTGCAATGAGGCACACGGGACGATAGTGGATTAAATTCATTCCAAAACAATCCTTAAACAATTTAAATTTTGGTCAGCAAATATGAATTATGAACTGGACGGTACGGCGGGAAGGTTGATATGAGGAATCAGATTCCATAAATTGACACTATTAATCGGACCACGTGGAAAATATTTATCATAATCGATCTGTCACAATGAGGTATAACAGATGAACACCAGGACTTTGTTCTCCCGAGGGCTTGTCTTCATACTGCCACTGCTCCTGTTGGAAGCATATAAGACACCTCAACCTGAGGTAAAAGTAAACCCGACAACAACTGGACACACATCTACTCCATCATCGGTAACAATCACACCTCCCGCCAACCCCTCGTACGGTGAAACCTGGATACGCCCGACTGATGGGATGATTATGGTCTACGTCCCGGCTGGTCAGTTCGAGCTGGGCTATAGTGATACCCAGGTGGAAGAAATCCTCCGTATGTACAGCGACGGGCAGCGGGAATGGTACGAGGACGAACAGCCTGCACATGCTGTGGTTCTGGATGCTTTCTGGATCGACCAAACCGAGGTCATCAACGCCCAATTCTGTAAGTTCCTGAACCAGCATGGCAACCAGCGTGAAGAAGGAATCAGTTGGCTGGAGCCGGGGGCCGGTCATGGGGGTAAAGTGTATGGTCTGATTCAGGAGATTGACGGGGTGTTCCTTCCCAAAACCGGTTACGAGGACTACCCTGTGATAGAGGTTTCCTGGTATGGAGCAGCGGCTTACTGTGCCTGGGTTGGTGGTCGGTTGCCTACGGAGGCCGAGTGGGAGTACGCCGCCCGCGGCCCGGACGGTTCACTATATCCCTGGGGAAATACCTTCGATGGCAAACTGGTGAATTACCGCGATGCCAGTTTCACGTTCACATCCAGGGGTTTTGAGAAGGATACTGCCTACAATGATGGACATGCGAGTTGGGCGCCAGTAGGAAGCTACCCGGATGGGGCAAGCTGGTGTGGAGCACTTGACCTGGCCGGTAACGTCTGGGAGTGGGTAAACGACTGGTTTGACCGTGATTATTATGCCCATTCTCCGGTGGAAAATCCTCAGGGACCGGTTTCAGGAACCATCCGTATTGCGCGAGGAGGATCGTGGTATGACCCGCGCTGGCAAGTGTGCTCCGGTGGACGGAAGGGACTTACTCCTTCGTCCTATCGCATACACTGGGTTGGATTTCGGTGTGTCGTTCCAATCCGCCCATAGGTATCTCCGGAGGGCATTGTCCAAACCCAAGAATCAAGGCTCCGTTGGTTGGTGCTAAGGCTTGCCGCCCAACAGGCGCATCCACCAGACGGCCGGTTGCAGGTAACATCTTTCCAAATTCATTTAGCAACAATCCTTTAACATATTAAATTACATAAAATGAATATGAAGCATGATCCGGGCTGGACGGGGTTTTTGAGATTTTTCGTGATAACAAATACTTAAAAGGATTGTTGCTAAATGAGAAATTAAAGTATTTGTGTTTATCCCGCTAAATTGGGGTTGTAAGAAGAATTGTTTTTATATACTCGCAGTAATACATTGATATATGAATAAACTCTTACAAAAAGAATTTGGATTTCATCAGGTTGAAATAAAAAAACTCAATGGTTATGACAACTTAAATTATCTGATTAATACCGAGGGCGGAAAATATATATTTAAAACATATCTCAAAAACACAGAATCTCTGGCCCTGGTAGAAGCGGAAAATGAAACCCTTCTATCTCTGCAAAACCCCCAGAATGACAAATTTCCCAGACCAATTCAATTCACCGATGGCGCTTATGTTAAATGTATTAAAATAGCTGGCAAAGAAACAATCTGTAGAATGCTCTCTTTCCTGGAAGGCCAATCTTTAGCAGATGTTGTACAGTCAAAAGCCTTATTCCAATCTTTGGGGACTTTTCTGGCTCAAATGGATATTGAACTTCAATCGTGTAACAACTACACCATTAAAGCACGACAATGGGAATGGAGCATCGAATACCTCAATCTGAATAAAAAATATATTGCTGATATTGCTGATGCGAAAAACCGAAGTGTGGTAAGCTATTTTTTTCAGCAGTTTGAAGAAAATGTCGCTCCGATATTACCTGATCTAAGAAAAACTATCATTCATAATGATGCCAACGAGTGGAATGTATTGGTGAATAATGGAAAGGTCTCGGGCATTATTGATTTTAGTGACCTGGCCTACACTGCCCTCATTAATGAACTGGCAGTAGCCATAGCCTATGCCTGCTTTGATAAGGAAAATCCAATAGAGTGGGCGTCAATTATTTTACAATCTTATCATCGGGTACTGCCAATTAATGAAACTGAGCTAACCGTTTTATATTACCTGATTGCAGTCCGACTTTGCATTAGCGTCTGTAATTCTGCTCATTCAAAAAAGATAAATGCCGCTAACGAATATGCGTTTGTAAGTGAAAAACAAGCCTGGAAATTGCTTTATCAGTGGCTGAGAATTAATCCGATAGCAACAGAGAATTGTTTCCGCTCAGCCATCGGTCTTATGGCAGAGAAACCGCAATCAGTTGACAAAATGATCAAAGCCAGGCATGCGGTTATCAGCCCGATCCTATCTTTGAGTTATTCTAAGCCAATAGCTATGACAAAAGCCGCCTTTCAATATATGTATGATGCCTACGGCAACACCTATCTCGACGCCTACAATAACATCCCGCATGTTGGACATTCTCACCCACAGGTAGTTGCAGCCGCTCAAGCTCAAATGGCAAAACTCAATACTAACACCAGGTATCTTTACGATTTATTACCTGAATATGCCGAGCGACTATTAGCCAAATTTCCCACCGCACTTAATAAAGTTTATTTTGTTAATTCAGGCAGCGCAGCGAGTGATCTCGCTATCAGATTAGCCCAGGCCCATACCGGCCGTAAAAACCTGATGGTGATAGAACATGGTTATCATGGAAACACCCAAATCGGAACGGATATTAGTGACTATAAGTTCAGCAACAAAGCAGGACAAGGCCAAAAAGATTATATCCTTAAAACCGCCATCCCGGACACTTACCGAGGGAAATATACAATTAATGACGGCAGTGCCGGAAAAATGTATGCCTTGGAGGCCATTGAACAGATCAAGCGTTCAGACTCACCAATTGCAGCATTTATCAGCGAACCCATCCTGGGTTGTGCCGGACAGGTCCCTTTGGCAAAGGGCTATTTAAAAGAAATATATCCGGCAATACGGCAACAAGGGGGAGTTTGTATCATTGATGAAGTTCAAACCGGTTTTGGACGTTTGGGCGATTATTTTTGGGGCTATAAAGCCCAGGCAATTGTACCTGATATTGTAATTATTGGAAAACCAATGGGAAATGGTCACCCTATGGGGGCGGTAATAACCACCACCGAAATAGCCGATTCTTTTAGTAAAGGAGTTGAATTTTTTAGTTCATTTGGTGGCAATCCGGTATCGTGTGCGATTGGTTTAGCGGTATTAAATGTAATTGAAGCAGAAAATTTGCAGGAAAACGCCAGATTAGTAGGCAATTTCTACAAAGCGCTTTATATCAATCTTCAAAAAGAGTTCCCCTGCATCGGTGATGTAAGAGGTTCCGGTTTATTTATTGGGGTAGAAATAGTAAAAAAAAAAAACAGTTTGGAACCGGATAGCGATTTAGCAAGTCTGATCAAAAACGAACTAATAAACCAAAACATACTGATCAGTACCGATGGACCTTTTGATAGTGTCCTTAAAACTAAACCGCCCTTGTGTTTTAATAGAGCGAACGCTCAACAGGTCACAGATCATATTTATGAAATACTTAAAACTTATTAAATTCCAAAAAGCGAATATGAATATTGCTTTGGTCTGTACAGCAGGGCCAGGGCAGCTTAACTTCCACCCTGCCGGGCTGCAGATGACATTGCCAAATAAAACTTAACGGAGGATAAATACATGCCAAGACTGGGTATTATAGTAATTGCAAACGCAATTATCTGGGGATTTGTTATTATCGGCTGTTCCATGGCGTTGAAAGGTACAGGGGCATACCAGGAAATCCAGCTTATTCTTGGCGGCGGCGCTTTAGCCTCGCTAGTGGTTGTTGGTGGTTTAGGAGTTCGAAAAAAGCCCAAGGAATAGGCCAACCTCGTCCCTAAAACCTTGCGAAAGTTCCCAACTACGTCCTACAGACTACCAGTCTTCGTCCTTCGGACTACGACTTGGCAAGCGGTGGGCAGGCAAAACTTTTGCAAGGTTAATGTCGCATCAGTGTCACCGCGCCGAAGTTCCGATATGGAACGAAGGCAAGTAAATTCATTTCAAACAATCCTTAAACGGTTTAAATTTCAGTTAGCGAATACGAATTATGATCCAGATTGTACGACGGGAACGGTGTTTTTGAAAATTTTTCCATTATTGGAGGTGATCTATGGCAACTTGTGGTGCTTGTCAGGGTTCCAAAACTCAAAGCTGCCCCAAGTGTATGGGAAGAGGATACGTATCCCGTCTGACTTCCAGCGGTGATATTGACACAAAACCTTGCTGGGTTTGCGGAGGGCGGCGAGAGATTCGGTGTCAGTTATGCAAAGGCACTGGGGTAGTCGAAAGTGAATCCGGACATGAGCCTGCTGTATTTCAACCTGACCTTAGTGGTTTTAAACCCGCACGATCATTTAGACGCTCGAGTACGGATCGTGTTGTTGCAGGTGTTGTGGGCGGGCTGGCAGATTACTTTCTGATCAATTCTACCATGGTGCGCTGGGTGTTTGTTGTAGTGACCATATTTACCCTGGTTATACCCACTATCGTAATCTACCTGGCCCTGTGGGTCTTCCTGCCGGAGGCGAAATCATCCCATAGTGAAAGCGCGGGAGGCTAAGTAATTGCCGTTGCTCAATCCACCTGCGATTAAGCCCCGGCGCCATTTTTTTGATAGCAAAGACAGCCGCCACAATTTACTGAATTCATTTCAAACAAACCCTAACCATAGTAAATTCTATAAAACGAATCTGAATTTTGAATTGGGCCACACGGCGGGGACAGGGTTTTTGAGGTTTTCCTGGATAACGTTGCCGATACGAACTCTAACAATAAAAAAGAAAAGGCTAGCAGTGATACAAACAACAAATTGTATTAATATTGAAGGTGTTTAGTATTCAGTATCCAAAAAAATGTTTTTGTTTCTGAGAACGATTATTATCTATTTATTTTCAGGCATGAGGCGACAGAGTGTAAAAATTTCTCATCAACTGCTACATCAATTCACGGAGGGCAAAAAGGGTGTCGCTTACAAAGAAATGAACTACCCCGAGGCAGAGCCTCGAAGTATCAAAACAATTTGAAC
>JABMQW010000119.1 GCA_013203115.1 Fidelibacterota bacterium
AAAAACTGCAGAACAAAATCCGGGATAATGACCTGGTATATCAGAATTTAATCTCGGCCGATTTCAAGGCAATGGCTTTCATGGCTCAAGTCGAGGGCAGTCTGATGTACGATGAGCATATTTTGAAAAATGCGGTAGAGCGTATAGTAGATAATTTCCGTGGGGGCGATGAAAAATTGTATATTTCCGGTCTGCCGGTAACACGGGCTGTTGTGGTCGATTTCATGCAGTTGGATATGAAGACATTCATGCCCTTTGGCTTTGCCCTGATGATCATTTTACTGGCACTCAGCTTTCGTAGCTGGCTGGGTGTTTTTCTGCCCTTGAGCGTGGTGATCATTTCCATAATCTGGACCTTTGGATTCATGGCATTGCTCAACTATGAACTGCCGTTCATCGGTGTTCTGGTACCGGTCATGCTGATTGCAATTGCCAACGATTATGGGATTCATATCATTGCTCATTATTACGAATACAGCCAAACCAATGGTGATAAAACCAAGCTGATGATTATCAAAAAGACACTCCGCCGTTTGGGTAGTCCGATCCTGTTGGCCGGTATCACCACCGTGATTGGATTCCTAAGTCTTATGGGCCACGTGCTTGATAAAATCAAAGAATTTGGTTTATTTCTTTCTTTCGGTATCGTTATGGCTTTTTTATTCAGTATATTTTTAATCCCGGCTGCCCTGGCGGTAGCCCGAAAACCCAGTTTTCTCAGCCAATCCGGGAGTATGGAAAAGATGAATCGTTTCCTGCATGGCTGGGGCAGTTTTTTTATCAAGTACCGTCAACCTTTCATTCTGATTGTTATCGTCGTCCTGATGTTCGTCGGTCTGGGGATTCAACAGGTGGTAGTCGATACCAATCCCGACAAATATTTTCGTGAAGGTTCTAAAATCCGTCTGAATAACGACGCCATTACCAGGATGTTTGGTGGTTCTTCACAATTATTGATTTTAATTGAAGGTGATATTAAAGATCCGGCTACCCTGAGTAAAATTGACCAGATTGCCCAGCATTTGAATAAGAATCCACTGATATCCCATACTTTTTCCATTGCCGACCAGATCAAGAAAATGCATTCCGCCTTCCATGAAGGTAAACCGGAATATGAAGTAATTCCTGACAATCGGAATTTGATAGCCCAGTACCTGTTTTTATATGGTATGACCGGGAATGATGAGGATATCGAACGGCTGATGGATGATATCGATGAGCCGGAACACGCTTTATTGATTGCTCGTCTGAAAAAGATAAAGACTGCTCAGATAACAGAAGTCACCAGAGATACGGAGGAATATATCCGGGTCAATTTTGGTGATTCAATACCAATGGAAGTCTCTGGTCCCGCTTCTTTGATCAGTGGGCTAGCCCAGATGATTGTCCAGGGCCAGGTCGTCAGTTTGTCGATCTCACTGGTGGTCATCTTTATTATGATGACAATCGTATTCCGTTCGTTTGTCGGTGGATTACTGTCAATTATACCCCTGTCAGCAGCCATGATCATGGTTTTTGGAATGATGGGTTATCTAAGTATTGAGTTGAATTTAGCCACTGCAATGCTCTCCAGTATTATGATTGGGGTTGGCGTGGATTATACGGTACATTTTTTATGGCATTTACGCGATCATATTCGTGAAGGGGAAGATTTGAATACGGCTATCTACAGTACCCTGCGCATATCGGGTAAAGGTATAATCTTTAATGCCATGTCGGTTATTGTCGGATTTACCGTATTGACCATATCGTCGTTTTTACCGGTTTATTTCTTTGGTTTTCTAATCGTTATGTCGATTTCCATGTGTCTGTTTGGCGCCTTGGCCATTCTACCGGCGCTGGTTAGTTGGTTAGATCCTAAATTCTTACACCGTTGAGGAATCCTATGATAAATTCAATCACCACAGATAAAGCTATTAGTCGCGTGTTCACTTTGTTCAGTGTTCTGATCCTCTTGTATTGGTTGTATTCCGGTGGTGCCTGGTTATGGGATTGGTACTTCAGTTCCGGTGGCTACTCATCGGATTGGTGGCCGATTGTGGGTCGTTTCCTGCTGGATAATCTCAGCATTGTAATCGCTCTTTACGCAATTGCTTGTCTACAGACGGCCGGGCTGGCTGAATTGAAGTTTAATAATCATTTTCTCAAAGCATTTAGCCTGGCTTTGATTTTAACACCGCCAATAATGATGATTATCTACGGTCACCGTGACCATGCTAAATGAATATGGCAACCCAATTTCAGGTTGAGCCGGATGATTGATTGTGAAATATGAATTTGTGTAAGCTGAAACTCGCGGCACTAAAATATGGAGGAAAAAATGATTAAAAAGTGGATATTGGTACTGGTTTTTATTTTGGGTCAGTTATTCGGCCAAATGACCGCCCGTGAAATCATGATGAAAGTTGACAATCAACCGGAACCGAAATCAATGGTGGCAACGACTGATATGACCCTGATTTCTGTTAAACGGGGCAAGGTGAAGGAACGCTTGCGTAAAATCACCCGCTACCAGCGCAATTACAGTTCAGGTATTTTCGATAGTAAATCGTTAATTCGTTTTCAGCATCCGGCGGATGTCAAAGGTACCGGCTTTCTGATGTGGGAATATGCCGGGGATAAAGATGATGATCAGTGGTTGTTCCTACCAGCGCTTGGTAAGGTAAAGCGAATTGCCGCCCGGGATAAAGGTGAGAATTTTATGGGCAGTGACTTTACCTATGAAGATATTGGTGGTCGGGACCTCGATGATGACCATTTCAGTCTGTTGGGTGAAGAAATGCTGGACGGCAATCAATGTTATAAAATTGAAGCGGTACCGGTTGCTGGAAAAACGGTTTACAGCCGCCGAATGAGTTGGATTGATAAAAGAAAATGGATAGCAGTAAAAGTTGAATTTTATGATAAAAAGAATCGCTTGCAGAAAATCATGACAATCGATGAATTACGGAAAGATGGACGTTACTGGTCAGTTCTGAAAATGCGGATGGAAAATGTGCAGACCGGGCATAAAACCCTAATGAATATATCTGACATTCAATATGATACTGGTATTCGCGATGATTATTTTACCGAACGGTTTTTAATGCGGGTTAATTGATGAAAAAAGTACTGGTAATCCTGTTAATTCTGACGGGGGTAGTACCAGGTACAGCCCAGCCCAGATTCAATGGATTTCTACAAAACTGGACAGCCTATAACCTAAATGATGACCATGAAGTTTTTTTACTGCGTAATCGTTTCCGGTTGAATACAACGCTAGCGGGAGATTGGGCACGCGGGTATGTCAGTATCGATTTTAGTGATGAACGCCAGGAGGACCAACCACTGCAGGAATTTAATGTCCGCCAGTTGTATTTTGATCTGTATTTTAACAAATTTGATCTGCGGGTTGGGAAGCAACAAGTGATTTGGGGTAAGGCTGATGGCGTCTTCATTAATGATATTGTTAACCCTTTGGACTTACGCTATTTCCTGATGCAGGATTTTGATGACATTCGCCAAGGTTCGATAATGATTAAAGCTAACGCCTATCTTGGGGCGTGGGGACTGGAGGCATTGTTCATTCCCAAGTTTGAACCGTGGCGAATGGCTGAACTGGGTAGTCCCTGGGAGTTTTATCGCCCGACGGTGATGGAGGTTGAAATTGAACCTCAACCGGGTATGTTTTTAACCCTGCCAATTGAATTTCAATGGCAGAAAGCCCAGCAGCCTTCGTCTACTTTAAGCAACGGTGAATTAGGTTTCAATTTATCCGGATTTATGTTAGGGACTGATATCAGCTTGCTGTACCTGAACTCTTTTCAAGACCATGCTATTGCCAGAATCGACAGTGTTGGAATCCAGGCCGTTCAAATCGGTACCGAAATTATCCCTCAGAGTGGCATTTTGATCTTAACGCCACATTATGAGAAAATTGCCATGTACGGTTTTAATTTTGCCCGTCCCTTTGGTGGCTTGGTGCTGCGCGGTGAAGTGGGTTATTTTACTGATTATCGTTTTAGTCTGCAACCGGAGTTCTCGCCGGGATCGATGCCCGAAATCAGTAATTCCACTGAGTCCGATTTTCTGCAGGCCCTAGTAGGCGCCGATTTCAGCGGTCCCTGGAGCAGCAACCTTTCAATGCAGTACATCCGCAAGCAGATTATGGATTATGACTCAGCGATAATGAGCAATGACGAAGTCGAAGAAATGCTGACCTTGATGATATCCGGTACTTTCCTGAACGAAGAAGGTAGCGTGAAATGGCTGACGCTCTATGATAAAAATAATGAATCGGGTTTAAGTCGCTTAATGCTAGGGTATAAAATTGCCGATGCTGTACTAGTGGAAGCCGGGGTTGATATCCTGTGGGGTAAACGGGAAAGTTTTATCGGACAGTTTGCTGATAATGATAATATCTATTTGAAATTGATCTACTCATTTTAAAAATCCAGCGTTAGCTTGATCTAAAATACTATGAAATATTCAGGATAAATTTCGTACGGGGAGCTAAAAATAATTTTTGCACAAGCAAGTTTGTACAGTTAATATTAAACTAATATTATATGAGAGAAATATCATGAAAAAAATGACCGAGAAAGCCTTGAATGAAGCCTTTGCAGGTGAATCCATGGCGCATATGAAATATCTGGCCTTTAGTGAAATTGCCGAAAAGGACGGCTACCCCAAAATTGCTAATCTTTTTCGGGCAATTGCCTATGCTGAACAGGTGCATGCTACCAATCATGCTAAAGTACTGGGATTATTAAAAAAGACCGCTGAGAATTTGCAGGCTGGTATCGATGGAGAAAATTTTGAAGTTGAAGAGATGTACCCGGCTTATGATGCCATTGCCGAATTGCAAGGAGAGAAACGCGCCAAGCGTTCCATTTTCTATGCGCTTGAAGCAGAAAAAATCCATGCGGACATGTATCAGAGTGCCCTGGAAAAAATCAATGGCAATCAAGATATTGATGTGGAAGAAGTTTATGTCTGCCCCGTTTGTGGTCATACCCATTATGGTAAACCCACGGAAAAATGTCCGATTTGTAATCTCAGTCCGGAAAAATACCGCAAGTTTTGAACAAAAATAAACAGGAGAAATAGTCGATGTATAAAAAAAGTATTGAATTACTGAATACCGCCGTTGCTGATGAATTGGCGGCCGTACATCAGTACATGTATTTCCATTTTCACTGTGATGATCAGGGCTATGATCTATTAGCTGGTCTATTTAAACGCAGCGCTATTGAAGAGATGCTCCATGTGGAAAAGCTGGCAGATAGAATTCTGTTCCTGAAAGGTGATGTGGAGATGAAAGCCGGGGAAGAAGTCCAAAAAGTTCACGATGTTAAAGCGATGCTGGAAATGGCAACGGCCAGTGAGGAAGGAGCCATCAAAGGCTATAATCTGGCCGCCAATGAGTGTTCGGCAAATGCAGATTCCGCTACTAAGAAATTATTTGAAAGCTTAGTGGATGATGAAGAACGTCACTTCAGTCAATTTGATAGCGAATTGGAAAATATGAACAAATTTGGTGACGGCTATTTGGCGCTGCAATCAATCGAGCGCAGTAAAATGTTAGCGAGTGGTGGAGGCGGTCAGGAATAAAAGCCTGAAGCAATAAACAAAAACAGCGAAAACATTATGGATTTATTCGAAAGTTGTACTGATCCTAGAGTTACATAATTGACAATTAGTAGACAAATCATACCAGGAAAGGTAGGTTGAAATTGACTGACCGAGAAAAAAGAGAACAAAATTATCGAGAATTTACAGTTTTTGGTGCTTTCCGATTTACACTTTACGCACTATCCGGAGTAGCACTTTATCTTGAATCTTTTCAATTGGCTGGTGTAGCGTTTATTGTTGGCGCGGTTATCGGTCTTGTGCGCAGAGTATATCATTTGTGGTATAGTTAACTTTAAGCCCGAGTGGTGGTAGATAATAATTAACCCAGACTTTTTTCTAAGATACTGAGATAAGTCAGTACCGAGTGAAACCCGTTGAGACGGGTGGATTGGAAATTGTCCGGTCCGGAAGTAGTGTCAGCGGGTTTTTTATGGTTGTTTGGCCTTATATCCGATCTTATCAACCGGGTTGGTCAAAACTGAAGTTATATTTTTCAGGTGAGCCCCAATTCGTTTCAGGTGGCGGGCGTATAACCCAACAGCAGCTGTTTGTGTTTCATTTCCAAATTTTAACTTACCTGCCAGAATACCATTTACAATTTCGTCCGAAGCCTGATTGACCTGGTTATTATAGGTTTTTTGCAGGGCATACGCTTTTTCCACATCCTGTGTTTTAATTGCTAATATCGTATTCTTAAATCGTTTCAGGATTTTCTTTTCTATTTTGCCCAGCTCAGGTGAGATTTCTTCGGCAATCAGTTTCTCATGATAATAGATAGCTAAATCAAGAATGTTCTTGGTGTAATCACCTAATCGTTCAATATCAATGACCATATTGACAAGAACCATACCACTGGACAAGTTAATGTTCTCTTTACGTAAAGAGAAGTGAGTCATTACCTTACGACGGACATCTTTTTGATATGCATTGATTTCCTTATCGCGTTTTTTAAGGGCAATAACTTTTTTGCGTTTGCTATCTTCACGCAGCATAGTGATTGCTTCGGTAAACATAGCGTGCGATAGATCCAGCATCTCATAACTTTCCTGCCAGGCTTGGGACAGCAGGTCTTCTTGGTTCCAGATATTTATCAAATCTCTAATTATGTTCATTATTTACCTCGTAATGAAAATTAAGCTAATTGGTATTAGAAAGAACACTATCAATATATACAATAGCGGGAAAATTCTGTTCCGAATTGCCAACGCAGATAGAGATTGAGCCATGTTTATTGGTAGTTCTCTAATTTGTTTTACGGGCCAGATGATCAAGATACCAAAAATATTGAATAAAAGATGCGCAAAAGCTACGGCTACCGGGGCTATCGAGGCTGAAACCAGACTTGCCAGGATGGCCGTGATTGTCGTACCAATATTAGATCCAAGGGTATAAGGGAAAATTTGCCTTAATGTCAAGATTCCAGCACCTGCCAACGGTATAACAAGCGAAGTTGTAATCGAACTGCTTTGCACTAGAACGGTTATTATAACGCCAAAGGTCATCGCTCGAATCCAGGTTTTAAAGATATGGGTATCAAAAAAAGCTTCTAGCTTACTGATTACTAAACTTCGGATGGTAACAGTTAGATATTTTAAGGTAAAAAACAGCATTAAAAATGCCGACAGGAGAACCAGCCAATAAGGGTTAATCAATTCTTGTGCTTTAAATATATCATTGATCAGGTGAACTGTTGGTTCAGTAATCAACTTGATAGGGCTGTTAAAAGTCACTGCATCAGTACCGATGAAACGTTCGGCTAACCAGTAGGCACTCTTACCAATGAAATTGGTCTTTATCTGGATCGGGAATATAATTATTACTGCGAATAAATTAAAAAAATCATGGACGATCGAAGCTGCGAACGCACGCTCGAATTCGTCTTTTCGTACAATATGTCCCAGCGATACAATCGTATTGGTGATGCTTGTCCCAATATTTGCGCCCATGATATATGGAATTGCCGCAGCTAAGGCGATCCTGGGGTCTTCACCAAATGTTCCGGCTGCTACCATGCCTACAACCAGTGAGGTAGTCGCGGATGAGCTTTGAATGATACTGGTAGCCAGGATTCCAATGAACAGCCCTACCAGGGGACCGGCGGAACTCTGGATCAATTGTTCGGCGAATGATCGACCGAGACCTTTAAAGGCGCTACCAATCAGACCAATGCTGACCAGAAAAAAATACAGCAAGGCGAAAATAGCAACTACTTTCAGGTAGGATTTCCAGGCTGTTTGCGGCTGTGGCAGGTTTACCATCAATTAAGTTCCAATCGAAAATGGATGGTAATTTAACTCTCCTAATAATAATTAATATGGAAGAAATTCAAATAAAATCGTATAAAATTTGTAATATTAAAACCTGTCTGAATTGTTCGAATGACTATCATCGAATTTTATTTTACACATCAATATAAATTGATTGATTTACAGAAAGATTGCAAAGGGTACTTAAATGAGGATTGTGATTGTATTTTTAAGTTTCTTTCGATTATTAGCTTCTAAATTCATCCAACATTTATAACTCAAAATTCAACATTTCAGTCCCTGATCCCTGAAACCTGACCCCTGATATGGATACGCTATTCTGGTACAAACTCCTCCAAAGTTTTCTGGCCGGTAGTATCTGGGTAACAGCAACTACCCTGATCGCTGAGAAATTCGGCAGTAAAATTGGTGGATTTGTAGGCGGATTGCCGTCGACAATTATTATCGCTTTATTGTTTATTGGTCTTACCCAATCGCCACAGGATGCTATTCGCGCCACAACTGTGGTGCCCTTGATGATGGGCTTCAACGGTATTTTCATGGTGCTTTACTTGCTGAATGTTAAACGGGGGTTTGCCTTGGGGCTTACCAGCGCACTGGTAGTGTGGGCT
>JABMQW010000120.1 GCA_013203115.1 Fidelibacterota bacterium
GGATAATCCCATCACCCACAATATGAACGTGGATTATAATGCCTACGAAGGGTTTGAGATTACCGGTGTTTCGGAAACGGTGTTATCCCGTGGCAGAACGGTGATCGAAGATAATAAATATGTTGGTAAGGAAGGCGATGGAGAATTCATTAAACGAGGATTATTTTCAGACTAATGTTGGTCATATGTTAATCGTATGATTAATAGAGCATGTTCAATGTTTAACATTCCACTTCATTTCTTCCCTGTGATAGGGGAGAAGGTCAACGATTTTATCCCATTATTTTCCCTTGCCCGTCGTAATGACGGGATAATTGGGGAAATCCAAAGGGGTAAAATATTTCGAATAGCCATTGTTAACGAACTCGTAAAAAGTCCCGAATTTGTCATTCTGATCCCGATTTATCGGGAGAAGAATCTCAGCCGTTGTATTGGGATTAAGCATTGTATTGTCTACATTACAATTGTTTGAGATTCTTCATTCGTACCTCATTCAGAATGACATATTGTTGTTATTATTACTTATTACGAGTTTACCATTACTAGTTTAATAATTATTTTCAAAGAGGAATAACACTATGCCAAAAATTGTGAAATCGGGACTAATTCAATTAAGCATTCCCAAATCGGAAGGTGATGGAACCATTGCTGAGATTAAGCAGGCCATGATCGAAAAGCATATTCCCTATATCGAGGCCGCCGGTAAACAAGGTGTCCAGATTTTGTGTTTCCAGGAGATATTCACTACGCCCTATTTTTGTCCGGGTCAGGACAGCGAATGGTATAAATCGGCCGAGACCATACCGGGACCCACCGTGGAAATGATGCAGGAATACGCCCGCAAGTACCAGATGGTGATGGTGGTACCGGTCTACGAAAAGGAACAGGCGGGAATATTTTATAATACTGCTGCTGTCATCGATGCAGACGGCACTTATCTTGGGAAATACCGCAAACATCACATCCCCCAGTTAGCTGGCTTCTGGGAAAAATATTTTTTCCGTCCCGGCAATCTGGGCTATCCCGTTTTTGAAACCCGCTATGCCAAAGTCGGTGTTTACATTTGTTACGACCGTCATTTTCCCGAAGGCGCCCGCGCCCTGGGATTGAATGGAGCGGAAATCGTCTATAATCCATCGGCTACCGTTGCCGGATTGTCTCAATATCTCTGGAAACTGGAGCAACCGGCTCATGCTGTGGCCAACGGATATTTCATGGGCTGCATCAATCGTGTCGGGGAGGAAGCGCCCTGGAATATTGGCAAATTTTATGGCAGTTCCTATTTTGTCGATCCGCGTGGGTCGATTTTTAAGATTGCGTCAGAAGATCAGGATGAATTACTGGTGGCAGAGTTTGATCTGGAAATGATTGACGAGGCCCGCGAGACCTGGCAATTTTACCGTGATCGCCGACCCGATTCCTATTCAGATTTAACCGCACCCTGATAAAAGGAGAAAGCCATGGACAGTCAGGAAATACGGCAGCAACATCAAGAATTCCTTTTTCCGGCAGTAAAGAATTTCTACCAGGAACCACTGGTTGTTTCTAAGGGGCAGGGAGTTCATGTTACTGACATGGATGGTAAAACCTACCTGGATTTTTTTGGTGGAATTCTCACTGTTTCTTTGGGACATGCCAATGAAGAAATCAATGAAGTAGTGATCGCCCAGTTAAAACGCCTGAGTCATATTTCAACCTTGTACCAGGTAGAATCGGTGGTGAGATTGGCGGCCAGCCTGGCCCGCATAACCCCCGAAAACCTGACGAAATCGTTCTTCACGGCCTCCGGGACCGAAGCAGACGAAACAGCGGTTATGATGGCCCAAATTTATACCGGCAACCAGGAATTTATTGTGCTGCGCTATTCTTATTCCGGACGCTCAGCATTAGCCCAATCAATGACGGCCCATTCGAACTGGCGGGCGCTGCCTTCTCAGGTGGCGTCGATTAAACATGCCCTTTCACCGTATTGTTATCGCTGTCCATTGAAAACCACCTATCCGGCGTGTGGGGTAGCCAGTGCCGAAGATGTGGAGGAATTGATAACCACGACCAC
>JABMQW010000121.1 GCA_013203115.1 Fidelibacterota bacterium
AATTAAAAGGTATATTGGTCTCGGAGAATGCTGCTGAGGTGCAAATTGAATCCCAGCTTGGTGTCCTGACAATCAATAAAAAAATAATCTCCCGGATTGACTATGGCTACCGGCAGTCATCCGGGAAGATCATCCAATCTTCGGACAAATTTTCCCTCGGTAATGAACGGCAGATTGACGTTTTCTATGATCCAACCGGCTATACACTGGAAAAGGGTGTTTTATATGTTAGCGGACTTTCGTGGGGTTTCGGATTGAGCGATAAATTGCAGATCACCTCCCGCTGGGCCAGCTATTTTAACGGCAATTTCAATCTGCGGCCAAAACTCCGCCTTCTACGTTATGGTACTCTGGAAAAAGAACATGTCCTGTCGGTTGGAGCTCATTTTCATACTCGGGCAACAGTCAATAAATATGAATGGATCGAGGATAATTTTATCTTCGAAAAAGGTCACTGGGACTATAATTCCGACACCTGGATAAAAACCGGCGACACTACCGTTTACTACGGCGGCTACGAACGGATCGGAACCACAATCGATGTACCGGAAAACGACCGCAAAATAAATGACCAGTATGAGGAGGACGGGTATTACTGGTTTGATACAGAACCACCGGACCCTGTGGTCTATTATGAGGCATTTATCGCCTATACCTATTCCCGTGCCAGGCCGGGGGGAGCCGGCCGCATCAGCCATACGCTGGGGACCATTATCGGGAAACATCCCGACAAGTCCGAATTATTGACGCGCATATATTATGGCGGCGCAATCGACATCCGTAAAAATCTGATCATGAATTACGAATTATTTTACGATCCCTGGTATATTGAATGGTGGAATCGGGCCGAAGAAATTTTTAATTTTGATGATGAATTAAGTCTGACAAAACCGGAACAACCACAGGTCAGTCCGCTGCATTTTGACTTGGGATTTATATATTCCGTCACCGATTGGTTAAGGTTGGGCATCCACTTCCAACCTTATATATTCGCGATCTATCTGAAATTTTAGACGATTACAGTTGATTTAATACCAATTAAAATCCGGTTGCCAGTTCAAATCCAGCCAAGTTTGGAGTTGGTGAAAACTTTTAAGATCACTAACCCATTCATAATCTGAGCTGGTATCACGGACCCGGTAGCGCAAATTCAACTTAATGGTCAGTCCTTCAAACACCGTTCTTTTTATCCAAACATCCAGTTTCAGATCCTGGTGATTACGTCCGCTATGGAGAGGATCATCAGGGTTTTCCACCTGGTAATAGCGCCACTCACAACGCAGGGCAGTACCAATCTCATCTAACCCGGGAAGCAATTGTCGGAGACGCAGAGGTCCATAGAATTCAAAAAAGCGATAACTGCGATCCATAGCACTGGATCGAGCCGTTCGGCCCAGAGTAATATTATTAGCATAACCGGTCTTTATCTCCAGTGCCAGGCTCAGCAGATGACGCCAGGTACGGGAAAATCTGAAGGCACTGTGGTAGATGTCCAGGTCAAATTCGGTAAATGGCAACTGATAATACCGCTGCAGGTAGCCACCGCTGAAGGTTAACCAGGTACGTCTGGCAACCGGGAAAGAAAAAATCAGAGAATGATTTGCATCTGAAAAATTGCAGATTTCCAAGGTTGCGGCAGCCACATCGCGATCAATATACTCGCGGAGATGAAAATTATTGAGACGATTGATCCTGAATTTCAGATGGCGATAAGCACCCCAGGAATAATCAATGTCAAAGGCCAGGGTTGTATAATGTTTCTCCGGGGAATGGACGTAATGGGTAAGTCCCGGCGAAAAGTTCAGGGTTAGGGCACGGTCCCGGCCCTGCAACCGGTAATTAGCAGTAACCGAACCACCAATTCGGTAAAAATATGAATCAAAAGTTGACATGGCGCCCAATATCCGTAGATTGGTCGCGGCCCGCTCCTGCTCAAGGACCGACAGCCGCAAAACATTACTGTCGTAGCCATTCCTGAACTGGAAGGACCAGTCCCGAGCCGGTATCAGATAATCGACCAGCGATTGGCTATAAACGGCGGTAATACACAGACTGAGAAAAAAAATCTTTTTCATTTGTATTCCGTAAAACGGAGCAGAGCAGTACGATCCTTTTCGAGTAGTGAAATATTATAGGTCTGCTGACCTTTGGGCACTTCTATTTCACAGGTGCGCCATTTAGCGGGAACGCGATCAGGTAGTTCTTTAATGGTTGCATCGGTGGACCGTTCGCTGGTGAAATAATATGTTCCAATCACTTTTTTTCCCTTAGTGACCTTCAACCGGTATACTTCTTCGCTACCCATCCAGGTTTCGAATTCCAGTCTGCTGGTGATTTTCAATAAACCCGGTCCGTTGGCCGTGACCTGTAATGGAATTCTACTGTTTAATTCATAATATTCGATTTCCCTGGAGCCGGTGATAAGATGCTGCGCCGATTGGTGCGCGGTAGGCACCAAATTGATTTTTGTATCACTGTCTGAAGAAAATTCCTTACCAATAACACGGATCAATACCGGTATTTTCTGATCCTTCGCAGGGATAACTCGAACTGAATGTTTGCCGGCTGGTAAATTAACGAAATAATTTCCGGAATAGGTTACATAATGATTGGGATGCTGCACCGATCGGATCCGTTTATCCGGAAAATATTTATGCTGAACAGCTATTGAATCGGATTCATCCAGAATGATGGTATATGTAAAGGAATGTGATTTTTTTCGCTTATTTTTTACCGGTAACCGACTGATTAATTCCAACCGGCGGGGACCAAATACGGTATAGGTCAATCCTTTTTTCTCTACAGTATAATATAGGCGGCGTTTGGAATTGATGATGAGGATTTCTTTCTCTTCCCCGCCAATATTGGGTCGCAGGAGTTCGGCCGGAATGAATTCACTACCACCAACATAGAGTAAAATGACGCTAATTATTTTATAAAACTGAATCCGGTTCATGTTGCTGCATTCTCGCTTTGATTTGTTTATGACTGCGGTACCCGATATAAACAACCATTCCCACTACAAATACCAGACAAATAGCCGTTACCAAAAGGTTGTAGCGTACCTCCGCATACAATTTTCCCCGGCCAATTTCCGGGTGCGGAATAGGTGCATAAGGCATTCCCAATTGTTTGGTCAGAGCTTGGATGTTTAAAATATGCACAATTGGGATATTTAGTCTTGTGAAATGTACCATTGTTCCATCGATTCCACCCGTGCGAGAAATCGATTCCACCGTCCGGCGCTGAACTACACCAGGGGGCAATAATTTATGATTGAAACTGGTTCCCAGACTCGCGACACCACCACCAACATTAATGAATGCGGTGTAATTTTCTAATGGAAGTTTTAGCCGGAATTTGTCCAGTCGTTTGTTAACGCTTGCTAGAAGACTGTTTTCACGAATCAAATCAATATTGTGATTGGCAATATTTTCCATAATCAGATTCCGGCCACTGGGACTGAGCAAGCGCCCCATATCATTACGTCCTCCAATTGAAGCAGCGATCGATATACTGCCAATATAACCTTTATCATACAGGCTACGTTCCATATCCAACCAGGTAAAATCAGGCTGATTGGCGCCCCATTGTGATGCACCGATAGAAGTAATTACTACAGGATTGATCTCCATTACATCACAGGCTATCAATACTGCTATGTTGGCTCCCGGCATGGAACCGGTCAGTAAAACTGCCAC
>JABMQW010000122.1 GCA_013203115.1 Fidelibacterota bacterium
GCTCTGTAGACAGCTGAATATTAATTCCTGGCATGACCTTCCTTGCATGATCAATTAACCCCTTGTAAATCTTAATACGTTTGTCACGATCATACCGGTATTTCTCATCTTCTTTGACCATGTTTTTCTGGTAATGACCAAATAGTTTAGGGTTTCGCTTCTCAACAATATCCCTGGTATTTTTCCCAAAACGCAGCATACCTAAAGTTAGATGGTCAAATATTGCAGGATCGGTTGAAATATTTGAAGCAATCTTGTCAAGAATCTTGCTGTACACTTTAACTGTATCGCCATGTAGGAATATTGGGTCCACGTTTATTGAAAGTTTATATCCAAGCTTCTGGAGTTTTACAGCTCCCTCTAATTTTTCATCTATATTAGCAGTTCTTTCTATAAATGCAGGAGCTAAAATAGATAGTGAAACTTTAAGGTTACTATTAGATCTGGCCTGTAAAAGATTGTCAAAATTGTCTGATTTTGTTCGGATTTGAAGCCATCCGCCATCTTTAACCATAACCGGGTTTTCAAATATATCCATTAAAAATTTAGAATTGTCAGTTAAGTGATCATTTGCCAGACCATCATTCAGCTCACTGCAATTAAATTGGAATTGATCTGTTAAGCTTTGAAAATTAAACTTATCAATGTTATCCCGAATTGGCTGAAGTTTATCTATTGGAGAGCTAGTAAGTTGATCATCGATTGCTTTTTTATTGGCTGTGAAAATATCATGGATCGATTGAGTATCATTTACAGATCCAATGGCTTCATTTAACAAACCCATAATTCGATGGACTGTATCCTGATTCTTACGGCCAATATAGTCGCCCTTACCTTCAGCCTGGACATGCATATGCATCGCCAGCAAGGCTAATTTTATCTCACGTATTAGCAGGCCATCGTCATGGAAATTAGTAAAAATGGTAGGCACTGGAGACGATTTAAAAGTACCCTGTAAATAACACATATTACACATGAATGGGCACTCATTTTCTCCCCCGATCACAAATTGATAACTTTCCACTACCCCTTCAACCGCCACAAACACGTGAACAAAGCGCATATCACCATAACAGTGATTCTGTTCCTTTTCCCGGAGTGTTAAAGAATGTTTCACTTTTTCCCAGAAGACTTTATCGCGATCAGTGGCTGGAATATTTTTAGGCATTGAAAAAGGAATTTCGTGGATACTTTTAATTAATTTAATGGGGGTATTAGGGTCATGAGCTTTTATCCGATCAATAACGCGGTGGTAAAGCTGTGAATTCAATTTTGGGATCTGCCCAACAATATCCGGGTATGTTTTCTCCATAGTAATTTCCTATCATATTATTAATAAATTTTGCAAACTGGTGTTAAATCCTCCTAAGTTTTCTTTTATAAAACTTTTACAGCTGATTTCAAACTCCAGAATAAATTATCCCGGAGTTTGAAATTCGCTATATCTTCACTTATTGCGAGAGTTATGGGCATAATACCGTCGATCACAAAATTTAATTATTTAATGTCAACTTCACGCAACTCACCCTCTTTGTCAAATAGCGAGTGTAGAACTTGAGTTGCATCCGGATCTTCTACACAGATTTGTTTTCCTTCAACGGTAAACACCTGGTACACAAACCCAGTGTTTTTATTCCATGCCCGGCCATGATAACCAGCTTGTCTCTCTTTAACTAGTTTTGACAGGTCACGATGAAATTTATCTCTCCGAGTTTTGGTAATCAGTTCCTCGTTAATTAATTCTGAGTCGGGTTGGTCTGATATATAAACCCTTAACTTTTTATTAGGACTCATCTGGATTCTCCGTTAGAAATTTGATTAGCGACGGGTAGTAAACAAAATGGATCTGGCGTTTCATTTTACTTCTTCTAGTGGGTCTGTATTGTTTAATCTTTTTCTGATCCAAGAGATATCCTGCCGTTTTCAGTTTATTTTTATGATCCAACAGGGTTGATTCGCTGATATCTAAATCACTTTTTAATTTTTCATTAGTATATGAGATTGTCCTGGTGCCAGGATTTGATTTAGCTTCCAGGAACAATAACAACCTTAGCTCTGACCCAAATCCACCAAGGATTGTATCATTAACCCGGGTCTGCGGAATTCGGATAAATGGAGGTTTAGCAGTTTGTTTGTTGATTCGCGACTGATCCTGGATAAATGATATCAGCTTCTTAGGTGACCCTTTAAACTCTTTAACCTTCTCTAATACAATTGATTTCTCCACTAAAAATGTGTATCCCCGCTCTATCAGCGTATCCTCATGCTCTTTCTTTTTTTTCAACTTAGCAATTCGGATGCTTTCTTTATTAATAGCCATATTTTGCTTTGCCTGGGCAATGATGGTATTGATAGAAGTCTCCGTTTGTTGAATCTCCGCATCCAAGTCAGTTTGAATATTCGGGATTAATAACCCCGCCTTTTTTAGGCTGATGTGCATGAGTCCCAGAATACCTGATCGGGCTTTAGGATCACTGAAACCAACAACGATGGAATCAACAGGCTGAGCTATTATACGCGTGAACTGCCTGGCACTGATGCCCTGATTCAGGGTGGATAAAACCTGTTTGTGACTGTCCTGATAACAGTGAAAAAAATCAAACATGCCTTTTGTCAATATGACCTGTTTCTTGGCTTTAATCTCAGTTTGAATATCTGGCCGCTCCTCACCAAATAATACATCCCCAATAAAATCTTTAAGGTACCCTGTATTAAAGTATTTGGACTTCGAACCTGGATTTATTTTCCGGCCGTGGAATCCAATATAGTTATCATTTCTATCATACACAGGTACCACCACAGATAAATCGCGGGGCATTTCACGATAGTTGCCGGGCCTGGCATTAATAAATAGTTTTGTAAGTACATCTGTAAGCTCATGTGCCGTTAAACCGATTGTACTGAGATAATTGAATAGTACCTGGTATGGCACGGGACTGCCAAGGTTAAAAACTGGCTTGATTGAGATATGATCGACCCCTCGATCATTTAGATATTTTTCTACCGGAGTAGGAAGGGTTAAACGATAACGTGTCGCAGTCAGCTTGAAAATACGCTCCAGCCGTTTATACTCTGAGGTTTTATATGCACTTAGGCTGGCATTTCTTTTCAAAACTATTGGAACAGCTTCAACTGGAGGACAATTATGCTTAATGCATTCCCAGTCTATTATATTCCCTTGATTTAGTTTGATGCCATGTTGCGTTTTCGCACCCTGTTTTTGATTACTATCGTACCAGGTGTTTTCATATTCGCCAGTTCGCGGAATTGAAATATTGGGCTGATTATTACAGTCGTACCGCTGGTTAGCCGGAGTAAACTGGAGACCATGAAACTTCTCCAGGTAATCTTTCAAATCAATCCTGTGACGAAACCAGAAAGCGAAATACTCAACTGGTTTCAAAGCGGGGTGTCCTCATAAATTACTGGGTGTAGCGTACCACTCTTATCCTTAATAATTAGACCACTATCGTTTTGTTCAACCACAAACCAACCCGGACAATATTCTTCTCCTGCTTTGTATTCCGTATTTGAATCAGCCATTGGTATATTGGAAACACCACTGGCAACACGTTGGAATGGTACTCGCTTGGGTGTATTTGCCAGTAGTTTATCTAACAACGTTAGCGTAGCCTCTTTGTTAAAATAATCATGGGATTCATGGCAATATCCCGGAGTCATAATGCAGGCGGGGCAACCATTGTCACAGGGGCATTTCTCCAAATGTGATTTAACTTCTTTTAACAACTCTTCGAATTCGTCAAAAAACACTTCGACCAACCCTAAGCCTTTTCTGAAGTTTTCATAAATAACAAGAGTTGGTGTCATTATTACTGGATGTTCGATATACGATAAACCACTGATATCGGACCAATCACAATGTCCCCTTTCAACAAAAACCTTCATCAGCATATGTTCCAGGGTATGTAGTACTGAATACAATAAATACGGATTATTATTTTCTTCATCGATTACATGCTCTGCGGCAGAAGGAATTGATAGCCAGAACGCTTTAGTATCTAGAGCAGGCCAGTTTTGTGGTTTGGGTATTTGAGCAGTTTTCCTATCATCAGGATCTGTTAATGAATGTCTTGTATATCCATAGACCTTCATTGAAACATCAGCTTGTCCATAGCCAATTGTTAAAGATGTTAATGAATAGTCAAGAACATCTTCAACCATGGAAGTCCGATCTAATTCTGTAGAAACCCTGATGCTCGGTGTGGTGTAATATTTTGGATCTTCGATTTTTTCAAGTATTACCTCCTTCAGTTTCCAATCCAAACTTTTAAATTTATAATATACCTCCTCAATTTGAACCATCGCACCATAATGTAATTCTCTCTTTACTCGTTCAAAATCCATTGTTCCAATCTTAATCCTGTTTTGATCAAGAAGTTTGTACTTATTTGGCCAGCTATTTCGGACAGGCAGCCGATAATACGCTGAACGCTTACTTATAGTTTTATCAATTACTTTCCAATTATCTTTATCTGGAACATTGCGAGCCGTCAACCTCTCATGATACCCACATGTAAGATGCAACTGGCGGATTACAGGATTCATAGGGTTGATAATCGGGCGATTTGGTTTCTGCCGCGATTTTAAGAATTCAGTGGGATTAGAAAAATAATAGCGGTCAAACGCAGAATAAGTGTTTATCACCATAACCAGGGCTTCCTTATCTTTACTTCTTCCTGTCCGGCCAATTCTCTGCCAGATTTCATTGCTGGTCTGAGGAAGCCCATATAGCATACATACATCCAATGTACCAATATCAATCCCCAGTTCTAGGGCGTTGGTAGTAAATATTATCTTAATTGATCCATTTTTAATTTTCTGCTCTACTTCCCGTCGTTTTACATTCGAATATCCGGCATGATATCCGGCAATTATCTGATCAGGCTTCAATTGGCCCAGCCCCAGTGTTCCTTTTTTCGCTTTTTGTGGGTGCCATTTACTGAGAACTCTATCCTTAGTGAATTGGGTCATGATGTCCACTAAACGTCTTGATTGGCAAAACACGATAGTCTGGAATCCTGCACTGCTTAATCGAATGGCCTCGTCAACAGCAATCTCCATTGGATGTTTCGCAAGCACCTGGTCTTCGTTAACAGTACTTTCCAACATGATATAAAGACGGCTCGCCAATCCGGCACCAGATTTATTTACCAACTCAAAATCAGACCATCCCAGTTGCTCGGTAAAATCCAGCGCTTTATCAATGGTAGCTGTGGTTGCAATGATTTGTGGGCTGCCACCAGCCTTCTTAACAGCTTTCAGTAATCGCCAAATGATATTTGATACGTTTGAACCGAAAAAACCCTTATATATGTGAATGTCATCTAATACTATATACTTCAAATTTTTGAAGAAATCTTGCCAATCTGTGGCGGAATTCAATATGCCATGATGAATCTCATCAGGATTTGTAAAAATAGCGTTTGGGAGATTTGACCTGATTGACTTCTTCTGGGGAGATAACACATCGCCGTCATATGTGGCCACTGTCATCAAACCCTCTCCTACTGATTCCAGAGTGTAAAGTTGATCATTGGCCAACGCCTTAGTGGGAAACATGAATAGCGCCGTAGCATCCGGATCTTTATGTACCGCTTCTAAAAATGGTATTGTATACACCAGGCTTTTACCAGAAGCTGTTGGAGTCACGATTATAACATTTTTACCTCCTTTTATAAAATTAATGGCCTCAGTCTGGTGGGAGTATAGATCAAATTTGAACCGTTGCTTGATTACCGGGTCAAGTGGGGTATTTAAGGTACCATAATCAGGGTCATGCCCCCGCTCAAAGTCATTCATAACGATGTGCAGATAGGGATCTTGGGAAAGAGAAGTAATATATTTCCTTAACGACGATAACGCAGCACCTATACCAGTGGGAAATCCAGGTGAGATCCCTGCGCTTATTAATAAAGCCTGTTTACAAAATATTATCTGACCAATTAGACCGTGGGCACGATCAAATTCAGCCTCAGAAACGCTGGCAAATTTATCCGGATGGTGTTTTTGGGATAGTTCTCGAAATCTCTTTATTACATCACTTTCAGTATATGGTTTTGTGAGTTCATATAGATCCAGACAGGGGTCGGAGTTTGTCATTTGATTGCTTCCCGCATATTTTTGTAGTAAATGAGAGAATTATCATGATTATTAGGTATTAATGCCACTAAGTTTAATCATGATTGAGCAAAAGAAGATAAAAACAAAGAAGGCAGCATTATACTGCCGGGTTTCTACCTACGATCA
>JABMQW010000123.1 GCA_013203115.1 Fidelibacterota bacterium
ACACCTATCTTGTACCACTCACCCGCTTCCACTGCTTGGGGAATCGAATAGTAGACAATCTCCGATGTCGATGAAGTCGTGTCAGGCTTGAACAACTCAGCCGCATAACTCCCGGTATTAGCCTCATTATCAGTCACCGTGCCGTAAGAACCATTAGTAGAACTATACCAGTTCAGCCAACCCTTGATCGTCTCGGCATTACCATTGAACAGTCCCATCGACCAGGGATCCGTTCCGCAACCAATATTGTCAAAGTAGACCGTCCCGGAAGCATCCTTACCTATAATGGCCTTTACTACTACCGAAGCCGGTTCCTCACTCAGAATGGCAACGCTCTGAATTTGAGTCCAGTCAACACTACCCGTGCTTTGATCCGCCCATACAGTCTGGGTCGTCAACTCCGCTCCAGCAGCATTCTTGAACTCGAAGATAACACCAATCTTGGCATCATCATTCGCAGGCACTGTGTTCACTCCTACCGTCTTTACATAGGCACTCAACGAGTAAGTACCCGCCGATGCGTTGTTCCAGTATAGATCGGCGTTGTTATCCGTTATCCAACCGACAGCATTACTGGTGGCTCCACTCTTCGTTACCTTGAAAGAATAAAAACCACCATATACCTCCGTCTGTTCCCATCCTAACTCAGTTCCGATTGTACCGTTTAAACCACTCCAAAAGGCCGGTGTTTGATCCTCAAAACTGGGGTTGATGATAAGGTTTTCAGCAAAAATCGGCCCGGCCATTAGTAGACCAAGCACAATCAATGCATTAACTGTTCTCTTCATTGTACCTCCATTTTATTACACATATTCCCCTTTACGGATATCAATTTTGACATTCAGATCAATGCCATCTTTGTTGAGTGCGTCAATTATTAGCACACTGTTTCCGTGAAGGAAGAAGTCTATTTGTTTGGGTTTATTCTCTTTGAGTTCTGGTGTGAACCGATCAATGGAGTATCCCAAAGGTAATTCCACCGTCCCTTTTCGTTCCTCACCAGCGTGGTTTAATACCACGATTTTCAGATTTTCTGTTTCATCATTTCGCCATGTACCATATTCAAGATCTTTTCCGTTTACAATTATTTCAGCCACCCTACCATGCATTTTCCATATTGATTTATACAATAATTGCAAGACCTTGTCGCCACCTCCATTGGCAGCACCAAGGCTGATTATTTCCAATGGATAGACAGAATAATAAATCCGACCCTTCCCATAAGATTTACTGATCAATATGGGATGATCAATCTGATCTTTGAGCAGTACTTCTCCATCAATATTGATAATCGGGCAAAAAGCATAATCAAGATCAGATTGCTTGAATTCCAGGCTATAATTCTTTCCAACCTCAAAACCACCCCAGGTTTTAGTAGGGGTGATTTGCAACTGGTTCCAATTACGTACTGCCGGAATCCCAAACTTCAGATCCGATTTTAATCCAAAAAATTCTTCCCAGTCCGGTATCCAGTGATCCTGGGCAAAACTGGCATAAAGCGTTCCACCTTCATAAACATACTGTTGTAACCGTTCCCAAAATACTGCCGTGATCCGTTTCATCCGTGGTAAAATCAGAACTGGGTTCTTACTGGGATCCAAAACCAGTTCATGGGAAAGCCGGCCATCTTTTTCTAATTCAATTGCCGGCTCTAATAAGGACCGAGGATGAAGATTACATCGTTTGAGCTGGCTGAATACTTCCAGGTATAAAGGGTACCAATGAGGAAATTTGGTGTCATAATCATGGGGATACTCGTAGTAATAATTGGAAGGAATTATTACTCCTATTTCTGACTCAGATTGCCTGACCCAGTTGTCATCAGACAGTTCCTTGGCAAGACCGGCAAATTCACTCATGACCTTCCCGGCCGAACGCAGGCTGCCATTGGTCTTCCTGATTCCAAACCGCAATTCAAAGGGATGATGAACATATGGCCGTTCGGAGTGTAGATCAAAATCGCTATAACACCAGTTCATTGTCCCAACAGCGCCATTAATTAAAGCACTGTATAAAACAGTTCGATAATATTCAGCCTGGTTTTTTTCCGAACCCATGGTAGTCGAATGACCGAATTCTTCAACAATCACCGGCTTATTCCAAAATTGGGAAATGTTAATCCGGTAAGCGGTAGTAAAGGATTGGTGCCAGTGGTTTCCGGGGCGGGGATAATAATGCAAACCGATAAAATCAATAAATGGCACATATTTCCGGGTCTGGAAATTGGCTAACCGGCGATTAGTTTCCGGTCCCCGAGCTCCTTCGCCTAAACTTACCGGGTGGGTGGAATCAATTTCTTTGACATAATTAACAATTGCCGCACCCCAAGCAGCTATTTCGTTGGGCGTGCCATCCGGCTCATAATTGAAAATTTCATTTGTAGCAATCCAGCCGGCAATGGCCTCCGAACCGGCGGCGGATTTTACTACTTGTTGGATGTACATCTTCTGGATCGGCAACAAGCGCGGATCAGTATAAATATTTCTACCCTGTCGCCAATTAACATCCCAATCCTCACCGGACATGTGACCAACAAAAAAGGACGGAATTGTCCTGATTCCAGCTAATTCATTTAAGCTCAGAAATTCCGTAAATCTTGCCAGCATTTCCGGTTCGACACGCTCAGCGGTCGGAACAAAATCGGGCATAAACAAAAATGAGCGATTGACATTAAACCCCAGATCGCACATATCTTTCAATTCCGATAGTATCAGATCAGGCCGCCAGTCCGACCACATGCGAATCCCGGCATGGGCCGGCCAGTAATTTGGACCTACCCAAAATTGGTTTTTAAAATGGTCGTCTTTTTTCATTTATCAATCGGTCTAACTTATGATCCATTCTTCACTGTTGATCCACGTACAATCAGCTCAACTGGTATCAGCCGTGTTTGATGCACCTGCTGACCATTATTTATCCTATCCATCAATAATTTCAATGCCTCCACACCCATTTGGACTTTGGGCACATTAACGGTGGTCAGAGGAGGGTGAGTGATCGCTGAGAAATTCACATTATCAAAACCGGCAATCTTTATTTCTTCAGGTACTTTTTTATTAATTGATTCGACATATTGCAAGCACCCGGTAGCGGTTGTATCGTTGACACAAATTACGGCTTCAACATCCGGAATCTTCTCCAGGATTTTTAATAGCCCACGTTGACCACATTCCGGCGACGTCTCATATTCAATGAGATAATGATAGTCACTATTTTGAGCAATTGCACCAAGGCCGTGTAAAACCATTGCCGTTTGGTAACCCTCAAATCGTTCTTTTATTGAGGGGTGATAATAGGAGCCACCAACAAATCCGATTTTGGATATGTTTAAATCCACCAGGTGTTTGACAATTTGTTGAGCGCCATCACGATTGTCCATTAGTACCGCATCCATGTTAGTTTGACTGACTTTGAAATCAATCAATACAGTCGGAATTCTCAGCTTGTGAACATATTCGACCAGGGCTACCGGGACACTTCCGGCAATAATAAGACCATCCACGTCCTGGCTATTAATAAATCTGGGAATCCCTGCCGGAATATCAATTTTATCGCCAACAGTGGAAAGCAGGATATACATATTATAGTTTCGTGCCTCCAATTCGGCACCGAGTAAAATACGGGTATAGAATGCTTCGGATCGTGATAAATGAATATCAGATATAATAAAACCAATATTACCACTGCACTGCGAAACTAATTGCTGGGCTGATCGAGAAGGCTTGTAATTGTATTCATCAATGACTACTTGGACCTTTTCCCGGGTTGTTTCACTGACATAACCTTTCCCTGAAATAACCAGCGAAACCGTAGAGGTCGAGACACCTGCAATCTTGGCAATATCTTTAATTGTAATTCCCACCCGTAAACCTTTATGATATTATCATCGAAACGTTTCGATATTATTATCATAAACATTAAATTCAAACAATTATTTTCACGAATTATTGGTCGACAAATTCAGGTGTCAGTCAATTCAAATATTATACGGTTTTAAACATTATCGTTATAGGTAAGTAAATGAAGAAATTTAATATTGGAATTATTTGATATGGGGGCTTTGACCAGTTTTTACATAATTCCTGGATGGAAAAAATCTTAATGTACTCTAACCAATGGATCTTAAAGTACTTGGGTATTTATAACAAGAAACATTTTACCAGAGATAATTTAGAAAATTTAACTAACGGTCGTACAGTACCACAAATCATCATCGACGTTAAACCAATTGGCGGTATGACTGTGATGTTTTCCGTGGTTTACTGAAGACTTTCAAAACAATCCAGAGTATGAGTGGTAAAGGAAACTGTTATGATAATGCTGTGGCAAAGAGCTTTTTCCATACGTTAAAAACAGAATTGATTAAGCTAAGAGGAAAAAAGTAGAACCTCGGGGATAGAATTATGAAAGCTACAATGGTTATTCCAACATATTGGACAAAAGAAAGTAAGTTTGGTTTGAAGAAAGGAGATGTCATATATGATCACCCTACTCCTTTAGATAGTGAAGGCACATTACTTAGAACGATACAGAGTATAAATATACTGAAAGATAAAAATTTTCAATTAGTAATAATTGCTGTTGCCACTACAAAACATATTGAAAAGCAAGTTGAAAAGAAGATTGCCAATATCATCAAATCAGTCTCATCTACCATAGGAGTAGATATATTGCTATTGGGGCACTCCCATCTTACACAGATACATGATCTTTTAATTAGTGATGGTAAAAAGGAGTATGTCGACCTTCTTAAACTCCAAGGATATTCTCACGTTCGAAATCTATGTATGTTCATACCACATATCTTAGGTTCAGAAGTAGCATTGCTTATTGATGATGATGAGGTCTTTGAAGACTCTTACTTCATATCGAAAGCCAAAGAATTTATTGGTAAAAATATTGGCGGAAGAGTCATCAATGCTGTGGCGGGATATTATCTTCAACCAGATGGAGACTACCATGTTAAAAAATCTTTTCGCCCCTGGATGAAATATTGGGATCAGCATGACAGGATGAATGACGCATTTGATAAAATTATTGGAACAGAACCAAGGTTGAAAGAGACACCTTTTGTATTTGGCGGGAACATGATTATTCACCGCGATCTATTTACAGTTGTTCCTTTTGATCCCAGTGTCCCGAGGGGAGAGGACATAGACTTCTTGATAAATGCAAAAATGTTTGGATTTACCTTCTTCCTGGATAATCAGCTATCTATCAGGCATCTTCCACCACCAAAAACGTATCCTACTTGGATGCATTTAAGACAAGATATTTATCGTTTTATCTATGAACGAGCAAAGATTGAATGTCAAAAAGAGACAAAGCGAATGAATAGGGTTTACCCTGAGGATTTTGATCCCTATCCAGGCTGTTTTTTAAAAAAGGATCTTGAGGAGAAGATAGAAAAGTCATGCAACCTGTTATCTGAAGATTACCTTACTCAGAGTGATAGACAAAGTAGTGAAGAAACACTAAATAACATCTTGATTGCAAAAACTGATGCGGTACCAAAATTCAACTCTTTTCAGAGGTTTTGTAAACTGCAGGAACGCTGGAAGAAACTAATGGAACATACAAGCAAAAGAGAGATTCGTTTACGTATAAGGGAAATTATTGAGGGAGGAAAAACATGAGTTTAAATCTGCTGTTTCTGACAAAACTGCTCCCCAGGGTAAATATTATAGGTGGACCTATCCTTATCTACCATAGAATCAAGAATCTGTCTTCAATGGGGCACAAGATAACACTAATTTCCCCAGCGTATACCGAGGAGGATCGAAAGGATAAAAGCCTTAAGCCTTTCTGTGAAAGAATTATCCTGGTTGATTCGAATGGAGGAAGGTCACATGATGAAATTGAGGCGCTTCATAAAATATTAAATAGACCGAGATCCTTCTTGACCGGGGATGGAGCTTATGATGAAAAAATTGAAGAAGCATTAAAGCTAACTATAAAAGAGAAGCATTTTAATGCTATTATTGCAGAATATTCGATGATGGGACAGTATATAGAAGCAAATTATGACATAATTCCCGCAGATACTATGGCTATAATTTCAGTGCATGAATGTTATACAAAAGCGCTTGAACTAAGATCTGAAAAAGGAGAAGATATTAATAAAGATGGAATAAAAGAGTTATTCAATTATGAGTTTAATATGTATGATACCGCCGATAAAATTTTAACTTTAACCAGAGAGGATAGCGATACTCTGATAAACTATGCTCCAAACTTAAAAAACAAGATCATGGTGGTGCCGCATGGAGTCGACACAGGATTTTACGTACCGTCGAGGGAAAAGTCCCGGATCAGAAAAAATACTAAGAATATCCTATACTTAGGGAATTTTCAGCATTATCCTAATGTGGATGCGGTAGATAATTTTTTCAATTACTGCTGGGATAGAATCCTACAAAAAGTACCAGATGCAAGATTTTACGCGATTGGATTTAATCCACCTCAACAACTACTCGATTTGAGAAGTGCCAATGTAATTGTTCAGAACGGAGGGGATAATGAGAATGTGCGGAGATTTTATTGGAATAGTGATGTGTTTGTGGCGCCAATTGCGTTAGGCACTGGTTTTAGAGGTAAACTCTTAGAAGCCATGGCTTGTGGTCTTCCAGTCGTTGCTACTTCACGGGCTACTTTTGGAATAAATCCAACAAATGGAAAAAACATGTTTGTAGCTAATGAATATGCAGCTTTTTCCGAGTATCTAATTATGCTGTTAAAAGATGTTGAACTCAGAAAGCGGATTGCTATTAATGCCTTAGCATTAGTAAGAAAATTTGACCACAAGCATGCAGCCGAGAAATTAGAGCAAGTGTTTATAGAAACCCAAGGATAGAGTACGTAATAGGTATTATTGGCCTAAAGAACAGAATCAAAATCAATACCTTCAATAATAATATGGAGCCCCACGGGTAAACCATGTACTGAACGCAGTGAATGTGACGTGGTATTCTTCTTGTCGGGATAAATTAAAATAAATATTTATTAATAAATAACCACAGCGAGAGTCGAATGAATAAATATCGGTTGGGAATCATCGGGTATGGTGGCTTTGGTCAGTTTTTAAATAATTCCTGGAAGGAAAATAAAAAAATAGATATTATTGCCGTATCAGACCTTGCGTATAAAGCCACTACTGATAAAAACCTGAATTTCTATCCTGACTGGCGCCAACTGGTGGCTGAGCCAAATATTGATATCGTGGCAATTGCAACTCCACCCAATACACATCCTGAAATTGCCATTAAAGCTATTGAAAACGGAAAGCATGTCATTCTTGAAAAACCATTAGCGATCAATCTTGCGGATGCCAAGAAAATAAAAACCGCTCAAGCGAATAGCGGAAATATCTTGGTGGTAGATTTCATGCTTCGGTTTCATCCGTTCATATTACAGTTGAAAGAATGGACCCAATCCCAATTATTTGGCAAATTACGCCGGGTAGGGGTCGAAAATTATGCCCAGGATGAAGGCCTGCCGGTCAGTCATTGGTTCTGGGATAAAAATCAATCCGGGGGAATCCTGATTGAGCATGGTGTCCATTTTATCGACCTGGTGAATTTAATCACCGGAGCCGACCCCATAGATGTCACCGGGACAAAATTCAGCCGCTCCCCGCAACAGGAAGACCAGGTGCTGGCCAACGTTTGCTACAACAATGGCGTAATTGCCACTCACTACCATGATTTTTCACGACCCGGATTTTTCGAAACTACCAGCATCAGACTTGTATATGATCTCGCACAAATAGATTTATTTGGTTGGATACCTTTGAACGGCAATTTTTCCATTTTAATAAATTCCAATTCCATAACTGAATTAGAAAAATTACCGGGGTTAAAAATTACCCAAAACATTCCAATTGAAAAAGCAGTCGATAATTCCCGGCCATCTGGTTGGGGGCAAACCGATGGTGAAAACAATTTGCCTTCAACAAGGTTGGTTTCAGGAGGTAAACAGTACAAAGTAAATTGTCATATAAAAGGAACATTTAATCTTACCATGACCAAACAAAAAGTCTATTCTGATTTATTAAATAACGTCCTTGATGATGTTGTTTGTTCAATCGAGGAACCAAGCCATAAGCCGTTTATAACAATAGATGAAGCAATTATGAGCCTGAAAATCGCGCTTGCCGCTGCAGCTGCTACCAGCGAGAATGACTTGTAAGTTAACTGAGCACCTGAATAATTCAGAAATCTTGTAGCACTTATTGGGGAAATTGAGGGCATTCGCAATATCGTTTTCACAATGGAGCCCCACGGGTGTACCCGTGGTTCCGGTTAACTTCCCGTCTTCGCCTCCGGCTTTGACGCGATTATCCGCCCGAGATTCCCATTCAGCTTTTTGAGCTACTATGAGGCATGCTGGGCGACATCGCGCCCTAGCACACTGATTATCTGCGCATTCATCTATCCCGATAAGAGTGTCGGGATGGTTTTCTGCGAAGGCAGATAAAATCGAATTGGGGATATCTATAATCTATGTTAATTTTGCCCCGCTTATATAAAGTTCTTAGGGCTTGGTAGCTCAGTTGGTAGATCAATAGAGCGCGTTTCAAACCCTTATTTTTTTAAAGATGTTTTTAATATAATTAAATGCTTATGCTCTTTTAAAATCTATTATTTTAGCAAAAATACCTTACTATTACAATATTTCATCATAATTCTAATTCAGGAAATCTGAGTGTAATATTCATAGATTTTTTAAACATATTTACCTCCCAACTATCAACATAATATATACCATTTTCAGAGCCTTTTGGTGCCTACCCAGTGTTATGTGTGTGTAAACAAAGTCTTTGAATTTTACTGTATTTTACAACGGTTGGTGAAACACCGCAATCCGCCATAGAATTCAATAACCTTGTTTACACCTCGAATGATTGTACAGAGAAATTTGATTAATTCAAGGTCATTCTTGGAGAACTATATTATTAAACACACTACTCAATTTATCAATAACAATACCCAAAAATAGAAATGCAAGATTTCGCCAGTTAATGAATCAACATGTGTAATCATCCGCCACGGTTTTGAAGACCGCTGTTGCCCTTGATATACAGAGAGTTACAGTGATTGGTGCCATATAGGTGCCAATAATTTGACCAACACCGGTCTTCCTATATATATAATTGCACATCGGAGGATTATGAGTACTCCGCTATCTCGTCGACAAATGAAAAACATTGGTGTGAAAATGGTGGCAATGGTTTTGACTAAATTATCCGGCAAATCCAACTGTATAATAGTATTTAGCGAACTAGGATATTCTAATACCGCTTTCCTTTAAAAACAGGTGTGCTCGCTCCAGCCGAAAACTGATCTTTATTTTCCGGCCAATTTCCACGTTGTTCAATTCTGTTACCCTCGCTATCAGTTTTTCCTCACCTTTTTCCAAATGTAGGATTGTTTCATTTCCTAAGGGTTCGCAAAGCACTAAATCCATCTCCCATATTCCGTCACCTATTACAATATGCTCGGGACGAATTCCAAATACCACGGATTGCCCAACATGCTCATCCAATTTAATCCAATCCGGGAAAGGTATATCCAGCACATCACTCACGAAACCAGCTTCAGTTAATTTTCCTTCAATAAGATTCATGGCCGGGGAGCCTATAAAACTCCCCACAAATAGATTAGCCGGATTATGATAAACCTCCAGGGGCGTACCAACCTGCTGGATCATACCATCTTTTAAAATAACTATCCGGTCGCCCATAGTCATAGCTTCGGTTTGATCGTGGGTCACATAAATCATAGTGGTCTTTAGTCGTTGGTGCAACCGTTTGATTTCAGAGCGCATCTGTACTCGCAATTTGGCATCCAGGTTGGACAGCGGTTCATCGAATAGGAAAACCTTCGGCTGGCGAACCATGGCCCGGCCCAGGGCCACACGTTGCCGTTGTCCACCCGACAACTCCTTTGGTCTGCGTTTCAGGTATTCTTCCAACTCCAGAATTTCGGTCACTGACGCAACCCGCTGTTGAATTTTCGAGGCCGGCATTTTACGTAATTTTAAACTGAAAGCCAGGTTATCATAAACGCTCATATGTGGATAGAGAGCATAATTCTGGAACACCATAGCGATATTGCGATCTTTGGGCTGTACATTATTCACCATCTGCGATCCAATGTACAGTTGGCCGGAAGTCGGCTCTTCCAAACCGGCAAGCATACGCAGAATTGTCGATTTTCCACAACCGGAAGGTCCCACCAGCACTAGGAATTCCCCATCGTTTACCGTCAGATCCAGATTCGAGATTACGGGAGTATCCGGATTAAAATATTTTGTGATGTCGGTTAACTTTAATTCTGCCATTTTAAACTACTTTCAGAGATTTTCCATTTGAAGCAATGATGTTTTGGTACCAGAAAAAGGAATCTTTGGGGATTCGTTGTCCCGTTGCATAATCCAGGTACACCAGCCCAAATCGCTTGCTGAATCCTTCGGACCATTCAAAATTATCCAGGAGTGACCACTGGAAATAACCTTCAACCTCCACGCCAGTCTGAATCGCCCGGGATAATTGGCCCAGATATCGTCTTAGAAAATCGATCCGCTGAGGATCAGGAACCTTGCCTTCACTGTGTATCCAGTCATTATTGGCCAGGCCATTTTCCAGTATGACAAGCGGCAGGTGATAGCGTTCATAGATAAACTTCGGACCCCAGTATAATGCCTCCGGTTCAATGGTCCAATCCATAGCGGTTCGGGCACAACCAACCGCCGGTGGTAGTTTTTCCCAGCTATTTGCTGTTGCCCGCACCCTGTCGGCCGTATATATATTAACACCGAAAAAATCCAGTGGTTGGGAGATAATTTCCATATCCCCGGGCTTTATATCCGGTCGGACAGCGGCCATTAACCGCCAGCCGTCTTCCGGATAATGACCCCGGAACAGGGGGTCCGACCACCAACTGTTATTCCAGGTGTTAAGTTCATCAACCGCCCAGGTGGCCCTCTGCGCCGCCGCTACATCCTTAGGATTTGTAGTGTCGGGAAGCGACAATAACCCATTCAACGCAATACCAATTTGGGTATCGGGACTGGTGCTCGAGCGCAGCGCCCGCACTGCTTTTCCATGGGCCAGTAAAATATTGTGGGCAACCGTTAAAACATCCTGCAATTCTAAATGCAAACCGGGAGCATGAATCCCGGTCTGGTGACCGTAATGGACGATGCAATTTGGTTCGTTGATAGTGATCCAGTGTTTAATGCGATCACCAAAATGTTTGACTGCCTGTTCGGCATATTCAGCAAACCAATCAGAACTGTCCCGGTGTAGCCAGCCGCCCTTGTTAAACAGGTCATTCGGATAATCCCAGTGAAAAAGGGTTACCCATGGTTTGATACCACCTTCAAGCAACTTGTCAATCAACTGATCATAAAACGCAATTCCCAAGGGATTGATTGGCCCCACGCCAGTTGGAATAATCCGTGGCCAGGCTAGGGAAAACCGGTAGGCGTTTACCTCCAGCTTTGCCATTAAGTCCACATCATCGCGCCAACGATGATAATGGTCCGGCCCCACAACACCGCTATCACCGTTGTTAATTTTACCCGGCAGTTGGCAAAATCTATCCCAGACCGATGGTCGCCGGCCACCTTCGGCGACAGCGCCTTCAATCTGGTAGCTGGCTGTCGCTACACCCCAGATAAAATTATTGGGAAAACCGGTCATTTTTACATCGTTGGTTGTCAGATGAAGCATCTGCAAAACGGCATTACTCCTTCACACTGCCCAGCATGATCCCTTTAATGTAATATTTTTGCAGCGCTAAAAACACCACAAGGACCGGCAGGATAGTCAGTACGGCGCCGGCCATCATCATTTCCGTATCCTGGGTGTGCTCGCCCATCAAATTTGCCAGGGCTACCGGTAAAGTATACATGGAATCACGGGTCATGATAATAAGGGGCCACAGAAAGTCATTCCAGGCACCCATGAAAGTAAAAATCGCCAGCGTTACCAGAATCGGTTTGCACAGCGGTAAAATGATGGTGCAGTAAATGCGCCAGTCGCTGGCGCCATCGATGCGGGCCGCTTCGATCAGGCTGTCGGGAATCGACATCACATATTGCCGGAATAGGAAAATTCCAAAAATGCTGGCCATCCCAGGTATAATAATACCCCAGTAAGTGTTCACCAACCCCAGTCGGTTCAGCATCAGAAACAGTGGCATCATGGTGACCTGTCCCGGAATTATCATGGTTGAAATCAGCAACCGGAACAACCGGTTGCGACCGGGAAAACTGAATTTGGCAAAGGCATAACCAGCCATGGAATTGACCAACAATGAAATGCCGGTGATGGATAAGGAGACAATAATGCTGTTTAACAGGTAGCGCCCCAGTTGCAGCCCAGTGAAGAGACCACTGTAATGATCCAGCGTAGGACTACGGGGAATAAAATGGGGTGGGTAAGTACCTGCTTCACCGGTTGCCATGAACGAGGCACCCACCATCCAGAGAAAAGGCGCCAGCGTAAGCAGAGCAATGATAATCAAGACGATATGGATTGCTATTTTACTTGGCATCGATTTACACCACCCGGGCTTTTTGCAACCTTAATTGGAGCAGGGTAATCAGAAAAACTATGAAAAACAGAATAAAGGCAATGGCCGCTGAATAGCCCATCTTCCAGGAATGGAAACCTTCCCGGTACATATACAACACGATACTGAGGGTACTGTTCAGCGGGCCGCCGCGGGTCATCACGTAGGGTTCGGCGAAAAACTGGAAGTAGCCAATCACCGTTATAATCGTAATAAATAATGTGGTGGGGGCCAGCATCGGTAAAGTAATCGTCCGGAATTGTTGCCAGCGACTGGCGCCATCGATGCGGGCCGCTTCATACAGTTCCAGGGGAATATTCTGCAAACCGGCGATGAAAATGATCATATTGTAGCCGAAATTTTTCCAGACGGCCAAAATAATCAAAGCCGGCATGGACCAGTGCGGATCGCCCAGCCAGTCGATGGCATTGATACCAATCAGCTCCAACAGATAATTCATCAAACCAAAACGGGGATGATAGATATAGCGCCAGACCACCGCTACTGCCACCAGCGTGGTAATTACCGGAATGAAGTAGGCCAAACGTAACAGAGATTTTAATTTTACCAACTTCGAGTTCAACAACACGGCCGTCCCCAGTGAAGTGGCAATCGAAAGGGGCACACCAATGATGACGAAATAACTGGTGTTCTTCAACGCTTTCCAAAATAACGGATCCTGTAAAAGCTGGCTGTAATTTCGGAAAGCGATAAATCGTGCATTCTTGATATCGCCCAGGGAATAGATATCAAAATCGGTGAAACTCATCAACAGGGCTGCCAGTACCGGAAGGAAAAAAAATACACCAATGGCTGTCAAAGCGGGGGTTAAGAACAGGTAGGCTGAATGCCTGGTTGACTGGGAATAAGTATTTATCATTTTATTCGTCCCGGCTCAGTAACCAGCGCCGTTTTTCCAGAATCAAATTCACATCACGATCCAGGGCTTCTAAAGCGGCTGCCGGTTCCTGCTGACCATAGGCTACTACTTCTCCATACTGCAGTACTTTCTGGGCAATTTGTTCCCATTCCGGTACCTGCGGTGTTGGGGCAACGTGCCGCAACTGCCGGTAGAAAGCCTGCAAACAGGGATTGGCTTGCAACTCCGCTACTCCCCAAGCGGCCTTAACTGCTGGTAAATCGCCGGCGATGTCATAAAATTCAAGTTGAACAGCTGGTCGTGACAGGAATTCGATTAATTTCCAGGCAGCCGCTTTCTTATCGGACGTTGAAAATAGCACTAGACTGGCACCACCGGCCAAGGAAGTACCAGGCTCTGATCCCCGGGGTGTCGGCAGTGGTGCGGTAGCCCATTTATTCTGAATTTCAGCCGGCAGGCGCCGCTGAAACTGGCCGATATTCCAAGGACCGGTGAGCAGCATAGCAAAATAGCCTTCGGCAAAGCCCTGATAGATATTGGTAACACCAGCCATGCCCAGAGGTGACAGACCCTCCTTAAAGAACTGCAGGAAGAAATCAAAACTTTCACTGAACGGCTCACCACTGAAATCGCCAAAGCAATTATTATCACGCAGCAGTGAAGACCCGTTCGCCAACCCCAAAATCACCGGTCCTTCCCATTCATTGGAGGGTAACAGAATGCCGTATTCGCACTGCCCGCCCTGCACAAGCCGACGGCTGACGTCCAGCAATTCCGGCCAGGTTCGCGGTGGTTTGCTATAACCTACGTTACGCAACAGATCAGTTCGATAAAACAGCAGACGGGTATCCACGTACCAGGGAATGCCGTACAACCGGCCATCGATCTGATTGGTAGCCCAGATACCAGGGAAATAATTGTCGGGGTCAATTTCCATAGATTCATGCACCCGGCGATCCAGAGTATCAATCGCCCTAAGGGCCACGAACTCGGGAATCCAGGTATTACCTAACTGACACAGGTCCGGGGTGGCATTACCGGCATAGGCCGTCAACAGTTTTTCATGCGCCGCCGACCAGGGAATAGCCTGGACGCGCACCTTTATCCCCGGATACTCCTGTTCAAAGCGCGTGATTAGTGGTTTGACCAGTTCCCCTTCCACTCCCAGCGCCCAGAATTCCAGTTCGTTAGCGGCCCTTTTGCCACAACCGGCAAAAAATAAAACAACAACCAGCACAAAACCGATCAGTTTAACTAGGCGGAAGGGTATAATGCCGTTATCTGACAGTTGCCGATCGACTATTGGCTTGATCATCGATCTGATTATTTCAGTAGCGTCATTTTACCGCTGGCTGTACCAAAATCAGTCCGAATTCGATAGAGGTAAATACCGCTACCTACCGCTACCTGGTCGGTATTCCTGCCATCCCAGCGCACTGAATGTCTCCCGGCTGTGGAACCCGGATGGTTTATACGTTTTACTATTTTACCGCGGATATCATAGATTGAAATCTCCACCTCTGACGGAGCCGGTATAGCGAACGCGAGGGCTGTTTCAGGATTGAAGGGATTGGGATAGTTCCCATACAAAACAAATTCATTGGGTACAGCCAAGTTCGGCTCCAGACCCACTGCTGTTGAATCGACCACAAAACCGACCGCATCCAGCATGGGCTGAATTTCAGGATTGGCCATGAACAGATCCCACAACAAACCGCTGCGATAGTTTTCGATCATCACGATAATGGGTCCCTGGTCGATGGCGATATAGGAACCGGCAGTCCAATTGTAAGTCGGGTTATAGGCATCGTAAAAGCCATACGGTCCCCACAGATCTTCGCCTTTATCCCGGTAAAAATGCTTCAGGGCAGCCATCGATTCAACAGGTGTGTAGGGAAAGGACGACAGGGCCGCCGTCGGTGTAATCGTACCATTATCCCGGTCACTGGTGGGCTCATGAGCCATATAGCCAAAAGGATCATCGGAGGCTGTAAGACCCCAGCCGACCTCACTGTAGCCCTCATAGCCGCCGGGATTATCGATACACCAGGCTCGATTAATTAAAGTATGGTTGCGGTTATTGATGAAATAATTGGTGTGACTGTCCCGCTTAAAACGCGGATCAAAACCCAGAAACGAATAATGGGCAAAAAACAGGGGACCGCCATAATCCCAACCAACTTCCAGCGGGATACCATAAAAAGTTCCACCGTTATCGTAATAGGGGCTGCTGGCCCAGCCGTCTTCGTAAAGGCTGGCCGGTACGGAATGCGTGGGTGACGCAATCGCCAGCAGGTAAGTGATCATAGTTTCATTCGGGCCGCTGAGCGCAAAGTTCATGGCCCAGTTATAATTCGGCGACCAGTGCCAGTAGAGGTAATTGCTGGAGGAAGTCCGGCGATACCAGTCCCATTCCACCGTCTCCCATAGTTCCGTAATCAGGGAATCGATCTGGTTTTCGGTTGCATTATCCTGATTAAAATACTGTCGGGCCGCCAATAAACCCTGTATCATGTAGGCCGTTTCCACCAAATCACCACCATCGTCGTATTGACTGAAGGGAATCACTGTCCCGCTTTCACCATCCAGCCAATGTGACCAGGCCCCATGGAAACGGTCGGCCTGGTTCAAAAACACCAGCATGTCCAACAAGTGATCGGCACCGGCAGTCCGGGTGATAAATCCGCGCTCGATCCCCACCAGCAGGGCCATCACGCCAAAACCACTACCCCCGCTGGTTACCGTATTGTCACCGCCGGGAGTCCGTTCCCGAGCCAAACCGGAAACGGGATGAGCATAATCCCAAAAATACTTGAAGGTGGCCTCCTGCACCATCGTTAATAATTCATCGTCGGTCATGGCATAGGTGGTCGCCGATACTTCCGCCGAGAAATCAGAGGTATTGTAATTTTCATCCACGGCCGCAATTTTATAGGTCGCGCTGATCCCGGAACCGCCTAAAAAATCGTTGTACATTGGTATTCTTTGCGGTGCGTATCCCACCTTGGTAAACGTGATTCCGTTAGTCGAGCGATAAATATCATACCCCATGAGATCATCTTCACTGTTGGGCGTCCACTCCAATTGAACATGACTGTCATAGGGAGTAGCCATTAAATTTGCCGGGATGGCCGGTGGAATAGTGTCATTCTGATTGCCAACATACATCCTGATTTCATCAAGGTAGATAATATGCTCAATACCGTCGGCAGCCTCCTGGCCGTAGAAAATGGTCTTAATTCTGGTGAGGTCGGCATCCTGGGCAATCGGATCAAAAATCCGCAGCGGAACCTTCACTCTGGTCCAGAGACTGTCAGGTAAATCCCCGAAATGATCACTTAAACTGACTTTCGCAGTTTTACGATTACCAGTGTCTTCCAGATAAATCACCGGCAACTGATTGGTAGGGATGATCGTATCAGAATAAGCCCAAAAAGTCAATGTGTCGCGCTGCGTCACATCATGGGCGGGCCAGCCCACTGCCGCCACGGCAATCCCCCAGTCGCCGCCGCTGTTGGAAGTCCAGTGTAAACGCAGACTGTTGGCGCCGTAAAAAACCGTTTCCGTATCTACCGGAAATTTCTCACCAACCCGCTCCAGTTCGCTGGGTGCATTTACATAACCCCAACTGGGATCATAAGATACATCCGTGGGACTGTCGTCAAAAAATATATAATCGGCATAATCCTGGGCCGTCAGAGCGGCTGTGATTACCAGGCTAATAACAAGTTGAAGTATTAGTTTCATGATTGGGTTCCTCATGCAAGTTAATTTTTCAAGGGACTGTTCCGCTTCGGGAAAAAATTGTCCTTACTGACCAGGTCACTCACCAGATCCATACCCCGCAGAGATCGAAAACGCCCGGGAAGAACCTGGTCAGTGAGATAATTCCCCAGACTGAGAAAGATCATGGCTTGATCGAGCGTCAGATAAGCACGACCAACTGCTCCAGAAATGGGATCAACACAATCGTAGAATCCGAATTCGCCATAGATTGGGTAGCTCGCCAGCAGGCGCTTAATATTGGAAATGACCGCTTCCGGCATGTAATTGATAGCTAACAACGCGGCATGAGGACTCACAATAGTGGGCGAATAACAAGCTATTCTGCTACCGATCAGCGGTACGCCGAATTCACCGTAATTTCCTTCCGGAGCAGTGGACGGCGACATACCCCAGGCCGTGTAACCCATTTCATTCAGGGCGTAATCGATATGAACTTCGATTGCCCGGCGATTATTTTCTCCCAATCCATACGGTGCTTGCGCTCGCTCATCCATTAGCAGATTGGGCATGAGATATTCGAACAAACTACCGCCCCAGGCTGGAATAATCAGCAAATCTTTATAACGGTAATATCCAATTCCCTGTACGTACTCCGGGACTTGCTGCTGTTCGAAGCTGTCCGGCAGGGTAGAGTATAAAGCCTTCCAGTGACTGATCGGCACCTCACCCCGGGCCAGGGCCAAATAAGAAACGATTCGAGCTTCGCTGGCCAGCATGGAATAATGATAGGGACTGAATTCCTCTGTGTCAACCTGAAAACCATGCCGGAAATGACCGGTTTCCGCATCGTACAACCAGTCGAAATCTACGGCGGCCAGCAATCGCCGGCAGAGCGGGCCGAATTCATCGGGAAAGACCAGCTCCACAATCGACAGGGCGGAATAGAACCACCCCGCATCGACAGTGGAAATAAATTTTACAGCCGGTTCCAAAGTTTCTAAATTATACCAGTTATAGTGAAAACCGCGATAAGTAGTGAGCTTATCAACCGTCGCCAGCGTGCGTTGCAGAAGCTCTACCGTCTGGCCACGGTCAATCAGATTCAAATCCCAGGCGGTAAGCACGGCCAGCAGGTACAATCCGATATTGGTGATCGAGGTATTGGCCCCCACTCGATCCGGGTCAATCCACAGGTAATCAATCGGCAAATTTGATTGGCATTCCACGGCAGCTTCGAAAAATTGCCAGGTATCAGCGGCTATTTCACGTAATAAGACCTCCGCGGTCAGACCGGTATCCGGTGGTTGGACAGCCGCGGCCGACGGGAAGCCGTATAGGTCAGCCGGTTTCAGTTCGCTGATTGCGGTTGGCGCTTCATCCCGGCAACCGGATGTGACCAGCCCCAAGCCCAGCACGGTTACGATTACTGCAATCCTGGTGCGCCGCTTCATGACTGGCAAGCGCCTTAAAACAACACTTCCACTTTTACCCGGTCAGCGGCCACCGGCTCGATCAGATTTCCCGTTATTTCTTTTCCAGCAACGATAATTTTGACCGGTCCGGCCGTACTGTGCTGCGGATTGGAATAAATGATATCGTAGGTTACACCCCGGAACAGCCGCCGCACCCGACAGGTTTTCCATTCGGCCGGCAGACAGGGATCTATCAGCAAACCATTTTCCGTCGCCCGCACGCCCAAAATCCGGTCCACTACCACCTTCTGCAGCCAGGCTGCCGAACCACTGTACCAGGTCCAGCCACCACGACCGTAAAATGCGGAATCGGGTCCGTCAATATTACCCGGAGTCACATAGGGTTCCGCCAAATAGGTGTCGGGTTCAAGGCCGTTATTAATCGGGCACAGGCGCCGGAATACATCATAGGCCGCATCGGCCTGTCTCAACTTGGCGTAGGCCCAGATGGCCCAGATGGCGGCATGGGTGTAAACACCGCCGTTTTCACGGGCGCCGGGAGCATAGCGTGAAAGGTAACCGATTTCCACGTCAACTTTTGCGTAAGCCGGATACAAAAGCAGGGGGCCATTCTTCTTCAGCAAATGTTTCGCGACCGAAGCCATGGCCGTAACCTGACGCTTTTCAGCAGCGCCGTCGCTGATTACCGACCAGGTCTGTGGATTAAGAAAAATCTTCCCGTAAGTGTTGGCACTGCTGCCGAACTCTTCTCCGCTATCTTTGGTGCCACGGATAAACCACGCACCGTCCCAGCCATGGCGATTAACGGCCGCAATCAAATTTTCCCGTCTGGTGGCGTATTCCACTGAATGCCTGACGTCACCATGTTTTTCGGCAATTTTACTGAACCGTTCCAGCAAATAGATTAAGAAATGGGCCAGCCAGACCGATTCGCCTTGGCCGGCAATACCGATAGCGCTGAGACCGTCGTTCCAGTCGCCTTCACAGATCAACGGCAGACCCCGTCCGCTAAACCGCGCCAAGACCCGGTCGATGGCGGCACAGCAATGCCCGAAGATGCTGCCCGGCCGATCCGGTTCATCGTAATAGGCTACAATTTCCTCTAAAAAGGGGTAGTCGGCCGTTTCCTGGAGATAGCTGATGGTTACGAAAGGCAACCACAAAAGGTTATCGGACATCTCGGAGTGCAGGCCTTCATTCAGGATCGGATGCCACCAGTGCAGAACTGTACCATCGCTAAATTGATGGCGAGCGTGTTCCTTAATCCGCTCCCTGGTGAGACGGGGATCGCTGGTCAGATAGATTTGACTGTCTTGTAACTGGTCGCGGAAACCAAAGGCACCGCTCTGCTGGTAATAGGCGCTGCGGGCCAGTAGCCGGCCGGCAATGGCCTGGTATTTCAGCCATTTATTAACCAGCAGGTTCAGAGCTTGATCGGGAGTTTCCACGGTAGTGGCATTCAGGCGCGTCGCCCAGGCGGATTTGGTCCGTTTCAATTCCTGTTGCGCCAGTTCAACCGACTGATATTTCCGCGCCAGTTCTTTGGCGGCAGAGTGATTTTCGGCCAATCCCAGGCTGAACATCAGCTGTTCACCAGCACCTTCCGCCAGATCACAATTGACCTGCAGACTGCCGATATGTTCGCGCCCCATTCCCTGGCTGCCGGTCAATTCACCATTAAGCAGAGCCCGCGGTTCCCGCAGACTGCCGTATTGGCCCAGAAAGGCTAGCTTGTCTCCTTCGAAACCAGCAATCTCTTTCGAGCAGGTATGGAAGCCCACATAGGGGTAATCCCTGTTCCAGCGACCATTCGCTCGGTGGTGAATATCCCACAGCCGCTTGGAAGCCAAAATAGCATTGGCGTCGCGGTCAAATTCCAGGGCGGTAAAAATTTTGTGAAATTCGCGATGGTGATCGTTGGAGCAACCCAGACCCCATTCGAAATAGGTGATCAGGGACAACTGGCGGGGGCGGCCGGATAAATTCGCGACCTTCACATCCCAGAATTCCACTGGCGCAGCATTGGCCAGCGATAAGGTAAGTTCTACCTGAATACCGTCGTAGGCGGAAATGAAGCTGGTATAACCAAAGCCGTGGCGGCACTGGTAATTATCCAGTTCGGTACGGGCTGGCAGCCAGCCCGGATTCCAGAATATTCCCGTCGCACGATCCAGGATATAGAGGTATTTACCGTGGTTATCGCGGGTCAGATCCTGTTGCCAGCGGGTGATCCGGTTAAGCTCGGAGTGGGTCAGCCAGCTAAAGCCTCCCGCCGTCTGGGAAACCACCAGGCCGTAGTCACCATTGGATAATACATTGACCCAGGGCTTGGGTGTCCGGGGATTGGTAATTATATATTCGTTCCCGTCCTTGGAGAAACCACCGTATTTCGTAGCAAATATTTTATCCATTCATTTCGCCCAATATACTGCTCCGTCAAAATTTAAAGCCTAAGCTGATTACCTGTACGC
>JABMQW010000124.1 GCA_013203115.1 Fidelibacterota bacterium
CGGAATATCTTCGGTAATATAGGTTTCAAAATCAGCCTGGATCTGCGCCTTTGGTATTTGTAATCCAAAGATGAGGGTTATAACAATAAAACCAATAATGATCGGCCAGCGATAGCGGATTATTTTATCTGCCATTTAATATTCCGAATCTTTGTTTGTAATAGCTAAATTAATATTGATCAACTGCATTACTCATCCATTGTAAATACACCTCTGATTCCCTTGAGACAGATGTCGGCCAGTAGTGCGGTATAACGATTATAAAATTCATCGTCAAATTCCGGCCTAGTATTATTTTGCTCCAGCATCCGACCAGTGATAAAATGGGAATAAATCATCTGAATTAAGATCGGACCAATAATGTTGATCGTTTCGATATCGCGGGTAAAATCCAAACCGATTTTGCCCAGCAGTTTATTGGCATCGACACCCATTTCGAGCTGATGGCGATATTTGATATCGCTGACCTCCGGTATTTCATTATTCAATTCCGAATGCCAGACCATACTAAGGTCACGCTCAGTACGGATCAGGCTTACAAAGCCATGGATAAAACGGCGCACATTTTCTTCAAAACTGTTCTCATCCTTAACAGCATCGTTGAACATGGTTTTAAATAGGCCAAAGTACTTTTCGATAATTGCACGCATAATTCCGGCTTTACCGCCAAAATGATAGGAAATCATCGAAGTGCTTACACTTGCTTCGGCGGCGATTTCACGAACACCCACTAGTCCATAGGATTTACGGGCAAACAGTTTTACAGCCGTATCAAAGATCCGCTGTTTGATTTCACAGGAAATTTTTCCAACCATCACTGCTCCTAAAATGCCACTTTCAATTCGAAATACAAGGCATTATAGCTGTCTTCAATCAGATCATAGGCTGTACCGTCATCCCCGCTATAGATATTGCCACCGATGGTAATCACAAGTGCATCGGCCGGTTTATAGACCAGTTGCGGTATTAGCATCAGCTCACTGGTGGTCAGATCATACAAGCCGAACAGTTCCAGGCTTAATGTTTCATAAAACAGACTATAGGCCGGCCTGAAAGTTAAAACATGGCGTGTCTTATGGGTCTGCTGGGCAAACAGCCGATTATAATTCTCCAGATTACCATATAGTTGACTCATCGGATCAGCGGTAATTTTCAAATCTTCCCAGTCCGGGATATAGCGGCCAATATACTGGGCAATCAGATTCAAATCACCCCACATCCGGTCGATCCCGACAACATAATAGGCATCCTTGCAGGGGATAAAATAGTTTGGAAAACCATTATGTTCCTCTTCCGGAATACGGTAAACAGCCTCGCCACGCAAGCCCCAGGAACTCACCGCAGTTGAAAAATCAAATCCAAATATCTGTTGTTTATAAGCCGCAGGGATGATTGTCATTGCTCCGGTTGAAATATCCAGCGATCTCAGCTTAATACCGGGCATTGGATTATAACCACTTACATAGGAAATGGAACCATCAAAGGCTGGTAATTCCAGCGACAGCCGTCCGGCCCGGAGACTATTCTCCAACCGTGAATCAGGATATTCACCTGTACCAATTGAGATATTGTCCGGCAGATCGGCCATTTCAAATGCCAACACTGTTGGCATATATTCCGGGACCCAGATACCTTCCAGCCTGATTACCGGTGTCAAGTTAAAATAAGAGCGTAGCAAAAAATTGGCGCTGCGGATATCATCAGGATCGGGGGAACGGACGGTGGTGTTTTGAGGAGTGATGTTATTGGTGGGGTTGAACCCATCAGCCCGCCCCCAGACTACAATCTGTTTCCCGAACCGCAGATCAAATTTCCAAAGATAGGCATTTACGTAGGCCTCTGATACATCAAACTCGGAAATGCTGTTACCATATTCGTGCCCACTGCGAAAGCGCAACTTAGCAAATGCATCACCCCCATCACCCTGGTAGGCCCGCAACTTGAGACAGAGTTCACCATACCCGCTTTGAAGCTGGTATTCTTTTTGATTGGCCGTTTCATTGATATAAACGATACTACGCACGAAACCAGTGATGTCCAGTCCTCCGGCTGTCTCAACAGTTTTTACGGCACTAGTGGCAGATTCAAATAAGCCTTGCGCCCCCAAACCGGTTATCAGGAAAGCCGTCAGTAAAATCTTAATTATTTTTATCATTGGAGCGCCATTAGCTAAAAATCTTAGTTCGAACGTTCGTGCGAATATACTTTAAATTTCCTTTTCCCAATATACTTATCTTGAGAAAAATTATATTC
>JABMQW010000012.1 GCA_013203115.1 Fidelibacterota bacterium
GGATTCGAACCTGCGACCTTCCCGACAGGTCGGGACACTCTATTATAAAAACGAATGCATCATTTATGAGTGCGCCCAACAGGATTCGAACCTGCGACTTCATGCTCCGGAGGCATGCACTCTATCCAGCTGAGCTATGGGCGCATATAGTATATAAATTTACGTAGAACTGATTAGTTTATTGCAATCCTAATTCGGCTGCTTCGACTGTATTTTCAACCAGCATGGCGATTGTCATTAGACCGACACCACCGGGAACAGGGGTCAGGTAACTGGCTTTCCCCATGACTGTTGACTGCTGAACATCACCTACCATCCGGTAGCCCTTTTCCTGCGCAGCATCCTCTACCCTGTTGATCCCAACATCGATTACACAGGCGCCTGCTTTGATGAAATCACCGGTAATCATTTCAGGTTGACCCAAGGCAGCGATAAGAATATCAGCTTGACGTGTATATTTCTGCAGGTCGGGTGTTCGGGAATGAATTACGGTAACTATGGCGTTTCCATAATCCGTTTTCAGACTCAGTAACACCGAAATTGGTCGCCCGACGATATTGCTGCGTCCACAGACAACAACGTGTTTTCCGCTGGTTTCAATATCGTAATGTTTGAGGATTCGCAGTATGCCCTTCGGTGTACAGGAAATAAAGCGCGGGACGCCGGCGGTCATCAGCCCCAGATTAACCGGATGAAATCCATCTACATCTTTCTCCGGATTGATGGTTTCGATTATTTTTTGTTCGGATATTTGCTGTGATAGTGGCAATTGCACGAGCAGACCATGAAAATTATGATCGTCATTTAATTCTCTAATTTTCTCGATCAAATCCGATTCGGGGAGATCGTCATCAAAACGGAATGTTTCCGAATATAAACCCATTTTTGCAAAGCGGCGCTCTTTGCTCCGTACATAGACCTGTGAAGCCGGATCAGCACCAACGAGAATTACCGCCAGACCGGGCGTAAGGCCTTTTTCTTTTAAAGCGGCAATCCGGCTGTTTAATTCGGAATATACTGCAGCACTGACTGCCTTACCGGAAAGTAACTGCGTTTCCGGCATCTATTCTTCGATTCTTTTATCAATATAATCGATCAACGTGGTAATCCGGGCTTCCATCCGGTCAACCTGCTCAGCCTGTTTATTGCGCAGCGTAAAAAATTCGTCGGAGATATTCATTGCCGCCAGGATTGCGATTCTGGTTGGAGATTGCTGACCGGGCAGGTTTTTTTCCACTTCGCGCATTTTTGAATCAACATATTCGGCGATGTTGGTTATGTAGGTGGAATTGGCCGGCGCTTTTACGGTGTATTCCTGACCGAAAATATCGACTTGTACTAAATTATCATTATTATCCAAAAGTCCCTCCCGTGTATTAATTATGAGAGAAATGGTTGATTAATGTGGTTGTTTGAACTTTAATGCTGTATTTCCCAAACGCATTACCATTCGGTTCAATTCAGTCTTCAGGACCGTAATTTAGCTCCGAAATCACGCTTGAAAATAGCGATAATGTCATTAATAACTGAAGATACCTCTTTATCTTCCAGTGTTCTGTCAAGGTGCTGAAAGATAAATCTGAAGTTGATACTCTTATGGCCGGCTCCGATTGATTCATGGCGGAAAATATCTACCGGTCTTACCTGTTTCAAAATATCCTGGCCGACCTTTTGGATGGCTTTGATTACATTATCGACTTCTGTCTCTTCCGACAAGACAAAATTCAGATCGCGCTCAACCATGGGATATACACTGATCGGTCGGTAAATATGAGTGGCTTCCTGCTTTCGCATCGATTCCAATAAAAGGGTCAGGTCTATTTCGAATCCATAGATGGGGCCAGTCTCAGCACCGATCAGGTCAATATATTTCGGATTTATTAGACCAAAAAAGCCCAGATTTATTTTATCCTGTTGAATGACATAACAATCAGTGAACGGATCTCTGTGTTTACTATTAGACAATTCCAGTAGATTTAGATGCAAGCGCCTGAACAATAACTCAATAACGCCTTTTAGTGTAATAAAGGAAAACTGTTGGTCCGAGGAACTGTAAATATCCGCTGTCCGCATATTTCCATGCACAATACCGGTCAGGTGCATATATTCACGAATACCTTTGAAACCGGGTCCTTTGCGCTCAAATACCTGTCCGTGTTCATACAACTGTAAATCAGGATTGCCGTTGTTGATATTATATTGCAGGGATTGAATTAAACCGGGCAATAAGGATGTGCGCGTATGGCTCATCTCCTCGCTCAGCGGATTAACTAACTTGACCGGCTGCCGACCCAGACTACTGGCAATTCTTACGCTTTGCAGAGAATTACTGTAGCATTGCCGGAAGCCCAGACCCGTCAGTATTTTGTTAATTCTGCCGATGCCACTTTGTACATCCTGCTCATCTTTACTGAATAAACCGGTATAGGCTGGTAACGTGGGAACATTATCATAGCCAAAAACGCGTACTAACTCTTCAATCAGATCTACTTCACGCTCCAGATCAGGTCTGAAAGTCGGCGGTGTGCAGGTCCAGCTAGCGTTAGTTTTTCGCTGCCATTCGATTTCCAGACCAGTGAAAGTTTGCTCAATAAATTCGGCGCTGATTTCACAGCCGGATAATAAATCCAGTTCGGATTTACGCAGAGTGATGGCCGGCGCAGTGATTCGCGTGGGGTATTCATCGATAATTCCCGGTACCTGTTCTCCTCCGGCCAATTCTTCCAGTAGATTGACAATCCGCCAGAAAGCCCGTAAAGCTCCCTCAGGATCAGCGCCACGCTCAAAACGCCTTGATGATTCTGTAATCAATCCCAGCGACTTGGAACCTTTCCTGATTGTAATCGGATCAAAATAAGCGCTTTCAATCAGAACTGTATTCGTATCTTCCGAAACACCCGAATTCTCTCCACCCATAATACCGGCTATTGCTATCGGTCTATCACCATCGGTGATTAATAAATGCTGCTCAGTGATTGCACGTTCAATATCATCGAGGGTCGTGATCTTCTCATTACTTCCAGCCCGGCGGATAACTACTTTTTTGGTCGGAACAAACTTGTAATCAAAGATGTGTGTCGGATGACCGAGTTCCAGTAAGACATAGTTCGATATATCAACAACATTATTGATGCTGCGTTGTCCGGCTACTTCCAACCGCTCAACCATCCATTGCGGTGAAGGTCCTACCTGGATATTTTTTACTATTCCGGCGATATAACGCGGGCAACCGAGAGGATCGTCAATATTCACCACAACATATTCCCGTACTGCATTGGAAATAGAATCTCCAACTTCAGGTTCGGGAATTTTCAGATCACGTCCGGTTTTCAGGGCAATTTCACGAGCGATACCGATATGGGAAAGACAGTCCGGCCGGTTAGGTGTAATATCGAATTCAATAGCCTGCAGGGGCTGGGGAAATAAAGCGGCGATCGGCTGACCAGGTTCCGTATTTTCCGGTAAATCGAGGATGCCATCGTGATTTTCCGAAATCCCGAGTTCACGTTCCGAACACAACATGCCGGAACTTTTTTCGCCCCGGATTTTGACCGGTTTGATTTTAAAACCACCGCTCAGCGTCGCACCAATCCCGGCAAAGGCCGTAATTTGTCCTTCGTGGGTATTGGGTGCGCCGCAGATTACTTTATGGGTTTCGTGGCCGTCGAATACTTCGCAGAGTTTTAATTTATCAGCATTAGGATGATTTATTACCTTGGTAATCCGGGCGGTAACAACATTGGTGATTTCATCGCTATTTTCGCTGTGTTCAGCCTCCATGCCTAGCATGGTCAACATATCAGCCAATTCCTGGGGGGATTCCTTAATTTCGACGAAATCACGCAACCAGTCCAATACCACAATCATCAGAACTGCTCCAGAAAACGTACATCACCCTGGTAAAACAGGCGAATATCATCAATTTTATATTTTAACATTGCGATTCGGTCCACACCAAAGCCGAAGGCAAAACCGTGCCAGATTTCAGGGTCATAGCCAACGCTCTTAAAAACGTTCGGATCGACCATTCCGCAGCCAACGATTTCCATCCATTGCTGGCGCCGTTCATTCCAGATATCAACTTCCGCACTGGGTTCGGTAAAAGGAAAATAACTGGGACGAAAGCGGGACTTAACACTTTCGCCGAACATTTTGCGTAAAAAGTAATCAACCGTTCCTTTCAAATCGGCGAATGACACATTTTTATCAACATACAAGCCTTCGACCTGATGAAACAGGCAGTAATGCTTAAAACTGATGGCTTCATTGCGATAAACTTTTCCTGGTACCAGATAGCGTAAAGGCGGGGGTTTATTCTCCATCAGATGAATCTGTACATTGGAAGTATGGGTCCGTAATACGGTGCTCTGATCCACAAAAAAAGTATCCTGCATATCACGAGCCGGATGATGGGGCGGAAAATTCAGGGCCTCAAAATTGTGCCAGTCATCATCGATTTCAGGTCCATAGCCTACATTAAATCCAATCGCCTTAAAAATTTCTTTCATCTGATCCAGGGTCTGTTGAATCGGATGAGTAGAACCAACTGGAAATCGATAGCCGGGCAAGGTATAATCAATAAATTCTTTTTTATTGGTAGAGCTGTCCTCTGTAGTACTCTTTACCTTCGCTTCAAATTCTTTTGACAATTTGCCACGAAGTTCATTCAGTAACTTTCCATAGCAGGGTTTCTGGTTGGCCGGTATATCTTTGAGTTGTTGAAATAGACCCGCAATCAGTCCCTTACGGCCAAAATACTTGACCTGTAATTCGTTAATTATTTTTTCCTCGTTAGAAAAAGAATCGAGGTCAGCCCGAAATGAATTTCGGACTGCCTCGATTTGTTTATCAAAGGACATAATTATGCTTTTACTGTATTAACCAGCTCTGCAAAGGCGTCCGGTTGATTCACCGCCAGATCGGCTAATATTTTCCGATCCAGTTCAACGCCATTCTTTTTTAATCCTGAGATAAAGGCCGAGTAGGACATACCATGGAGACGAGCCGCTGCATTGATGCGCATAATCCAGAGGGCGCGAAA
>JABMQW010000125.1 GCA_013203115.1 Fidelibacterota bacterium
AGTTAAGCCCTACTGCGCCGATGGTACTGCGCGGGAGACCAGCGTGGGAGAGTAGGTCGTTGCCGGGTAACTTTTCAATGGGACCGTTCAGAAATGGACGGTCCCATTTTTTATATAAAATATGATTGTCGGTTTTGCCTTACAAAATGCGGTTGGGTGCAGGTTCTTGCCGGATAGCCGGGCAGCTATAGTATCAGGAAGCCAGTCATGAAGGATTTAATTGTGATTTATAACACACCATTGATGTAGATTAATTACTATGATTTGCGCTGCCTAACAAGGGTGCAACTCCTAAATTGAGGGACGGAGACAGAATGCAAACTCAGTTGTGTAAATTAAAATCAATCAGTATCTGGTTGTTTATAACTGTAATTATTGGGATACCAGGGACTATTTACGCTCAAGAAGTGAATGTGACCTTCAACTCACGTGGTCTATCGGGTTTTACCGAACATGTCACCTATTATCTGTCCAGCTTTGATATTCAGTCCGGCACAGCTAATTTTGATTTTTTTGAGTACTGGCTGGAATCAAACCGCTATCCGGCTGATGTAGAAATAATCTTCAGTCTAAAAGTAAAATCACCGGCACTTGGGATGAATTTTCCTGAGGAGATTATGCGGGTAGAAACTAATCGTTTTCGAATGCTTAGCCATAAGATCAGGATCAATAACCGTGATTTATCGAAAAATACTTCTTTCCTCTTAGATGAAGCCAACCCGCCTAACGCTATCCCTCTCCAGGTAACCACCTTCATGGATGCCTCCAAATTCGATGCCTTGATAAGCTCAGTCATCACCAGCGGAAAGATTATTGACGGGCAATACATATTCAATCTAAAGGTTAAATCCGGTCGACCGGGTGGGAGTACGACGATCACCGATGAAGTGATAAAAATAATCGATGTCCGTACACCTACATCAATTCAACTCCTATCACCAGGGGGAGATCTGGTAGATACTACCCAGAATGTTATTTATACAACCTATCCTCTGTTCATGTGGAATACCGATCTCTGCAATACCTGTGAATATTCCATAAGGGTCGCTGAATTCGATCCAAGCCGCCACTCTTCTCTAACGGAGGCAATCGAAGATGAAACTATGTTGCCCCTGAATCAATCGAAACAATGGGCTGAGATATATGCTGGTAACAGTTATCAATATCTACCCACCGGGACCCGCCCACTACAGACTGATGAAATCTATGTCTGGCAGGTTCGGAAGAAATTTAAAACCACGGCTGGAACCGAAGAAATACTTTCATCCATCTATTCCTTTAAAATTGGCGATGTCAGCGCCCCCGGCGGATTACCAACGACCACTCATCCAATTATCCAGGCCTTAAGAAATTCGTTGGGCGATGACCAGTATAATATCCTGTTCGGACCCGATGGTACCTTTCAGGGTTATTTTCCGTCCGGTTCTTATTCCTTGAACGGGTCCACCATTGATGAATCCAGCGCCAGCTACATTCTATCTCAGATTGCGAACCAGAATGTGACGGTTACGGGGGTGCGGGTAGAATGAACAAGTCTAAATTTTACTTCCCCAAAATATTATTTGGTCTACTTATCCTGACTTGCTTACTGACTGGGGCTGATCAGGTGGCCGTAGTAACAAAAGTTTCAGGCAATGTTAATCATTCGCAAAGTAAAAAATCCGCCTCACTAAAACCTGGGACTGTTATAGAAAATGGAGATAAAATCAGAACCGGTTCAAATGGTTTTGTGGCCTTGATTTTTATTGATGATAAATCAACATTGAAAATCAAGAGTAACACAGAGCTGGAAATCATTGGGATACGGGAAAAAAGCAGTATCGCCAAAAAAATTAATATGGACCGTGGTACTCTAAGAGCCAAAGTCACCAAACAGGCCAAGAGCGATTTTGTTGTCGAAACACCTACCTCGGTCGCTTCGGTAAAAGGCACTGACTTTTGGCTGATTTCTGACCCTTTGAAGGGTGATCGGCTTATTGGTCTTGAAGGGATAGTGGCTTTTACTAATATAATCAGTGGAATGACTATTGATGTTACTGGTGGATTTATGGGTAACTCCCTGGTTGATGGCAGTCTCGATTTAGACGTAACCAACCCGGACATTGTTCCTAGTGACCCGGAAGAAGATGCCCCTGGTTCCGACAGTTCTGAACTGCGTATTCAATTTCAGGGTCCGGATAATACCACAAAAACCCTGATTATTGAGTATCAATAGACCTTTTATAGCGTTATAAAAACTACTAAACTTGTTGATGTGACTGGCAGTTATAGAACGCTAATACCCAAATTAATCGGATTACTGACGGGATTAATTGTATCTTTCACATTTGTTGTTGCCCAAACTGGTGCTGTTTTATATCACATCCCACCGGAAGAAGCCTCAGCTAAGGAGGATTTGAATATATCGGTTGGATTACTGCAAGATATGTCAGTATCTGATGTGACTCTGTTTTTTCGTAAAGCCAACACTAACAGTTATCATGAGCGACAAATGGAATATAGAGGAGGTGTATGGTATGCCATTATCGAAGCCAGTGAACTTGCAACAGAGGGTTTGGAATATCTGATCGTACTTCGCACGCTCAACGGAGGTTATTATGCCTCTCCCGATAACAGTCCGTTTGAATCACCCCATTTTGTTCCCGTTAAAACGAAAATAAGTCAAGGTCGGCATTTTCTTGACTCGGACAAGCTTGCGAAAGTAAAAACAATTGACGCTGACATATTAATTTTATCGCCTCAATCCGGTGAATTATTAGCTCCTGACGAAGTTGTAATTGCCCTTTCATTATTCAATGCGCCACCAATTGATACAGCTTCTATTCGGATTGAAATTGACGGAATCGATTATACTGCACAGGCGGAATTATCTTCAGAAATCATTAGTTTGCATCCCGATGAAATAGAACCCGGTTTACATACGATACGAGCTTATATGTCCACCATTTATGGTATGCAAATTAAGCCTGTTGTGTGGTCATTTGGCACCAGTACGGG
>JABMQW010000126.1 GCA_013203115.1 Fidelibacterota bacterium
AAACTTGGACGATTTTGGGGGGCAAGGTCAACACACCATTCCCATAATCAAAATCGATTAGACGTTATTGGGAATTTAGAGGCTGGAGGGTACCCAAAAGGTATGGGTTTTGGTATAGGCTTATTGAAGTGATTTTAAATATAATAAATATGGCTTATATGGACACTACGTTCGACGATCTCAAGGCAAAAGTGTGCATTAAATGTGCTATTATTTTGTCTACTACTATCGTACCAGTCACAGAATTGAGGCAGCAACAAACGTTACAAATGAAATACGCTTATAATTTATGTAGTACAATAATTATTCAGGTAAATTATTCCCAACTCAAAGGGTTAAAAGTTCACCTTAACTTCATAGCTGAATAGTCCAAAAAAATAAAAAATACTTACAAGGGGACAATAAATGATTTTAAAAATTCTAAAATCAAAAAAAATATTAGTATGTGGCTTGATATTGCTGCCAGTCACCCTTGTTCTATTCTATTTGGCCCTGGACAACCCAATTGGGTTGATATTTAATTTAACTTTATTTTTAGCCGCTATTACTATAACAATGGTCTTCCTTCTACTTTCTGCCAAATGTTTTTCCTCAAAGAAGGTATTAATAAAATCATTGGGAATCCTACCCGCCCTCCTTTTTATAATCTTCCTGGTAGTCTATTTAGCTATCATAGTTGATCATCGAATACTCTATTATCAAGGTATTCCGCCAAATCCAACTAAAGCGGAATGGGTGGAAGATGTAAACTATTTAGCAGATAAAATGCGGGAAATTCACCCAAGTCTCTATACATTGGTTTCTGAGAATAAGTTCACAAATACTATTAAAGAAATAGAATCAAAAATATCGGATTTGTCAGAATCACAGACAATTATGGAATTATTTCGATTAATAGCAGTTCCCAATGATGCACATTGCTTCCCTTTCATATTTTTCCCCTGCTTCGATCTGCATGGATACCCATTACAGATCTATGGGTTTGAAGATGGCTGGTTTGTAGTTGATGCTGCCAATCGGTACGAGCATCTGATTGGTACTGAAATAATCAAGATTGACACAACATCCATGAATGAAATATTCCAGCTTTTTCAACCCTATATAGCTACTGAGAACAATACGGGGAAACTGGAACGATTCACCTATCTTGTCCTAATGCCGGAATGGCTTGAATCACAGGATATCATTGAAGAAATGGATGAAGCACCATTGACTTTTGAAAAATCAGACGGTGAATTGATCACACAAATGATATCATCAACACCATTTCTGAATAGTTTTTACTGGTCAAGTATTCGAAAAATTGAGAATGAATCACCGGCTTACTTGAGCAATCCAAGAGATCTGAAATACTGGTTTAAAATAATCGAACCGGGAAATACATTGTACATTCAATTTAATCAAGTAGAAAACCAGAGTGGACATGAGACAATTTCACAATTTGCTGACCGGATTACTCAATTTATTAAAATGAATAAAATCGATAAGACAGTCATTGATATTCGCAATAATGATGGTGGGAACGATCTCCTATTGGAAGATTTAACGGCAGCGATTAGGGATTCTGAACAAATCAACCAGCAGGGCAAACTATTTGTCCTGATTGGAAGAAGAACATTTTCTTCCGCTGTAATTTTTGCAAATCAGTTGCAGTTACAGACAAAAGCTATTTTTATGGGTGAACCCACTGGACAGGGACCGATCTTCTTTGGTAATCCAAACCTGGTTCGTTTACCAAACTCCGGGCTGGTTTTTTCTGTTTCCACAACATCAACCGAGCGAACCCAGGCAACTTGGCCGTTTATCGTTAAGAATGAAATTTCACCTGATATTTCAGTATTGTTTTCTTCCAAAGATTTTGTTAACGGAACTGATCCAGTTCTGGCTGCAGCATTGAATTATAAGCTGGAAACATTATCCTATTCTGAAATTCCTGATAGCGTTCTTGATTATTATTCCGGGCGTTATATTATCAGTGACGTCCAGGTTATGGATATTGGAAATAATGGAAACTCCCTCTCTTTTCGGATCACGGATTTTATTCCTCAAAACCGTTTTGAGATAAGATCTGGACTTTATGCTGTGAATGAAAGGATGTTTAATACTGATATATCAAATGTAAAATTCCTGTTTCCGCCTCATAATAATCAAAAAGTACAATCCGTCACAATTAATTGGTCTGGTAAAGAATATAGTTATAAGAGGGCACCAGAAGATTACAAATTGGCATTGGAATTATTCGAAGAAGATCGCTTTTCAGATGCAATCCAGATAATACTGGATAACAAGACTGAGTATCAGAACCAATTCTCCAGCCTGGAGAACATATTAAACGGAATTGGCTATAATTACCTCAGAGAAAAGAAAATACTGTCAGCCATCGAAATTTTCAGATTAAACGTAACTCTTTATCCTGAGTCCTTTAATGTGTATGACAGTTACGGTGAAGCGCTAATGGTTAATGGAGATATGGATGCGGCGATCAATAATTATCGGAAATCGATAGAAATTAATCCCGCCAATGATAATGCTATTAAAGTCTTGAAAAAACTGGGGGCAAAAATTTAAATAAATCAATTGCCGGGGGGGTAAAACAAGACGCTGCCCTTACAAGGCGGAGTCCAGCTTTAGTTCTGATACGGCAATCGGTTTATAATCCTCAACGAAGACAGTGCCATTGTTAATTAGATATTTCCAGTTGAACTTTTAACTTATCGGATGATTCTGTTAAAATAATTTCAGTGATCTCCATAAATGTTAGGCTGGCTGCCCTTTCTTGTACCACAAACCAACGTTTTTGATACACCATTCCCATAATCAAAATCAATTAGACGTTATTGGGACTTTGAGGGCGGGGAGTATAAAAAAGGTATTGTTATGGAAAAACAAGATCACTTGAATAATTTGAATCGGCACCATATCGTAGAGAAAGAAATAAGGATAAGTATTGCAAATATACTGGTATAAGAAAATTACATATGAACAGATTAGAATTCTGAATAATTTCAACTGAAGTGTCATAAGTATATCTTTGGGTTTTGGTAACTGTAACAATATATTATTGTATGCGGTTCTTTCCTTTATCCTCGCATACAAACGACAATATCTATAA
>JABMQW010000127.1 GCA_013203115.1 Fidelibacterota bacterium
CGACCCCCTGCTCCCAAAGCAGGTGCGCTAACCGGGCTGCGCTACACTCCGAAGGTGTTTTGAGCCGCCGAAATTACTGCTTTTTACTGTTTTAAGGAATGGTATATTTTTAACAATATTCTAACGATTTTACAAGGTGTAACCAGACTATTTGAATATACCGAGGTATTTTACAATCGATTCAGGAAGCACACGGCCCTGGGATACAAATCCCCGGGACAATATTTCAATGAGACTTCGGTGGAGGAACTCCCGATCCTCCCGATTCCATAGGGATGCGCTAACCAGGTTGCCTGTCCGCCGAATTCCGCTTCAGTGGAGGAAGGCGGGCGCTACACTACGAAGGTGTTTTGAGCCGCCGAAATTACTGCTTTTACTGTTCTAAGGAACGGCATATTTTCAATAGTGCGTCAATAGTGGAGTCTTTTTCAGGACAATCGGATGCATTGCTATTAAGGTTACAAAGTTGTAAACTTCACCCAGAGGTAATATGTTCGAGATAAATGATCCGCTACAAGTTACGATGTTTCCGGAGCTGGCAACTTCGACCTCGTTGCCATCGATAACAACACAACCTGAATTCGACCAGGCCTTATCGAACCAAATTCGTATTTGCGATTTAGGCGCTTTCGTTCAATTAAATATATCGGGAATCGAAAAAGGATACTCTCTGAATATTAATGAGCTGGGCATTCCAATTGACTTTCTTCGACTTGGGGATCCTTTCCCGGTCCTCAATATTCATTTATTCCCTCAGGATGTAAGACGTCAATTACAGAATCTGGTGTATGGAATAAAAGCTTATTTCAATTCAGATAACTCTCTTTCAACCGCTTTCGGGCCATTCCTGTATCGCCATTATTTCAGAGAATGGAATACTTTTCTGGAAAATGAGAAGGAACTCCTTCAGCGTACAATTAAAAAAATGCTAGGCAAACGGACCTACTCACGCTATTTCCTGGATCAGTTTTCACAAGGTTACAATTTATTTAAACAAGCGGCTGATATCACCGCCCCCTGGAAGTTCAGTGATCATCTGACACTATCAATAATTCAAGAACAACGAAGTGAGTTATTTAGTGGCAATGGAGCATTAGCCGATCTCGCACCGACCGACATTCACTACCCTTTAAAAATCATGACCGTAAAAACTCAACATATTCCCTTAAAAATGGTAGCTTATCTCAAACAAATTCAGATTATTGCCTTTTTCAAGACAATCCATCTTGAACATCTGATTGACATAACTATTGAATCGGTCGATGATATTAAATTATTGATCGAAAAAATGTAAACTTTCCTGGGGTTTTACAATCAACCTTTTATGGGGTTAGAGGGTGAAACTCAATTGACAATCCAAAATCATGAATACAAAAATTCGTTTAACCACCCTTAGTCACGGCTCCGGGTGAGCCTGCAAGATTGGTCCGGCGGACCTGTCACAAATCCTGAATAATCTTAATGTTTATGCCGATGATCGAGTGATCATTGGCATCAATGGTGCCGATGATGCAGCCGTCATTCGTCTAAGTGATAATCGATTGCTGCTGCAGACAGTAGATTTTTTCACACCAGTGGTTGATGATCCTTACCAATTTGGACAGATCGCTGCCGCCAATTCACTGTCAGACATCTATGCCATGGGCGGTACACCTTTATTTGCGCTGAATATTGTTGGCTTTCCAATCAAAGAGCTGTCTAAAGATATATTAATTGCAATTTTACAGGGAGGTATAGATAAAGCCCGCGAAGCTGGCATCGCCATCGTAGGTGGACACAGCATTGATGATCGTGAACCAAAATACGGGTTAGTAGTGACCGGTGAGGTGGATGCGGATAAAATATTGACTAACAGCGGTGCCAGACCAGGAGATGTACTTTTACTCACCAAGCCTTTGGGAACTGGTATTATTACTACCGCAATCAAACAAGGGAATGTCGATCCTGATACGATTCAAGCCACTGTCAACTCGATGAGTGAACTCAACCGCTTGGCAGCTGAAGCAGCCCACCAAGTGAAAGCACATGCCGTAACTGATATTACCGGATTCGGTTTATTAGGGCACCTGGGGGAAATGTGCCTGGCCAGCAACGTATCGGCACGGATAGCTTATTCCACCCTACCCTTCTTGCCCCAGGTTGATGAACTGGTCAAAGCCGGTACAGTACCGGGCGGAACCAAGCGTAATCTGGCTTATGCGGAAAAATTCACTCGCTTTGATCCCGGTCTGACTCCTGATCAACGGTTACTCTCCGCTGATGCCCAGACATCCGGCGGATTGTTGGTTTCCATGGCGCCGGAAAAAGCGGATGAATTTCAGGATTTAATAACCAAATCTACCGGTTTTTTACCTGCCCTTATTGGTGAAATAGACGCCGTTGACGCTGATCGAATTACTATCAGGAAATAGTCTCAATAAAGTTTATGAACCTGACCAAAGTACAGATTAGGCTTGATACATATTTTTACTTTGGTGTATGCTTAATGTATGAAGAGTTACGATTTTGAAATGCGAAATACAAGTCCACTTATCCTGCTTTGCAGTACCCACACGCATTTCGTAAATTTCAGCACTCATTACGCTTTCGAATTTAATTCTGCCAACTCCGCTTTTCTGGTTGATTGTCAATCCCGATACAAGGCTGTCAACCAACTGATAAATTCTGATTGATCAAATTGACCAAATCTTGTCAACCCTTTCTATGAGGAAGCACATCGATGAAGCATAACTGCTGGGAGTTCAGCCGCTGCGGCCGCGAACTGGGAGAGGAGCGAACTAGTCAATATGGTGTCTATCAAGAAAACTGAAAATATAAACTTCATCGCATAATCCCCTTCGAAACTTCCGCTCCATGAAGCCAATTCAAAACCGTTCCATTTTAACCACCTACAAGATTATCATTAAAGGTGAATCATGACCTACTGGCGCGTTCCGTTAGATCTAAACGAAATCAAGATACCACATGGCGAACCCCGCATAATTATCAAACGTTGCAAAGGCTGTGGGTTTTGTGTCGAGTACTGTCCGCGTGATGTACTTGAAATGTCCACTGAATTTAACCGCAAGGGTTACCATTACCCGGAAGTAATCCTGGAAGATGCTTGCGTAAATTGCAATTTATGTGAGATGATCTGCCCCGAGTTTGCCATATTTTGTATAGAAACAAAATCCAAACACCCGGAATCAGACGAAGTTCTACGCAGAAAGGATAAATCATGAAAGCTGATCCAATTGGAGTCGCTACCGGCAGTCATTATCTAGATGGCGATCATGCCTGTGCCGAAGGCGCTATTGCTGCAGGCTGCCGCTTTTTAGCGGGATACCCCATAACGCCCTCCACCGAGGTAGCCGAACGAATCGCCGAACGTTTTCCCAAAGTTGGAGGCATGTTCATTCAAATGGAAGATGAGCTGGCTTCTATGGCAGCAATCATAGGCGCCGCCTGGACTGGAGTAAAAACCATGACTGTAACGTCCGGTCCTGGCTTTTCCCTGATGATGGAAAACCTGGGATTGGCAGTTATGATGGAAACTCCCTGTGTAATAGTTAATGTCCAACGTGGCGGACCCTCCACCGGTTTACCCACACTCACCGCTCAAGCCGATATGATGCAGGCACGTTGGGGATCCCATGGTGATTATGAAATCATCGCCATTTCACCAAATTCTCCCCAGGAATGCTTTGATTTAGTCATTACCGCTTTCAATCTTTCAGAGCGCTGGCGCGTTCCGGTCCTGTTTATGATGGATGAATGCGTGGGTCATATGACTGAAAAGGTGGAAATTCCGGAAGCCGATCGAATTGAGATCACTCCTCGGAAATATTACAAGGGCGACAAGAAGAAGTACAAACCTTTCAATTTCAATGATTCAAGTAATATAACACCGATGGTTAAGGCCGGCGATGGTTATTTCATTCACCTTACCGGATTGACTCATGTCGAAAACGGGTATCCCGTTATCTCTGCGGAAGCTCAGGATAAAAATGTCCGCCATTTGGTTGACAAAATTAAGAAAAATGAAGAAAAAATATGTATTCTGGAAGAAGACCAGATAAATGACGCCGAAGTAATAGTTATTTCCTATGGTATTTCCTCAAGGGTGGCTTTGAAAGCTGTGCACGAAGCGCGCGAAAAGGGTTTAAAAGTTGGTGTATTGCGATTAATCACTGTATGGCCCTTCCCCGAAAAACGAATCAGACAACTAGCCAAACAAGTAAAAGCCTTTGTAGTACCTGAACTCAACCTGGGACAGGTTGTACTGGAAGTAGAACGTTGTTCTAGCGGACAGACAAAAACAATTCTGGTTCCTCATGCGGGTGGATCGGTACATAATCCCAATGATATATTAGCAGCTATCGAGGAGACCGTAGCATGAGCAAGGAAAAACAACCTTTGACTGATACATTGCATATACCGGAACCGGAGGATGAGTTGACACATCCGATGAAAGACTACCTGCGCTCGGAACGGTTACCCCATATCTGGTGTTCCACCTGCGGTATCGGTACAGTCATTACAGCATTCATCACCGGTCTGGAGAAATCCAAATTGGAAAAGGAGAAAGTAGCAGTAGTTTCAGGAATCGGTTGCTCAGGACGGGCTGCCGGTTATATACGCCTTGACTCATTTCATACTACTCATGGTCGCGCCATACCTTTCGCCACGGGCCTGGCTTTGGGCAATCCCGAATTGAAAGTAGCCATCATTAGCGGCGACGGGGATCTGACAGCAATCGGCGGAAATCATTTTATCCATGCTGCCCGTCGTAATATGAATTTAACAATTATCTGCATCAATAATTTCAACTACGCCATGACCGGTGGACAGGCGGGACCCACAACTCCATTAAAAGCCAACGCTTCAACCGCACCTTATGGCTGTTATGAATATCCGTTCAGTCTACCTTTTCTAGCAGAATCAAGCGGCGCGGTTTTTGTTGCCCGTTGGACATCTTTACATGTCCGACGTCTGGCAAAATCGATCTCTGAAGCTCTCTTGAAACCGGGCTTCTCATTCATTGAAGTAATTTCGCCCTGCCCCACACTCTATGCCCGCCGGAATCGCCTGGGGACAGGGTTGGATCTGATGAAGTTTTACCACGATAATGCCGTAATCAAACACGGTGCCGACACAAGTCAAGTTGATATCAAATATCAAGAGAGTATTATAGTGGGAAAATTCGTCGATAAGGATAAACCAACCTTTTTTGAAAGCCGTAATAACTTCCTGAAAGATAGACTGGGTAATCATTTTATCCCTTATAAAGGACCCGAAAAAATTTAGGGAAGAATCGTGATTGGCGTCGATACACTACATGTTTCATTAACCATCATTAAACAATTGAGTTAACAAATGGATATTCAATTTTCAGGTTTTGGAGGACAGGGTATAATTAAATCCGGCACCCTAATAGGGAAAGCCGCATCAATTTTTGATGATAAATATGCCACATTAACTCAGAGCTTTGGCCCCGAAGCCCGTGGCGGCGCTTGTTCCGCACAAGTAGTAATAGATGTCAAACCAGTATTATATCCATACATCACGACTCCGGAAATTCTGGTTGCAATGTCTCAGGAAGCTTACGAAAAATTTAGCGTGGATCTGCTTCCCGGTGGTATTCTGCTAACCGACACCGATCTCGTGAAACCGGAAAAGATACGTCAGGACGTAAAAATGTATTCCATCCCATCCACACGCATCGCTGAAAAGATGGGCAATCGTATTTTCGCGAATGTTGTAATGATAGGATTTTTTACCGCTATTACAAAAATTGTCACTTATAAAGCTATGAAGGAAGCTTTACCTGGTTCAGTACCGGAACGCTTTATCAAAATTAATATTAAAGCCTTTAAAAAAGGCTATGAATTTGGTATCGAAGCACTGAAAAAGGATGGCAAACCAGCATCCCCCAAAGTTAAAAAAGGAGGTAAATCTTAAAATATTAAGGTCCCCTAATTATTACTGAGCAAATACAACGGTAGTATTATAAAGCTAAGTAAACTAAACCACGGAAAAAAAGAAAGAGAATCATTGGTTAACAAAGGTGTACTCATCATCGGGGGTGGAATCGCCGGCATTCAGGCCGCGTTGGATTTAGCCCAGGCTGGTATTCAAGTTCATCTAGTGGAAAGGCGTCCCAGTATCGGTGGCAGAATGGCCCAATTGGACAAGACCTTTTCCTCGATGGACTGCGCGATATGAATACTCGGTCCCAAGATGATGGATGTCGGTCGACATCCCAATATTGAACTGCTGACTTACAGCGAACTGAAGGAGCTTACCGGTGAAGCTGGTAACTTCACGGCGCATATTTTTCAGAAGCCACGCTACGTGGATCCTGATCTCTGCACAGCCTGTGGAGAATGCTCCAAGGTTTGTCCGATTGTACGTCACAGTGAATATAACGTTGGTTTGGGTGCACGAAAGGCAATCTTCCAGGAATTTCCCCAGGCCGTTCCTTCGGCCTATGTTTTATCAGATTATGACTGCCTGCGACGTGTTCCGATCGCCTGCGGAAAATGCAGTAATGCCTGTGAAATTGACTGTATTAACCACGATGATCCAGGGAAAATAATTGAACGAAATATTGGTGCGGTTATCATGGCTACCGGGATTGATTACTATGATCCGCGCGAAGCCAGTGAATACGGTTACACCCGTTTCCAAAATGTGGTTACCAGTTTTGAATTGGAACGCCTCCTGTCCGCCGGCGGTCCCACCAAAGGTGAGTTGATTACAATTACCAACCGGGAAACGCCGAAATCGATTGCTTTCATTAACTGTGTAGGGTCACGCAACGAAAAACGGGATATTCATTACTGCAGCCGTATCTGCTGCATGAATGCCATAAAATCAGCTCTGCTTATTCGAGAACACTACCCGGAAGCGAAAATCTATATTTTTTATATTGACATCCGTGCTTTCGGGAAAGGATTTGAAGAATTTTACCAACGTTCTCTGGATAATAATATTAAATACATCCGGGGGAAACCCTCCAAAATTATTGAAGACCCCCAAACCGGAAACCCGATTTTATTCGTTGAAAATACCAGTGACGGAACTGTACAAAAACTTGCCGTTGATCTGGCGGTATTATCTTCCGCTCTGATTCCGCCAGAAGGACTCAAGGATCTGGCCGGGATTTTAGAGATTAAACTGGATGATGATGGCTTTTTCAAGGAATTAGATCCCTGCTCGAATCCGCTCGAATCTACCAGACCGGGGGTTTATTTATGCGGTTGTTCCACTGCACCTAAAGATATTACCGACTCAATTGCCGAAGCTTCCGGCGCGGCAGCCAAAGCGACATTATGCCTGAAACTCGCTGCATCCGCCGAAATTGAACCAGAGGACGCAGAACCGGAAGAGCCACCACCAGTCGCCGTTGTTGAAGAACCACAAGTAATCCCACAAATTGACCTATCCGGTGAACCACGAATCGGGGTATTTGTCTGTCATTGCGGGCTGAACATTGCGGGCATCATCGATATTCCCTCATTAATCGAATATGCCAAGAAATTGCACAATGTGATTTACGTTGAGGACAGTTTATTCACTTGTTCGCAAAGTACGCAACAGAACTTGCAGGAAATGATTATCCAGCACAATATTAATCGTGTCGTAGTCGCTGCCTGCACGCCACGCACACATGAACCGGTTTTCCG
>JABMQW010000128.1 GCA_013203115.1 Fidelibacterota bacterium
ATCCAAAGAGGAAAAAAATGGGGCATGATTCATGATGGTTCCGGCAAGAGATATTTACTGGGTCCTCTATATTTACGAATAGAAGATACCCAGGGAGCATTGAAGTAATAATGCGGTACATTATATTTGATGTTACAAATTATGTAAATAACTCCAGCCTTTAAATAACTGAGCGGAAGTAATATGTTTAATAAAAAACTGATCCTAATGGCCGTAATCTCAACATCTTTACTATTCGGCGTAGACAGCAAAAACATTAACTATAATCAATTAGATGGTCCAATTTCTTCTTTCTGTTCAACATCATTACCTGCCAAACTTAGAATATTCACGAACTTTCAATTTGTTGGAGTTAATTCTCTATATGATAGCGAAGGAAATGAAATAAAAGATGGTAAAGAACAAAGCAACTATGATGGCTTTGGTAATATCGTTTCTACAAGTGAATACAATTTAAATTATAGTGCAAATGTTCTTTTCTTTTACTTCGATTACTTTGGTGAAAAAGATGTTGGTTTTGAATTATCTGTTCCAGTTTATTTATCACGAGAACTAAACAATAATAAAATCGACTTGATTGGATTAAGCGATTTTAAATTCGGTATATATTATATCTGGGAGCAGTTTTTTATCATTAAAAAGATGAAATCTGCTTTGTATTATCAATACTCTAAAACCGGGTATACAATTTCTGATTTTGGTCATCTTAAAAGTGTCGGTAAAACTGGATTCGGTTTGATGCATTCTGTCGATTTACTTATTTCTGATAATTCATTTTTATCATTTAGATCTGAATTACTTATCTCAAGCGGTAATTTTTATGATTTAACCGACTCAACACAAATCTATACACCTGATCGGTTTCTGGATATTGTTGTAAGATACAAAAATAAACTATTACGAACTTTTCCATACAGTCTTGATTTGGGGATATATCAATATAATTTCAAAGAAACAGAGAATGATAAGTTCAGTGATGGACGATATTTTTCATTCACTCCTCATCTTGGATTTAAAATTCTAAAAAATAAATCGTATGGGTATTTTAACATATCCCATGCTGACCTAGTAATATCATATTCACTGCCTATCAGTGGTAAAAATTATGTGAAGCCAAATATAGTTGGTTTAAGCTTAAACACTTATTTTGAGTAATATTATGAAAAATTTATGTATCGTTATAGCTGCAACATTATTTATGATTTCCTGCGACGATGATTTAGTACCAATAGATGATGTAAATTGGTATGACAAGCCACCTACTATTGAGGGTTGGGTTGATCTTTATGATCAATTTGGTCGGGACATAAACATTAACGACAAAGTATCAGTAAAAATACCGGATTACAGTCTTACAACTAATTCCAATAGTAGCGGATATTGGAAAATCCAAGTTTTAGAATTTACCGGTGATCCTGATATCCAAATTACTTTTACTAAATCTGGGTATAGTTCATTTCAAGGTGATTATTTTCTTGAACGCGGGTTTAGCGAAAAAATAGATTCCACAATCAAACTATATCAAATACCGACAGATGATATAAATACATTCACGGTTGAGAGATTTGTGAAAAACAGTGTACCAACCGACACAGTTTTGATAACTACCACTATTTTACCAATTATAAATAGCGAAATAGCGAGAACTTTTTTATTATGTATTGGCAATAGCAGTCTTGTCAGTTATACCCAGAATATAACTTCAAGCATATATACATCTGAAATTCCGACCCAATTACCAGCCGATACTCTGACTGCAGAGGAAAAAATACCTTTCGATTATTTTACTAGCACATTGGGGCTAACTTCTGGATCTATTGTTTATTTTAAATCCTATTTGGTTTCACCGCTATATAATAAAAGTGGGTATACGGATTCCACTACTGATGCCGTTCTTGGTAAAAGTATAGGGAATAATTCAGTAGTTGGGATGTATGTAATTCCATAGTTATTAAGCCTCCTCTGGAATGATTCAGAGATTGCCTGGGCTGAAAGTATCTACTATAGTGACCTGGCCACAGAAGTCAGGGATCGCTATATCACGATACACCAATTTCTGGAACTTGAGTCACCAGGTGAAAAACGCCGTATATTTATTGAGGAGTCGCGGAAATTGGACTGCCTAATACCCATTACGACAATAAACCGTTTAGGAATCTTTTCATTAATTTTTATCAACTAACTTTGTAAAAATGCAGCTCTGTCCCATATCAAACTCAACACTAAGGTACACCCTGTTTTTAATCCCCCCTCCCCAATCTGAAGATTTAATAATTACTGAATTAATTATTCCTTTACCAAGTGGATTATAAAAGACAGATTCTCCAACAGAATATTTATCATCTCTAATTTGTGAAAGGTCTTTCAATCCTTGATTATTTGTTTGGCGCTTATGTAACTCAACTTTCTCACCCAGAGAGATACGATGTAACTTTTTAGAAATTTCCTCAAGATAATTTGCGTCTTGTA
>JABMQW010000129.1 GCA_013203115.1 Fidelibacterota bacterium
CGGGCGCGGGTGATCAATCATTTGATAAATCGCATTTCGGACAAATTTCTAACTGAGGTTGACGATATCCTAACCGGCAGGTTTGACGAAGAGCTTATTTTTGCAATCCCGGAAGGTACGGTCTTGAAAGAAATAAAATCTGTTTCCATAGAAAAGATTTACAATGCCTTGGATATTGTGGAAGTGGAAGTGGCCGGTTACGAGGTAATCACCGGCCTGTTGGATATTTTCATCAATGCTTTGTATAATGAAGGCAGCCGATATAAAAAAGTCCGCCGTTTGATTCCCAACCAGTATCTGGCACTCGGTCGTAAGAATTTTAATGACCGCTACGAGGGTTTATTGAGCATTACCCAGTTCATCGCCGGCATGACCGATTCCTATGCGGTTGAGCTGTTCCGGAAAATGAAGGGTGTTACGTTGTAAATCTATGGTAGGGACAACACATGTGTTGCCCCTACATTATTCGGGGCAAAATTTTATTCCCCGATCATTAGTTTGTCGATATCGCCGGGTGGTTCGAGTTCCTGCCGGGCGATCAGGTTCTGGCCCGCCAATTTCAGAAACATATAAAGCATTTGTGTCAGGGTTGAGCACAATAGATGACGCTGATTACCACCTTGATGATTGGCGATTCAAAAAAGGTATTTCCAATCTTTTGAAATAGAAACCTGGAAAATGATTTCAATATCTTCCTGTGTTAATAAACGGTGCCTTACAACCTTCAGTCTTTGCATTTTATTGGTAATCAGGTTATTTTGCTAATATACAAAAGAGCAGTCGGGGAACGGTTAGTTTCCCGGTGCTGACCAGTGTTTACTGGAGTGACAACTGATTACCAGCCAGATCACTGTTGAACAGGTTCATTGATTGATTAAATCTCAATTAGGAGCAGGAGCGAGATGTTTCGAATAATAACCCGGAATTTCTGGTTTAAGTATTTGATCTTATTAATTCCTTTGGTATTAATTATATTTGTTTCTACCGTGCTTGTATCCGATTTTTTAATTAAAAAAGCAGTGCTTGACACTGTTACAAAAGATTCACTGGTACTGGCAATCAAGAAACAGAACACTGAAGCTCTGCTCGAATCGATTGTTACCGATGCTTTATACTTATCAACCCAGGCGACCAAATATTTCGAAAAACACTCCAATTCCCAGGCCTTTAAATCCGAGTTAGCAGCTGATTTTCTGAATTTTTCAGCCGCCCGGAAGGTCTATGACCAGGTGCGCTTTATTGATTCCAGCGGCATGGAAATTATCCGCGTGAATACAACCGGACATGGACCAGTCCTGGTGTCGGAAGAAGACCTTCAGGATAAACGTCACCGTTATTATTTTAAATTTGGTATGGGAACTGACCGGGATTGGTATATCTCTCCACTGGATTTGAATATTGAATATGGCCTAGTGGAAATGCCAATCAAACCCATGCTTCGGTTTGTTAGTAAAGTTATAGATTCACATGGCGAAACAGCCGGTGTAATTGTGCTTAATTACTTGGCCCAGGAACCGATAGACTGGATGGGGACAGCCCCCCCTGGAACTGATTATGAGATGTTGATTGTCAACAGTCGCGGTTATTGGTTGCATGGATTTAACCCTGACGATGAATGGGGTTTCATGTTTGTCAACGGAAGGCATAAAAAAATAGCGACCTTATTCCCGGAAGAATGGTCAATAATTCGTGATGAATTATCTGGGCATATCCACAGTGACAATGGATTATTTATTTATACTACGATTAAACCGCCGGAGATCATCAACGTCTATGGAAATCAACAATTGACCGGGTTTGTTGAGGATAGTTATAAAATTATTACCTATACGTCACCGGAAAAATTGTCGTCACCATACATCAATACGGTTTATATGATCGCCATCTTTTTAATTATAGCTTACGGATTAATTATTTTTTACAGGTTAAAAAATCGTTCGAACATACAGATTACGGATAGTTCCGGTTTTACCCTGATTGAATTGGTGATGACAATTGTTATTATTGGTATCCTGAGTACGATTGCTTTACGAACCATCAGTTCTGCGCTGGAAAATGCGCGCTTTTTAAGTACGGCGGAGGAGATGGATAATATTGCCTGGGCAATTGCCGGCAACCCGGAATTGATTGCCTCCGGTCAGCGTAACGATTTTGGTTATATCGGTGACACGGGACAACTGCTCCTCAATCTTGATGCTCTGGTGACTGATCCAGGCGGAGTATGCAATTGGGATGGACCATACCTGTTCAGCGATTTTACTGAAAACCCTGATGACTATAAAACTGATGCTTGGGGCGAGCCGTATGTTCTTAGTATAAGCGCTGACGGTATTTTAACAATTTACAGCGACCGGGTTGGTACCAAGGCAGTGAATGACACCAGTCATCTGATGAATAATACTATTCAGGTACAATTGTATAATTCCGATAATATTCCACTGGGAGGATCATCAAGCGAAGTTATGATTCAAAAACCCTGTGGCTGGGTGAATTTAGCTTACTGGTCTAATCGCAAGAGTTTCGTAATTGAAACAGTACCAGTTGGGCAGTATACCATCCGGGGCATATCCGGTAACGATACAACCTACAAGATGATCACTGTCCTACCTGGTGGTTTAACGAATATTGAAATGTATGTTTATCCGACTTTCGGGAATCTGTCTTCGGGTGGTTGTGCAACGGTGAGTGGAACTGGTAATGAGATTATTACCGAAAACATCGAGAATGGTGATTCGCCTACTTATCTGGTAGACAAGCTGACAATAGCATGGAGTAATGGTACTTGCTGGAATTGTGAAACTCCTTATCTGGAAAAGGTTGAAATCGGTTTTAAGCCCTATTGGAGCTGGAATACCAACGGCCGGACTGCGAGAGTAGGGTCAGGAACCCAGATAATTCTTGATGACGTAATGGAGTTTTTCAGTGGTACTACTGCAATTCGTTTTACCTTCAATCTTGCCAGTACCGGAACCGGTGGACCGATCGATATGACAGCAGCGGATATTAATCTGACCTTGCATCCCACCAATGCTCCGGCGCAGTTGATTGCCTTTTCGGTCTGTGGCACTGGTTGTACCGTACCGGCCATATCATTAATACCCGCATCGATTGAGGTTTCTGGACAGGATAACAATACAATTAATCTGGATATTACTAATAGCGGGATCAACGATCTTATCACCAACCAATTTGTTATTACCTGGGAAAACGGTAACTGTTGGGACCAAAGTATACCCTATCTGGAATCGATAGATTTTAACGGGATCAACGTATGGCTGTGGAATGCAAATGGTAATGTGAGCCGCGCTTCCAGTGGTCAAACAATTACTTTGAATCAGGAAGTAAATTTTACCACCGGTATCACCAGCCTTACTGATCTGGCATTTATGGATTCTCCGGCTGACCCTGCTAGTACGATTGACATGCGCGGGGTGGATTGCAGCCTGCTAATAAAATCAAACTGCTATGGATCGGAACAAATCAGTTTTTCAACTCCAGGATCCTGTAGCCCGTGTTTACTGTCTGCCGCTGCCGGAACTGCCTACGGATCAAGTAATTCTACCGTTAGCGTGGACATGGTCAATACTGGATCTTTTCTTTGTGGGACAAGCCAGATGAAAATTACCTGCTCGGCTAATAGCAAGGGATTGCAGCCCTGGGTAGATACCATTAAAAATAGTAATACTACCTTCTGGACAATGACTTCTGAAGGAAATGGTAGTAGAGGTAACACAAATGATGGCTCAGAAACAAACTTGGTCCTTCGAAATGTCATGAACCTGGGAATCGGTTCGGTATCTATATCCCAGATCATATTCAAAGACGCAATTACAGGAGGAAAATTCATGGATATGCGTGGTGTCATCATGACAATTGAACTAACAATGACCAATTGTGGCGGTTGCACCACACCACAGAATATTTCCTTCACAGTTAATTGATAGTGAAAAACCGCTTAATTATATCTGCAATTCATCTAAAAAGTTACTTGGTTCCTGACCGGGAAAATTTTATCAGTCGCTACGAAGCGATTTTGAGCATCACCCAATTTATCGCTAGTATGACCGATTCCTATGCGGTTGATTTATTCCGGAAGATCAAAGGTGTTACGTTATAAATCAATGTAGTGACAACACCAGTTGTCCCTACAAAACTGCACTTTACAGTGGCAAGCAATTGAATACGTACAGCTTGGCTAACATCGCTACAAGTTGTGCCCCCCTGAGACTTTTATTACCTGGCCTGTGAGCCATCCAGCCTGTTCGGAAGCTAAAAACACAACAACATCGGCGATATCCTTTGGACGGCCTATTCGCCCAAGCGGAATATTTGGAATTACTTGTTCTACTAACTCAGGCGTCATCCAGCCTGTTTGCACTGGACCCGGAGCAACTGTATTTACAGTTATTCCAAGATGGCCAACTTCACACGCAATACTTCGAGTAAATGCTTCCATAGCTGCTTTACTCGCCCCATAAGATATTTGATTAGCAAAATTTTGCGCTGCATCAGTGCTAATATTTATTATTCGCCCCCATGAATCCCGATGCCTTTTTTTACGCTTTACAAATTCTGAGATTAGCAATACTGCAGCACGTGTATTTACATTAAAATGTCGGTCAATATTACCTGCCGTAACTTCAAAAATATTATCTGGTAATTCGCAGTGTGCAGCATTATTTACTAAAATATCAACTCTTTCAAATACTCTCTCAGAATCATCAAAAAGTTTTGGGATATGATTAGAATCCATTAAATCTGCCTCAACACAAATTGCATTGCCCCCATCTTTGATTATTGCATCTTTTATTTCGATGGCACCTTCTTTTCCAGAAAAATTGATTTCCAAACTAAAGGATTCTTCGATCTGTGGCTTTTCCCCCAAAAAATGAATAATAATATTTGCTCCTTGTTCAGCAAAAGAGAGGGTAATGTGTTTACCGATTCCTGTATTTGAGCCAGTAATAAGAACTGTTTTATTTTTCAATTTAGGATTTATCATAACAATAACTCATTATTACTAAAGTATTCAGGTTGTTTAACTAACATTTATTAAATGATTTAGGAATTTATGTAATCTGCAACATTTCAGGCTTCCGTATTTTGTGACCTGGAAGGTTACCCGTTCATGTTGGTAGGGACAACTCTCAAGAGTTGTCCCTACATAGAAGCCTGGAAATTATGGACGTATTGATTTATTTAAACTGTTTGGTTAGTTATCCTGGTATATCTGATCGTCATATAGCTTCTGAAGGTCGCTCTTATGTTTCAATTCCTCCCTGGCCAGATTACTGAATAATTCCTGTTCCTTCGGTTCAATGTAAAGCTCGCATAACCGGGTATATAACTCATAGGCCTTCATTTCACTTTTTATTGAGAAAATCAAAACGTCTTGAATGCTGCTGGAATCAGTAATCTCAATATCGACCAGGTAGTCACCTATTTTTATGTCCTCAACTTCTTCAGCGCCGATATTCTGGTCTTTTCCCGCCTTAAAAGCTTTCAGCTTTTCCTCATGGCCCCGTTCCATTTTTGCCATATCTATTAGAATAGAGAAAATTCCACTGCCTTTTGCCTTCTTAGCCGTTTTTTCATATAATTCTGCCGCTTTTTGTTCCTGTTCAATAGCAAAATCAATGATATTTTCATAACTGTCTGCACTCATTTTTACCTCCTGAATAATATTTTATCTTATGAATTTTATTTCATTAAACTACCACTATTTAGTAAAATATCTAAATGTTTATTTTACCCGCCTGCGCAAAAAGTCCCGTCTACTCCCTCGGGATACGATGGGCAGGCCCTCCTACACTTCGTTTTGGCGGGCAGGCAAAACTTTTGCAAAGTTAATGATAGTCAGAAACATTGGAGCGCTTAGCCATTGTTACTCATTGTCATAAGTGAACTTACAATTACTCGTTTGTTCTATCCTGGTTAAGACCCTCTTCGGAACAAAAACCTGTTGGTATAATTGTAAATACAGCGATCGTCTCACCTAATATTTATTTTATCCTTTTGGCAACCAAATAAATAATAAAGTTGTCTTAAATTCGATGGGTAGTTTAACCTTATTAATTCAAACCAAAATTATAAATTTATCATGGAGCTTAGTATACGTTTAGCGAAATTAATCCTGTTAGTGTTAATTACTGTTCTTTTTTCTCAGGAACAAACCCAGGTTGGTAATCTGATTATGGAAAATGTACCTGAAATACCCGACGAAGTAAAGCAGCGGACCCAGCAGTATCGAAATGTACGTTCCGCTTCTTTCCGCTCGTGGGATACGCAGGGTTCCGGAATGCTGATCGGCACCCGGTTTGCGGAAACAACCCAACTGCATTATGTGGAGCAACCGCTCGGTGTTCGCCAGCAGATCACTTTTTTCGATGAACCGGTAAGAGGTGGTTCCTTCTGTCCGGATTCTGATAAACACGGTTTTTTATTCAGCAAGGATATCGGCGGTAACGAATATTATCAGATTTTCTATTTTAATCTAAAAGATGGATCCCATCAAATGCTCACCGATGGCGAATCACGCAATGGTCTGGGACCCTGGTCAAATTCGGGCACCCAGTTTGCCTATACCAGTAATATGGGCAATGGCACCGATATGCAGATTTATATTGGTGATCTGAAAGGCAGTGAGCCGAGACAAGTAGTTACCGAACCCGGTTACTGGGTTGCAACCAGTTGGTCGCCGGATGATACAAAACTGCTGGTTGGGCGGTATGTTTCCATCACCGAATCCTATGTCCACATTATTGATTTGAAAACAGGGGAAATGACCGAGGTTAATCCCAGCGACAAAAAAATTGGGTATGATAATGCTGCCTTCAGTAAAGATGGACAAGGCATTTACCTGACATCCGATGAAGATACCGAATTCAAACATCTGCGCTATTATAATCCGGCCACCGGCGAATCAAAGCTGGTATCGGGACATATTCCCTGGAATGTGACTGGTTTTACCCAATCCGATGATGGTAAATATCTGGCCTACCTTACCAATGAAGATGCTATCTCAAAACTTCATTTAATTCGTACCAAAGATTATAAAGAAATGCCCTTACCGGCTTTGCCAATCGGCGATATCGGCGGTCTCAGTTTCCGTTCCGATAATCGTTACCTGTCCCTGTCCTTTGATAACCCTCAAACCTCCGGTGATATTTATGTCATTGATATTAAAAAGAAAAAACTGGTACGTTGGACAAAGAGTGAAGTGGGCGGACTGAATACCGAAAAATTTATCATGCCGGAATTGGTACATGTGAAATCGTTTGACGCGCTCACCGTATCGGCCTTTTTATTTAAACCAGATCGACCCGGTCCTCACCCGGTGGTCATCTATATCCATGGTGGACCGGAAGGCCAGTACACGCCCTATTTCTCATCCACTTTTCAATACTGGATCAACGAACTCGGCCTGGCAGTACTGGCGACCAATGTCCGCGGTTCGGATGGTTACGGCAAGACCTTTTTGCAACTGGATAATGGTTTCAACCGGGAGAATTCTGTAAAAGACATTGGTGCTTTTCTAGACTGGATTGAATCTAATCCCGAATTAAATTCCGATAAGGTCGCCGTTTTTGGTGGTTCCTATGGTGGTTACATGGTCCTGGCTAGCATGACTCATTATAATGATCGACTCGCTGCTGCTGTTGATGTGGTAGGCATTTCCAATTTCGTCACTTTCCTGGAAAATACTAAAGCCTATCGGCGTGATGTTCGCCGGCCGGAATACGGGGATGAGCGCGACCCTGAAATGCGTGCTTTCTTGGAAAGCATTTCACCTTCCAATAATGCCCATAAAATTTCCAAGCCGCTGTTTATCGTGCAGGGATTCAATGATCCCCGTGTGCCAGTGACCGAAGCGGAACAGATGCGCGACATAATTCGTGCTAATGGCGGGGATGTCTGGTATATGGTGGCGATGGACGAAGGCCACGGTTTCCGAAAGAAAGTTAACCGCGATCACTATTATAACGCGGTTAGTCTATTCTGGGAAGAGTTCCTGCTGAAATAAATTCTATAATTTCACCTGACAAGGAAGCGATAATGAAAATATCATTCTGGCATTCAGTCCTACTAATTGCAGTAGTAGTTTTAATGGGCTGTAATCGGACTAGTACTACCATCGATCTGGTCCAAGAAGCAGGAGAACCAATGCTTAAACCACCAGTAGCTCAAGTAAAACCACATGAAATGACCTTGTTTGGCGATACCAGGGTTGATAATTATTACTGGTTAAAGGAACGGGGCAGTACAGCGGTACTGGATTATCTGAAAGCTGAGAATGCCTATACCACTGATATAATGCGGCCGACGGAAGAACTGCAGGAAGTATTGTTCAATGAGATGAAAGGCCGGATCAAAGAAACTGATTTATCAGTCCCTGTTAAAATGGATCAGTATTATTACTATACTCGGACCGAAGAGGGTCGCCAATATGATATCCATTGTCGCAGACTGGACAGCCTGGAGGCACCGGAAGAAGTGCTCTTGGATGAAAATGTGCTGGCAGAAGGACAGGATTATTTCAATATTGGTGAATTCGAGGTTAGTCCCGATCATCGACTGCTGGCTTATTCAGTCGATCTTACAGGCGGTGAACAATACACAATCTTCTTTAAAGACCTGGAAACCGGCACTCTATATCCTGAACAAATTCCTGACACTTATTACAGTCTGGAATGGGCTAATGACAACCAAACTATATTTTATACCACCATCGATGAAGCCATGCGTCCAGATAAATTATTCCGGCACACAATCGGGACCAATCCTTCCGAAGATGTACTGGTCTATCACGAAGCGGATGATTCCTATTTTCTAAGTATTCACAAATCCAAGAGCCAAGCCTATTTATTCATGGAACTAAGCAGCCAGGTCACGACTGAAATCCATTTTTCGGATGCCGCTGCACCGCAGGACTCGTTTCGAGTGATTCATCCCCGACAGTATCGAATGGAATATTCGGTCGTCCATCACGACCAACGATTTTTCATCCTGACCAACGATGATGCTCTCAATTTCAAGCTGATGGAAACAACGGTGACCGCGCCTGAAAAAGCGAACTGGACGGAGGTTATAAGACATCAGGACAATGTAAAGCTGGATGAAATTGATATCTTTAAAGATTTTTTGATCGTAGTTGAGCGGGATTTTGGTTTGCGGAAGATTCTGGTACATAATCTAACAGTAAATGATCAATACTTTATAGAATTTCCTGAGGCGACCTATAAAATATCCTTGGATGAAAATCCTGATTTCAATTCCAATTTTCTGCGCTTCACCTACTCCTCATTTATTACACCTAATTCGGTCTATGATTACAATTTGGTAACCAGGGAACGGGAATTGAAAAAGCAGGATGAAATCCTTGGTGGTTATGACCCGGCTGACTATGAAACCGCCCGCATCTTTGCTACGGCTGAAGACGGACGGGAAATTCCAATCTCGATTGTCTACCGTACCGGTATGATCCGCAATGGTGAAAATCCGGTTTATCTGTATGGTTATGGATCGTATGGATCAAATACCGACCCCAAGTTCAAATCATACCGTTTCAGTTTAATCGACCGGGGATTCGTCTATGCAATCGCCCATATTCGGGGCAGCAGTTATCTTGGCCGCGGTTGGTACGAGGATGGTAAACTCCTGAATAAACGCAACACTTTTACTGATTTTATTGCTTGTGCCGAATATCTGGTAGAAAAGAAATATACCAGCCCGGAACAACTGACGGCTGTTGGCGGTAGCGCCGGGGGGTTATTGGTGGGTGCAGTTGTAAATATACGACCTGAGCTCTTCAACGTCGTGATCGCCGATGTTCCGTTTGTAGATGCGGTCACCACCATGCTCGATGAGTCAATTCCGCTGACAGTGATCGAATTCGATGAATGGGGCAATCCCAAAGATGAAGAAAGCTACTGGTATATGAAAGGTTATTCGCCCTACGATAATGTGGAAGCCAAAGAATATCCCAATCTACTGATCACCGCCGGATTAAACGACCCCCGGGTTCAGTACTGGGAGCCGGCCAAATGGGCGGCTAAACTCCGGGCAACCAAGACCGATAATAACCGGCTTTTATTAAAAACCAACATGGGCGCCGGCCATCATGGCGCCTCCGGCCGGTTTGACTACCTGAAAGAAATTGCCTTTGAGTATGCTTTTATTCTGGATTTGATTGATACGGATGACCGGACTCAGTAGATAAATACCATCTAACTCTTCAGTGTTATCCGCCTAGGCAGAAAACCACGGGCTTTGCCCGTGGATGAATGCGTGAAGCATCGTCCAAAAATGAAGGAGTGTTGCTACCTGCC
>JABMQW010000013.1 GCA_013203115.1 Fidelibacterota bacterium
ATCCTTGGTCCGAATGATTGTCGATAATCCGTCATTAACCGGAACGACCCGCGTTATGTCGTAGGATTGATCAAAAAAGCGTGGTACGAAGAAGCCTGACTTAATTCTGTATTCAAGACTGATATTAATCATCCTGAACAAGGTTGCCTGGAGACCCGGGATTGTAATCCCGTCACCTGATCTTGCCTCCGGTCGGTAAAAGGCGCTTCCTGGGTCGCCGTCTGCTGGGAAACTCAGGTGGTTGTACTCCGCAAAGATCGTTAGCTGAGCCAGCTTGGATTTGAGGATGGGATAACCGATATCGAGACCATAACCGATGGCCTGAGCCTGGCTCTTTTGAGTGCTGAACGGTTCGCTCTTTAAAACAACATCCGTATCATTACCTCCGATCCATTCATCGAAAATTCTGTCATCATCGGAATCAGTATCCCACAATGTGGAATCAGTCCCGGTATGGGGATCGGGAATTCCATCGCCATCGGTATCGTTCCAGAATTGCTTGTCATCGGGATAATCATCGAAGGCATCGGGGTAGCTATCATCATCGCTATCCACCAGACCGGAGAATTGATTCATATCCATCACTAAATTGGCGCCGAACGTCAGGGGGAATTTCCTGGAGACTGTATATGAACTGCGTAGACCTAATAAGGTCCCGCCACGGGAAAAATCCTTCACATTTGACAGAAATACTTCCACACCGAATGACCCAAAACCAAATCCGCCGTTAACACCTATCTGGCGCACAGTAGGAAATTCCATCATATTAGAATATCCACTGAGAAGGCCGCCGTACCCCAAAGTTACATTCTCAAGGGCGCCCAGTTTGAACCAGAACGTGTCACCTTTATCAGCCCAGCGGACATAGAGAAATTTATCCACAATATCAGCCGCTTCATCCCATTCTTCCGGTCGGATCTTACCTTCATTATCGAGGTAAATAACCAGATCAAAACCCAGACCTAGTTTCCCGAATTTCAGTTCGGGTCTGAAAGCTAACTGATTATATACAATTCCATCAATCGTAACTGAACCGACGCCAAAGCCCATACCAAATGGCTTCGACGGCGCTGATCGAGCTGAAGATTGTGGGGCGTCGGCATCCGGCGTTTCGGGACCGGTTTCCGGCTCAGGACGCGGTGCTTCTTCCGGCAATGTTTCCTGGGGAAATTCTTCCGGGATCGCTTCGCCCGGCGCCGGGGAATACTGTTCAATCAACTGTTCCAACTCCCCGGTTCCGGCAGCAGGATCAGGATCGATGGGAAATTCGGTTGGCGCTGCCGGTGCGGAAATTACATTTCCATTCGGACTCGATAATGCTTTCTGTCCCGGACCAACCTGCACAGTCTGACCGCTGACCAGATTAAAAACCTCGAAGATACCCTTCTGCCCATAAAACTGATCGATCCCACTAGCATCCACAATGGCAGCGAAGATAGTGCCTTTCACAGACGCAACTGACGTGGGCGTTTGGACTCGAAAGGTTTTAGTCCGGTTTTCCTTATTGATATCATTGATGATCGTACCAATTTCAATATCGATCGTGCGGGTATTCTCCGTGTCAACGAACTGGAATTGAGTATTCTCCTTCATCTTTATGACGGATTTATCATCGAGGTACATTACCACTGCGAAACTGGCCGTTTCAACCCGAACAATATCGCCATTGCTGATCCCTAATCCAGGCTTGAGCATCAGATTAAAATCATCGGCCGCTACTTTTTTCAATTTTACCGTACCACTGACCTTGATAACCCGGGCAATCGGCACAGCGCCGACTATTTGAAGAAATAAAATCACTCCCAAAAAACGGATTATATATTTTTTCGCCATCATTAAAGTCGGTCCTCCGCAGAATAGTTATTAATTCTTGAAAACACGCTCGTTGGAAATTAAGTGCCCCAGATAACTGGCAACGTGAGGAAGTTCACGTCTAACTGATTGTAAGTAATTTATCGCTAAATCAAATTAAAAGGAAGAATACAATCAGGGGCACGTCAAAACGTGCCCCTGATCAACACTAGCATCGTGATCCGACTTAAAATCAGCTAAAAATTAAACGCCGTCTCAATCGTGGTCTGCCGGACCGGTTTTAACCCATCGCCGGTATCGCGGTAGAACTGACTGAAATTCCAGATCAAGCTGACCCCCGAACTAATCTCATAACCCAGTTGATAACCAAATATGGTGTTGACTGATGGATTATTGAAATCAAATGGATTGGCATCATTATTTCTGATATAGTAGGCGGCGGCCTGGCTCAATTTGGGGATCCAGTCGGTGTTCAGTCCAACCACCGCGGTAAAGCTGCGCACAGTAGCGGTCTCCGACTTCATATTGGCGTAGGAAGCGGAAACATTGGCAAAGCCAAAGATATCCCAGCCGGCGGACCCGAAGTAGCCGGACAGGCTGGTACTATCGGTTAAAACTAACATATCTTTGGTATATATCTCCGTTTCACCTTGGGAATTTTTAGTCGGGATCACGCGTGAAATATCATAAGACTGGTCAAAGAAACGCGGTACAAAATAACCACTCTTGATCCGGTATTCGACATTCAACTGGACCATTTTAAAC
>JABMQW010000130.1 GCA_013203115.1 Fidelibacterota bacterium
ATAAAAAACGACCTTCGGGTTATGAGCCCAAAGGATTCTCCTATATTGCAGGGTTTAACGAGCTAATAAGGCTCAAATGAGGCGAATGTTCTCTACGAGTCGAATCATTATTCACATTTTGCCATAACACTGTGATCAGTACAGATTTACACCCATCCCAACATTGAATTGGCAAGACAATATGTCAACTAGCTACCATCCCTTGAAGAGTAATAATTAGAATTCAATATAGTGCTTCTAATCAGCCGTATATGAGCGGAGATTTACTTTTTTGATATAACTATTGAGTGGAGGAATCTTCCGTTTAGAGCTGTAAGATGACTTTATTCAATAGATTTTATTTGTGTTATAGATACTGCAAATACTAACGCTACTATTATATCAATTACAGCCCAAGTTTCCCTATCAAGATAAATTGGAATTACAGGATTGAAGAGTATTGCTATTAATCCAAATATCCATACCCAGGGAATTTTTTCTGATTCATAAGCTACATATGCTGTATATCCAGCTAAAATACAAATAATAATTCTTAATAAAGTGTAATAACCATAAGGTAGATCAAGCAGTGCTATTAATAATAATCCAGATGCAATAAGTCTTACTGTTTTGAAATTCATATAATTCCCCTGCATTTTTATTTTTTATGCCTCTTTATTCATATTATAATTCAATATAATTATTATCATAATATCTGATATATTTTATTCTCACATTTAACATAATTTCAATTAATTAATACGATCATGCATCTTGTAACAATATTCGCAATGTATATCATCACTCAAACTCACTCAGCAGACCGATTAATGGCATACTTGCAGTAGGAGTATTTCTATCTAAAAAATCCGCTAATGCATCGGCACCAGTTTTCATATAATAGCGGCCCTCGGTATCTTGTGTCCCTGCCATAACAATTGCAATAGATACATTATAATCAGTACCGGTAATTTTTAAGATGTCCTTTAATACTTGTCCAAAAACTTCTAAAATATCATCTTTATTGAAACCGTGCATTTGTCCAATAAAATCAATAAATCCAAAATAATAGCATAGAATAATTTTCTGTTTTTGGGGGTGTTTCATTTCTTCACCAACAACACATGTAGAATGAGTAATTGCTATAATTGAAGCAATAGTTTCAAATAGCCAATTGTTAGACTTACTATTAAACAATTTTCTAAAAAGTCCCATGAAAAGTCCTTGATGCTAATGGTTATTACCAATTTATATCCTTCCCCCCGCCCTCATACTAATTAATACTCACATTGGGAACTGAAATTTACACAACAAAATCACAATGTGACCAGTATGTGCCCGCATCAGGATCACAAATCAACACGAAAAAGCACGAAACAACACTGATAAACAATAAGAAAAATCAGGCATTTACAAACTAAGTTACTGTATAATAGAAATTTAAGTCTAGCGGGAACGCCTGGGAATCGAAACTAGGCAACTATCAGCAATATGTGGACTTAGAAGGAAATGTGACCATTTTGAGACAGAAGTTTCTCTGGATTTCTTTTTAATTTATGACAATTATTATTCAAAAATTTCTACTTCATATATTATAAAATCAGCCTTGTGAGATTGAATTGCCGTAAAAACATCAACTTTATTAATCCCAATTTCTATCAATATAAGATAAACAATAATTGCCTTTAGTTTATGGGTAGCTATTATTATGTTACCGAAAGAAAGACACTGCTGTTTTAAACTTTCGTCTTCGTGAATTAAGCAATTTCTTGTATTCACAATATTATCAATGAAATGCCTTTTATTATCAATTAATAAATCCATCAGCGGATCATAAATTGAATCTAATATTTCCTTTAGTCTTTTCCTTAATGAATATTCATTACCATAATATATTCGACTTTTTAATGCTTCTTTATGGTCATTGTGTATTTTGGGGATCGAATTTTGTATTTGTTTTCTGATTACATCGTATTCTGTATCTGATAAATATTTCCCTTTAAAAAAAGATCTGTGAAAAGCTTCAAGGGCACGCACAGAACTTAAAAACTTCAACTCATATCCTATATCTGCCCCATAAAATGCTGCCATATATTGATCCATGACGGCTTTTATTTTGGCATATTTTTTAAACCAATTTGCAATGATAATATCAAACTGCTTTTCAACCTTTTTAAAAGGAATAAATTCAGTTCTTATTTGATGATCTTCAGTCTTAGAAAAGATACCAGATAATTGAATTAAATGATCAATGAAAAATAGTCGAAATTTATTCTGACCTCTAATTCTTTTCCTTTTTTGAAACCACTCTGCTTCAATAATTATTTTTCGATTAATCAGTAAGGTGAATAATTGGACGATTTCATTAACTTTATTCCTATACCACTTTTTGTCTTGATTTTTATATGGTTTTATGACCAAACATTCTTTGAATTTTATATCAATATGTTTCCAACTAATAGACTCTGTTGATAATGATTCAATTTTAACAATTAGACCTTGATTTGGAATGGAATACTTAAGAGGCTTTAGATTTGTTTTAGTAATAATAGTAGTAGATTGTACTGACTTAACAAAAATTCTCTTTCTTTGAACCCAATCAGTCAAACCAGAACTGTAGATTCTTACCGACTCGAACTTTGGATCAATTAAAGTGTGAATTCCAAAAAGTGCTTCATAGGCCTGTATTTCTGCATGTTTTGTTTCACCAGATATTGTCCAATTAGTATAAAAGCAGTTAAAAAGAGTGCAATATTCACCGGTATGTATTATACCGTGAATAATGGAGTTTTCTCTGCCTTGTTCACCTGGATCATAAAGAAAACCATCTAAATATAATTTAATCCCCTTTGATGGATTGTAATTAATCCTACCACTTACAATTTCTTTTGGATTTTCTGGAAGCCACCAGTCACCTCTTTGGCTAAAATTATCAATTAACTTTTTCACCTTATTGTCTGATTTAATCCAATGGTTTTTTAGGTCTAGTTATACAAATTATTGGCCAAGATTCATAAAATGATAGTGCCCATAATGATCCATTACTTAAACATTGGTGCAACTTTCACGAAGGTAGATCACTTTGTGAGTAAATCATTTATTGAATTTCCATTTGAATCCTTCCAATCATCCCTTCCGTTTCTTGAACTTCCACAAATAACCCCGGAAGCGGATGATGGAGATTCAAAAATAAAATCTTCTGAAAAAACCATTTTAGAATTATTTTTGACTAAAATCCCCTTTTTAATTATTTCTTTTCTTAATTCTGGATACCTTAGGCTCGGTAAAATAGTAGCTGATGCTTCTGATCCTTTTAATACTATAATTCCTCCATTTGTAATAATACCGCTCGCCTTAATTTTTCTACTTATATGATATACTTCTATACCTTCTAAATCACTGAGCGAATTATTCATTTTAACCACTTCTTTTTTTACTGGTGACTTCCTTTGGCGAACGGTTCGCTTAATGATTGGTATTTGGCGGGTTATTACAAAATCTTTAATGAAATTTTGGACTATTGCGTCAGAGGGTTTTGAACCACACTTATTTTCAACCGTTTCGGCTATTAAAGCAATCAGTATCTCATCTGGATCATTAATTATTTTATCCCATGCTTTGGGGAGAGTTTCCTTTATAATTCTAATCCTTTGTTTGCTTTCGTAAATTGATTTTGCGGCTTCATATGATTTGCCACTAATAATATTTTCTTTTGCTAAAAAGGCGATGAATTTTTCTGCTATTTCTCCTGGTTCTTGTTCAAATAACTCTATAGTATAAAATTTTCTTTGCTCCCAACTTTTATCAAGTAGGGGAAGATAAAACCACCATGTTATTCCATTGGTCAATATAGCGAATTTTACCCCCTCTTGAAAAGAATACTGAAGAATTTGTTTTTGGTGATTGTCCAAATCTTCCTTTATTCTTTTGGCCTCAATGAAAACCATATTATTGTTTTGGAATCTTAATGCATAGTCCACTTTTTTAGATTGGACAGCATATTCCGGGAATACTTCATCCCTATTGAAAATATTCCAGCCAAGCTGTGACAACAGGTTTAATATTATGGTTGTTTTGGTGGCTTCTTCATCATAAGAGTTTATGTCAGATATCTTCTTTATACTTGAAACGAATTCAATTAATCGGTCTTTCATCAATGGCCTCCTATGAAAAAATGGTTTAATAAATAATCAAATATCGTACTGTGAGACGACCTAAAGTACTCTTAATATTGTGAGAAATAAAGAATATTAAAAGGGATTCAAAACGGATTAAATAATAGAAGTAATTAAAATTGTAATTACAATATTTACATGTATTGAAATACTAAAATACAGTTGTCATTACTTTTTTCAATTAATTTATAAATGTGTGGGTTTTTAATCAGCCGGACTAATATGATGTAAAAGCTAAGGTGGTACTTTTGGGTAAATTACCGATGAATGAAAGGATAAAAAATGACCCCAAAAGGAAGTTCCGAAAAGACAGTCCGGGAGATAAAAAGAAACACAAGACGGAAGTACTCAGCTGAAGAGAAGATCAGGATAATTTTAGACGGTCTTCGTGGTGAAGACAGCATTGCAGAGATTTGCCGTCGAGAAGGTATCCATCAGAATATGTACTATAAATGGAGCCGTGCCTTTTTGGAAGCCGGTAAAAAGCGTCTGATGGGCGATACGATGCGTGAGGCTGGTACCGATGAAGTGAAAGAAATCCGTCAGGAGAACATGCATCTGAAACAGCTGGTGGCAGACCTGGCCTTGGAGCATTCAGTGCTAAAAAAAAGATCGCATGGGCAGAGGGTAGACTGGGACGAATGATGCGTTACACCCAAGCTGAGAAATATGAGATCATCAGGACAGTGGAAGAGTCTCACCTGCCGGCCAAGCGGACCATGGCGGAACTTGGTGTCCCCAGGAGTACATTCTATGACTGGTACCGTCGATATCTCAATGATGGTTATGATGGACTCAAGGATCGTTCTAAGGGGCCCAAACGGTTCTGGAATAAGATACCAGATGAGATCAAGCAGGAAGTTGTTGATATTGCTCTTGAACACACCGATAAATCACCCCGGGAGTTAGCCTGGTACATTACCGATACAGAGAAATACTATATCTCTGAGACCAGTGTATACCGTATTCTAAAGCCACATGATCTGATTACCAGTCCTCACTATATTGTAATCTCAGCAGCTGATAAGTTCAGACATCCTACCAAAGCAATCAATGAACTATGGCAAACTGATTTTACCTACCTAAAGGTAGTTGGCTGGGGCTGGTATTATCTGTCAACGGTGCTGGATGATTATTCCAGATACATACTGGCCTGGTTGTTATTTACTTCGATGAGCGCCTATGATGTCCAGGAGACTTTGGACCTGGCCTTGGCAAAAACAGATCTGGAACGGGTTAAAGTCCGACATCGTTCCCGGTTACTCTCAGACAATGGCCCCTGTTATTTATCCAAGGAGTTGAAAGAATATCTGAAGGACAACCAGATGGATCATACCCGGGGAGCGCCCTATCACCCACAGACTCAAGGTAAGATCGAACGATACCATCAGACGATGAAAAATGTGATACTGCTAAACAACTACTATATGCCAGGTGAACTGAAACTGGCTATTGGGCAGTTCGTTGATAACTACAACAATCATCGCTATCACGAATCACTGGATAACTGTACACCGGCTGATGTCTACTTTGGCAGGTACAAACAAGTCCAGTCTGAAAGACAGAAAAACAAACAACAAACACTGAAAATGAGATATGCCCAAAACATGGGCATCAAATCAATAAACCAGGTAAATTACCCGGTACTCTAAATGTCAAAAGTACACCTTAACTTTTTAGCTGAAGTGTCCGAAAGATTTAAACGACGCACAGCACCAAAAGTTCAGGCACATCATCCGGTATCCGCAAATCGGTATCCGGGATTCAACCCAAAACGGTCAAAAACGGTCAATTTCGGTAAGACCTTAGCTATAATCAGTATAATGCTCCGTCGACAACCAACAGCAAATAAACAAAGTAAAAGCCTTGCTATTCAACGAATAACAAGGCTTTATTCCTCTTGTCGGAGCGGCGAGATTTGAACTCGCGACCCCCTGAACCCCATTCAGGTGCGCTGCCGGACTACGCCACGCTCCGAAAACTTGTAATTTTAAATAACTTTATTCTTCCAAGAAATATGACTTAACTAAACTCATTATCACTGGTGTAGTTTATCCCGATTTATCGTTGCAAAACCTCCAACATCGACTCCAGTTCCTGGCGGATATAACTTAACATCTTTTTGCGACGCTTGTTCTCTTCGGTAGAATTCTCATCTGCTACTGCTTCCGATAGTATTGGCTGTTCTTCTTCGGTCGCTGTTTCGATCTTTTCAGGTTTCTCAGTTAGCTTTTTACGGGCCCCTTCGATGGTGAATTTCTCCACGTGTAACAATTGCTTCAACTGCTGAATCAATTCAATGTCCTTCTGCCGGTAAGTCCGGTTCCCGGCCCGATTCTTCGGTGGCGCTAACTGCTTGAACTCAGTTTCCCAGTACCTTAATACATAGGGTTTGAGGCCAGTAATTTCACTCACCTCACTGATTGAGTAATACAGTTTTTTTATACTCTGTTCCACGGAACCATATCAATATCTGGATTTAAAGCAACACTTGATATTAAAACCCTAACGGGCATCAATACAAGCCTTTTGTCAAAGAACGTTCTGCTTATGCTTCTAAAGCTTTTGCCGGGTTTATATATTCCATTCCAAAAGCATCAGCCACACCTTTATGGGTGATCTGATACTTATAGGTATTTAATCCTTGCAGTAAAGCCGCATCGGATTTCAGAGCCTGAATCGGACCTTGATTAGCCAATTTTAATGTGTAAGGAATGGTGGCATTGGTTAAGGCAATTGTTGATGTGAATGGTACCGCGCCTGGCATATTAGCCACACAATAATGCAGCACCCCTTCAACCACAAAAGTGGGATCGGCGTGGGTTGTAGGTTTACAGGTTTCGACACAGCCCCCCTGATCGACGGATACATCCACGATAACACTGCGTGGTTTCATCAATTTCAACATGTCGTATGTCACAAGCTTAGGTGCTTTAGCGCCTACGATAAGAACGGCGCCAATTAACAGATCCGTCTGGGGCAATAATTCATTCAGATTGAATTTATTACTGAATAAAGTATGTACGTTTTTGGGCATTACTTCATCTAAGTATCGCAGACGCGGCAGGTTGGTATCGAGAATGTAAACATCCGCACCAAGACCGGCGGCAATCTGGGCTGCATTGGTCCCAACGATGCCCCCACCGAGAATGGTTACGGTAGCTGGTTTGACCCCCGGAACACCACCGAGCAGGATACCGCTGCCACCGAGCGCCCTTTCTAAATATTTAGCCCCTTCCTGAGCAGCCATCCGGCCGGCCACTTCGCTCATTGGGACCAGTAATGGCAGACTGCCATCTTCCAGCATGATCGTTTCATAGGCAATTGCCGTAGCACCGGTTGCGAGAAAATCGCGTGTCAGTTTTTCCTCTGCGGCAAAATGAAAATAGGTGAACATGGTCAAATCCGGCCGGCACATGGCAATTTCCACCGGTTGTGGTTCCTTGACCTTTACGATCATCTCAACCGCATCAAATACTTCTTTGGCTGTATCGACGATCTGGCAGCCAACTTCAAGATAAGAATCGTTGGAGAAGCCGCTCTCAACTCCGGCGTTCCGTTCGATAATGACCGTATGGTCTTGGTTGGTCAGTTCCAGCACACCATGAGGAGTGAGCGCCACGCGGAATTCATTATTCTTGATCTCTTTTGGTACACCAATTATCATCTGGTACCCCCTTCTTCTTAGGGTTAAAATCGCCTTTTCTTAAATGGACGCTGATGACCACCATCACGCCGAGGCGGACGTTCACGGCGTTGCGGTTCAACATAACCTTCCGGCTTGGGTAATGTCGCCTTACGACTGAAATCATAACGTCCCTGATCATCAACTTTAATCAACTTAACACGGATTTTATCACCCGATTTAACAACATCGGACACTTGCTCAACGCGTCTCCACTCTAATTCTGAGATGTGAATCAGACCTTCACGCCCCGGTGCGTATTCAACAAAGGCTCCGAAAGTCATCAACCTGGTGATGATGCCGTCATATTCTTTACCGACTTCCGGATCAAATGTAATCGCCTTGACCATTTCAATGGCATCACGGCATTTTTCGGTATCAGTCCCGGAAACGACCACTTTACCATCATCATCAACGTCAATTCCGCACTCCGTATCGGCAATGATACGTTTGATTGTTTTTCCACCGGGACCTATCAACAATCCAATCTTTTCCGGATTTATTTGAAGCATCAAAATCTTCGGTGCATACGGTGATAATTCGCTGCGGGATTCCGGCAGTACTTCGTTCATTTTATCAAGAATGAACAAACGGCCCTCGCGAGCCTGTTCCAAAGCTTCTCGCATCAGTTCGAAACTCAGACCTTCGATTTTAAGATCAAGCTGAATGGCGGTGATACCCTTGGATGTACCGGCGACTTTAAAGTCCATGTCACCCAGATGATCCTCGGTACCGAGGATATCGGTCAGGATGGCATGTTTGTCACCCTCGACGATCAATCCCATGGCAATACCGGCCACATGCTCACGTACCGGAGCACCAGCATCCATCAGGGCCAGCGAACCACCACAGACCGATGCCATTGATGATGAACCGTTGGATTCGAAAATATCCGAGACAATTCGTACGGTATAGGGAAAATCTTCAGCCGTTGGTATCAATGGTTTCAAAGCCCGTTCAGCCAGGTTGCCGTGGCCGACCTCGCGTCTGCTGACGCCCATAATACGGCGCACTTCGCCGACACAAAAGGCCGGAAAATTATAATGCAGCATATAACGTTTGGTAAAATCTCGGTCGATATCATCGATGATCTGCTCATCGCGTTTGGTACCGAGCGTCACCGTGACCAAAGCCTGCGTTTCACCACGGGTGAACAACGCTGAGCCGTGTGTCCGCGGTAAAAAGCCCGGTTCAATCGATATCGGACGCACCGTTTTGGTATCCCGACCATCGATTCGCCGGCCTTTTGTCAGGATGATATCCCGCATCACAACTTTATGCCGTTCATGTATCAAATCTTTGATTTCCGAATCTGATTCAGGATATTCCTCAGCCAACTGCGCGATGGTAGTATTGATCAGATTATCGAGCGCTTCGTAATGCTCCATTTTATCTTCGATGGCAACAACATCGGCAACTTTCACATCGGTCAGCTCAGAAACGGTTTTTTGTAAGGCTTCGTTTTCTTCGACAACCGGTACTGGCCGTTTTTTAACAACACAGTCAGCGATCAGCTTTTTCTGCAATTCATTCAGCGCTTTTATGAAAGGATGGCCAAATTCGATTGCCTGGATTAAGGTATCTTCGGAAATCTCCTTAGCTTCGCCTTCCACCATTATTACCGACTCGTCCGTCCCGGACAATATGATTTCCAGATCGCTTTCCTGAAGCTGATTTAAGGTCGGATTAATTATGAATTCACCGTTGACCCGCCCCACGCGAACACTGGAAATTGGTCCATTCCAGGGAATGTCCGATAACATCAAAGCCGCAGAAGCGCCGAAACCGGCTAATGTATCCGGTGAATTCTGACCATCGCTGGAAAGAGCGGTAATAATCACCTGGGTCTCGTATTTGAATTCCTTGGGAAACAGGGGCCGAATCGGACGATCGGTCAATCGGCAGGTCAGGATTTCCTTCTCTGTCGGACGACCTTCCCGCTTGAAAAAACCACCCGGTATTTTACCACCGGCATAATACCGTTCCCGGTATTCAACCTGCAGCGGGAAAAAATCAATATCTTCCCGTAATTCTTTGGCAGCATTCACTGCTACCAGGATCATAGTCTCACCGTAGGTCACCAGGACCGATCCGGAGGACTGTTTGGCCACATGGCCGGTTTGAATCGATAGTACGCGACCACCGATTTCAATTTCGTGTTTAATCATTTTCTTTATTTATAACCTCTTATTGATAAATCATCTAATATTTTTACATAAGATTGCGGGTTGGTCCGGCGCAGATATTTCATTAGTTTTCTGCGTTTTGCAACCAGCAATACCAGTCCGCGTCGGGTATGGCGGTCTTTTTTGTGGATATTTACATGTTCCGTCAAATCCCGAATACGCTGGGTTAACATTGCAATTTGTGATTCCGGTGAACCGGTATCTTTTTCATTTCTGCCATGTTTAGAAATCAATTCCACTTTCTTTTCACTGCTCAATGGCATAACATCTCCTACTTATATTTACTTAACAACTCAAAACAGTTGTGTTTATCTTCTTCCAATTGTTCAATCAATGCTTCGGCCGAATCAAATTTCTTTTCATCGCGAATACGTTCCAGAAACTCGACTGTAATCTGACGACCGTATAACTCTTCATCTATCTTTTCAAAAAAGTGCACCTCCATGACAAAACCTCCCTCATCGAAGGTTGGACGAGTCCCTAAATTACACATGCCATAGATATTTTTTGAATTAAGTCTGCCCCTGGTGAAATATACTCCCTGCCCCGGGAGCAGTTGATTTTGATCCAGCGGAATGAAGTTAGCGGTGGGAAACAGCAAGGACCGTCCTCGCCCGACTCCCGCTACCACTGTTGCATCAAATCCGTACACCCAGCCCAGCTCAAATGAAGCGCGACGAACAAACCCGGCTTTAATCAGTTCACGGATATGAGTACTCGATATGATAACATTCTCATCATGGACCGGATCAACGACTTCAACATCAATCCTTCTGGGGCTTAGTTGTGACTTGATAAAAGCTGGCGATCCCTCACGTCCATATCCGAAATGGTGATCATTACCGATCACAACCCGAGTTGGATTAAATTTATTCAGGATGATATTCTCCAGGAATTTGGTGGCGGTAATTCGGGAAAATTCGGTTGTAAAGGGTAAAACCACAGCCTGATCAACATTCAACCGTTCCATAATCTTTAGCTTTTTGCTGATACTCAACAAAAGCGGCAGACGTTCACCAGCTGGATTCAATACATGTTGAGGATGCGGGTCAAAACTGATTACCACCGCCAGCGAGTCATGGGTATGAGCGTAAGCCACAACTTTCTTGATAATTTCCTGGTGCCCGCGGTGCAAACCGTCGAACGAACCGATCGTCAAATAGCAGTCCGGCCGATTTTCAATTAAATCTAGGCTGCGGAAGATTTCCATTTGGTTATCAGTTCCTCGATAGTTAGAGCAGTTTCCAAAGTATATTTTCCAACTTGAGTGCGCACTAATTTGGTTAAATGACCAACCGTACCTAACCGGGCTGCAATATCGGCGCCCAGTACTCTTATATAGGTACCCTTGCTGCAGGTCGCTCGAAATTCAATTGTATCTGGTTTCCAACTTAATAATTCTATTGTATGGATAATGATTTGAGCCGGTTCACGTTCAACCGTGATATTTTTTCGAGCCAGCTTATACAGCCGTTGCCCGGCTACTTTCTTGGCAGAATACATTGGCGGTATTTGAGTTTGTTCACCTTGAAAGGATTGTAATACCTCTTCAATCCTTTTCGCTGATAATACCGGAATTGCCGCTTTCTCGGTCACTGAACCAGTAGGATCGAGGGTAGCGGTAGCGCAACCAAGTTTCAATACTGCTTCATAAGACTTCAAGGAAGCAGTCACGGTAGCCAATTGTTTGGTATCTTTTCCGGTGCCAATTACCAGCACTCCCTCGGCAAAAGGATCCAGAGAACCAGCATGGCCAACTTTTTTCTCATGGATGATATTGCGGACCTTTTTTACCACATCAAATGAGGTCCAGCCGGTGGGTTTATAAATATTAAGAATCATTCTCGTCACGCGGAGGATTCAAATCCGATAGCAGTCTATTCATTTTCTCAGAATATTCAAGAGACTCGTCATGGATGAATATCAGTTCCGGAGTAAACTTAATGCGTAATGCCGGTCCCAAATACTTCCTGAAAGCGGAACTAAGACGATTTAATTTACGGGTCACCACCTTAAAATCAGGTTTGGGTTGGATGACACTAAAAAATACTTTGGCTTGTTTCAAATCGCTGGTAATCCGGACACTTGTAAACGTAACAAACCCCAGAGTTGATAAATCTATATTCCGGGAAGCAATTTCACCAATAATCTGGAGAATCTGTTGGGCAACGCGATCCGGTCGCCGGTAAGGGGTAGCTAAGTTCAATTTGTTTCAAGTTTCCGCTTAATTTGCTTCACTACGAAGGATTCAATAATATCGTCTTCTTTATATTTGGATATTCCATCCAATCCAATTCCACACTCCAGTCCCTCTTTAACTTCCTTGGCATCATCCTTAAAGCGTTTCAATGAAGATATTAAACCGGTACCGATGACTTCATTATCCCGTATCAGGCGCGCCTCGGCATTTCTTTTAATTATCCCTTCGCTGACCTTACAACCGGCAATATTCCCAATATTGGGAATTTTAAACTGGATCTGAACCCGTGCACGCCCAATGATTTCTTCTATTAAATCGGGTTCTAACAGACCTTCAAGGGTCAATTTTATATCTTCCACCACGTTATAGATCACGCTATAATTTCGAATTTCAACACCTTCCTGATTAGCCAGTAATTTTGCATTGGAACTGACCTGAACCTGGAAGCCGATTATTACAGCCCCTGAAGCAGACGCCAGTAAAACATCCGATTCGCTAACCATTCCTACAGCCTTATGTCTGGTCAGTACTCCAACTTCAGAAGTGTTAAGTTTTTCCAGCGCCTGAGCTAAAGCTTCTATGGAACCATCGACATCACCTTTGATAATCAATGGTAAATGCTTGATACTGCCTTCTTTAATCATCGCAGAAATCTGGTCTAAGGATTGAGTCGTAATTTTTTTATGATCAATTTCACGTTTTAAGCGTTGCCGCTCGGAAGCAATCCTTTTTAAATCCCGTTCATTCTCTACCCCGGCAAATATATCCGCGGCTTGCGGAACCTGACCAAAGCCTAATATCTGAACTACATCCGAAGGTCCGGCATTTTTTATGCGTTTCCCCCGTTCGTCCAGAATCGCTCGTACTTTTCCGGGATAATTATTGCAAATGAATGGAGTACCAACTTCCAGCGTACCTTTTTGGATTAAAACAGTCGCAATCGGCCCGTGTCCTTTATCCAAACGTGCTTCAATAACAGTTCCCTTGGGAAGACACTGGCTGTTGGCTTTCAATTCCAACATATCGGTTTCCATCAAGATGGCTGTTAAAAGATCCTCAATCCCCTCGCCGGTTTTAGCTGATATTGGAATCGACTGTACTTTACCACCCCAGTCTTCCACTTGCACTTTATGTTCTGATAATTCTCGTTTAACACGATCTATATCAATAACATTTAAATCAATTTTATTTATCGCAACGACCATCGGAACATTGGCAGCCTTGGCATGATTAATTGCCTCAACTGTTTGCGGCATGACACCATCATTGGCAGCTACCACCAACACAACAATATCTGTCACTTGCGCACCTCGTGCGCGCATGGCGGTAAAAGCTTCATGCCCGGGTGTATCCAGAAAAGTAATCTGTTTACCGGAATCAATGTCCACTTTGTAAGCGCCAATATGTTGAGTAATTCCACCGGATTCACCGGCCACGACATTGGTATTGCGTATATAATCCAATATCGATGTTTTGCCATGATCAACATGACCCATTATAGTAACCACCGGTGAGCGATCCTGTGCTAAACTCAGATCATCTTCGGTATCTTCCAGCGAAAATAATTCTTCCCCAATCTCAGTAATTCGTTCCGTTTTGTAACCAAATTCTTCAGCCAACACTTCGATGGTATCCCAGTCCAGCCGCTGGTTTATGGTGGCTAATATACCCAGCGTAAAGCACTTTTGAATAATCTCGTTTGGTCGTATTCCAAAAATCTTGGATAATTCATCCACACTGGCGAATTCAGCAATTTTCAGGACAATATCAGCGCTTTCCGCTACTTCTTCTTTGCTACCTGCTTTTGACTTGGAATAGGATTTTTTCTTGGATTTAGCATCGATACCAGCCATAGTCCTGCGCACCGCATCACGAACAGTCGACTTAACCGGCCGGCCTTTTTCTTTATCCTTTTTATCCTTGGCTTTGGGCTTATGTCCGGTAGTACCGATTTGTGCTTCGATTTCAGAAAGGTTAATCTTGCGAAGTTTACGTTTTTTACCTGTGGCATCGGGAGCTTCTATCTTCTCAGTCTTGGGCAGTCGCTCTTTTTTAGCCGGTTTCTCGATAGCTGCTTTTTCCTCAGCTACCTTCTTGGCTGCTTGCCTGGCTTCTTCCGCTGCTCGACGCTTGACTTCTTCCGCTTCTTTACGAACTTTCTCCTCAGCTTCAGCCTTTAAACGGGCTACTTTATCCGCCGCCGCTTTTCTAATACTTTCCTTGCGCTCATCCTCTTCAATCTTGCGTTGTTCATCCAGCGTAAGGATCTTCATCTGCTTATGAGACCGTTGCTCTTCCATTAAACGGGTCTCATGAATCTCTCGCCGGACCTGATCCTTACGATAGCGATCAACGACTTCCTTGTCTTTGGCAAATTCAGCTAATATTTGATGATAAACATCTTCATTTACCGGAGACATATGACTGGAAATTGCTTCCCCGTTTTTTTTCAGGAACGTCATTATCTCCTGGTGTGAGATATTTAATTCTTTTGCTATTTGGAAGATTCGCATCAATCGCTTGCCATTTAATTTATGTATTCTGCTCTTTGTTTATCTCGGTCGGTTCAGGATCGGGAGACTCTAGGTCAAATTCAATATCTATTTCGTCTTCATTATCATCTGAACGCTCGATGAAATTCTGGATCGCATCATACATTAATTCTACTGCTTCCGCGGTAACATCTTCAATTGCCAGCAGAATATCCTCATCTGTGTTGAGTGCTTCAAATACCGAGTTGATATTACCTTTAGATAATGCTTGGGCTAAATCTGTTGGGAAATCAGGAATATTCTTAAGCAGCGTATTTTGATCATTCTGCTGTTTTTCATATTCTGTTTTTCCGTAAGCATCGATTCGGTAACCGGTCACTCGTGCAGCCAGGTTGATATTTACGCCTCCTTTACCAATGGCCGTATCAAGATCGTTGTCACCAAAGATGGCAGCGCAATAGCGCCGATCATCATCAATATAAAGGTTAATCGGTTTGGCTGGTGATAAAGCCCGGCTGATCAGGATCTCCGGTTGTTCACTGTGGTTGATGATATCAATCTTTTCATTATTTAATTCTCGTACAATTGCCTGGATACGGCTACCCCGCATTCCTACACACGCACCAACGGCATCTATCCGGCGATCCTGAGACTTGACTATGATCTTCGCCCGTTCTCCCGGTTGACGCGTAATTGTGGTAATATCAATGATACCATCCTCAATTTCCGGTACTTCCATCTCGAATAACTTATACAGAAACTGGTTACTGCTCCGCGAAACAACAATATCCGGACCCTTGGGTGTCACATCTACTGATTTAATTATCGCTCGAATTGTATCTCCCCTGCGATATCGTTCTGATTGGATTTGCTCTCGTCTGGGCATATGTAATTCGGCATGTTCTATGTTGATATAAATATTATCCTTTTGGACCTGATGAACGGTACCAATGATAATTTCACCAACACGCTGATTATAATCTTCATAAATATATTTTTTCTCAACGTCCTGAATTCTTTGAGCAAAAAACTGTTTGGCGGTTGCCACCAAACGACGTCCGAATACGGTGGGATCAATTACTTCGATGTAGTCCTCGCCAATACCCAGATCATCCAGATCCGGTTCAAGTTTTTGTACTTCAGAAAGGGCGATCTCATGGGTGGGGTCTTCAACCTCGTTAACGATCTCACGTTCGGCATAAATCTCTATTTCACCTTTGTCGATATTCACAATAACACTACAGTTCTCAGAATCACCGCGTTGCTTCTCGATGATATATAAGAACAACTGTTCGATTATTGAACCTAATTCCGACCGTTCAACATTCTTTTCACGGGCGATTTCGGAAAATACATCAATTAATTCCCGGTTAATCAAAAATAACCTCCGTTAATCTTTAAAGGAAATTATCAAATTGGCTTGGATAATTTGTTCAAATGGTATATACTCATTTCGGTTACTTTTTCGACTGATATATATACCTGCTTCTTCAACACGTGTAAGTTTGGCTTTCAACTCCTCTCTACCTTGATCTTCAGATAGTTTTAATTTGATAGTTCGGTTAATATTCTTTCGGTACTGAAACGGGTGCTCAAGGGGCGCGCCGATTCCCGGTGACGTCACCTCGAGCTTAAATCCATCCGGGAACAACCGCTCCATTTCTTCCGCATCCCGGATAAGTCTAGAAATATGTGTGACCATTTCCAAGGAAACGGGTATTTCGGAATCGATAACCACTTTGATCGGTGCGTTTAACCCATCACCGCGTACTTCCAGTACCACCGCCTGCTCGGCCGCCAACAAATCTTTAATTGTCTGTGATAATTGTTCCATTCCGTTCAGTAACACAAAAGTGGGTGTTGTCAACCCACTTTTCAGCCCCGATTTTACTTGTAATTTATTATTTTACCAAGTTCTTTATCATGCTTCAAAAAGCCAGTCAGGCCTGTCCAAAACGATAGTAGAAAAAGATGAAAAAACCCTGCCAGTAATTTGCTGACAGGGTTTTTCTTTACTTTGATTTGACAATAAGAGGCAAGACATGCCCAATATTACATTATTGGGACAAATGATTCGCAACTTTGATTGTTATTCATTCAAAAAAATCACAGGCATATATCAATTCGATAACCTGTCCAAGATTGTCGTGAACTACAGGAAAAGTAAAATATGCTCTATTTAAACGTTTGGGGGGGCACTAAAGCCAGTAATTTACCTGCTAACTGCTCGGCTTGGTTCTTGACCAGGGTCGGGATTGTATCATCAGTTAATAACTGATCGACTATCTTCATTGACTCCGTTGCCTGGTCATTGCCCAGCAACAATTCAGCCAGAATAATTTGTTGGCCGGCTTTAGCGCTGACATTGGATGCAGATTTAATGGCATTCTTTACCATTTTAATGCTTGTTTGAAGGTCGCCTTCCCCTACATAAATATCCGAAAGCATAATAAAAGCATTCGATGTTAACAGCTCAACCTGGGAGCTTTTAATATAATCCTCCAGGGCTAATTTTGCAGCGGAAAAATCATTTTGATCATATAGAATTTTACCAAGATAGTAATCGGCCATTGCTCCCTGTTTCTTACCGGAATATTCATCACTGACAAATTCAAACTGCAAACGGGCATTATCCAGATCATTTGAGGCATAGGCGACCAGTGCTTTCCCAAAAGCGGTGCGGGCTTCCGTATTTCTAGTACGATTTTGCCCGATCAATACATACGCTATGATCACAACTACTGCAACACCAATCGCAATTCTGGTGACACTGGCACGATTTTTCTTTAAATAGGTCTGGGCTTTAAAGGTAGTTTCCAGTAATGGGTCGCGTTTAATTTCTTTTTTCGTTATCTTTTTTTTCGGTTTCAGCATGATTGCTCCATTCCTTTCCAGGAATCTTTATTAATTGTCCAATAACGCCGGTTTATCATTTAAGCTACTTAAATGAACCGGCTAAGATTCGTACCCACAACAGGATTCGAACCTGTGACCTACTGCTTAGGAGGCAGTCGCTCTATCCATCTGAGCTATGTGGGCAGAACCTAAAATTAATTCTATATTCGGTTGTATGAAAAGCAGTAAAATTGATTTAGCCGGTTGTTTCATCCTTCAAATCGCGGGTCATTAAAGCACGGACCGCCTGAACCGGATTCAAATCCTTAAATAATACTTTATACATAATTTCCGAAATAGGCATTTCTACCTCGTACTTCTTAACTAACTGGTGGACTGAAGTTGCGGTTTTTACCCCTTCCGCCACCATTTTCATCTCGCTGAGTATCTCATCGAGTGACCGTCCTTTTCCAATTTCTTCACCGACATAGCGATTACGGCTATGTTTACTCAGACAGGTAACAATCAGGTCACCGATCCCGCTCAAACCGGCAAACGTTTCACGCTCGGCGCCCATTTTCAATCCCAGTCTGGTGATCTCAACAATACCGCGGGTTAAGAGGGCTGCTTTGGTGTTATCACCGAAACCAATTCCATCACAAATACCGGAAGCAATCGCGATAACATTTTTCAATGATCCACCCAATTCCACACCGAGAATATCATTATTAGTATACACGCGCATAACATGATTAGCGAAAATGTGCTGGACCAAATGGGCGGTCTCCATGGAACTCGATGCAGCAACAAGCGTCGTTGGAACCTGACGCGCCACCTCTTCCGCATGACTGGGACCAGAAAGAGTTACGATCCGGTCGTACTCGATTCCACCGCTGGCATGGATAACCTGGCTCATGGTCATCAGCGAATCATTCTCGATTCCTTTCGATAGATTCACAATAATGGCGTCAGTTGGAATATAGGCCGATATTTCACTAATCATTGTTCTAACAATATGCGATGGAACGGCAATGATAATTAAATCAGTATCTGCTATCGCATATTCGAGTGAACCGGTGAATTCTATATTTTCTGAAAAGACCAGTTCCGGGATAAACGGGTGGCGGCGGGTCTTATCCATTCTTTCCAGTTCGTTGGGGAATTTATGCCATACCTTAAGTTTATACTCATTTTCAGCCAGTAATTGGGCTACGGTCCCTCCCCAGGAACCGCAACCCAACACTACTATATTTTTATCAGAGTAATTCATAAAGTAATCCGGTTTGATATTCAGGAATAAATCCCCTCAACCTGGTCAGCATTTTTCTCCAATACCACTTTCCTTTTTACCTTAAGAGAAGGCGTTATCTCACCACCGGAAATAGTCCACAGTTCAGACAACAGGGCGAATTTCTTGATTTTTTCATAGCGGGCAAACCCTTCCATTGTCTTTTCAACTTCCGCTTCAAATAATGCTGTAACCTGCGGATGTGCCAATAATACTTTATAATCGTCACTCGGGAGCCCCTGCGTTTCAGCCCAGGCGGTAAGATTCTCCTGAGCCGGTACGATCAGGGCACTTACGAATTTGCGCCGGTCGCCGATAGCCAGACACTGCTCGATATATTTCGACATTACTAATGCATTTTCCAGTTGCGCCGGAGCAATATTCTTTCCACCGGAAGTAACTATCAGGTTTTTGATCCGATCGGTGATAACCAGATAATTTTCATCATCCATATGACCAACATCACCGGTGTGGAACCAGCCATCATTATCAATAGTTTCGGTGGTAGCTTCCGGATTTTTGTAATAACCCAGCATAACATTGTCACCTTTGCAGAGAATTTCTCCATCCTCGGCAATTTTCACCTCTACACCATCGATCGTACAACCAACCGTACCAAATTTATATAATTCAGTTCGGTTACAGGTGATTACAGGACTGGTTTCAGTCAATCCATAGCCTTCCAGTATCGGGATATTGGCGGAGGCAAAGAATTCACCAATCTCCTTGGACAAGGGCGCACCACCGGAGACAAAGAAACGTAGGTTTCCACCCACCCGTTCCTTCAATTTTGAGAAAACCAGTTTGTCTGCTATCCCAAATTTCATCCCCAGAAATCCAGTTGGTTTAGAACCACGTGTCAAATATTGTGCTGATTTTCTACCGACACCCAAAGCCCAATGGAATATTTTTTGCCGTATAGCCGGGTCGTTACTTACCTTATCGATGACTTTTGCATGCACTTTTTCAAAAAATCGCGGTACCGCCACAACCACAGATGGATGCACTTCGCGCATATTCTCGGCTACAGTATCAATGCTTTCAGCAAAGTAGACTTTACTATTGGCCGAGAAAGCTGTAAAATGACCTACCATTCTTTCGAAGCTGTGACTGAGCGGTAAGAATGACAGGAAAATATCGGTATGATCAATTTTGATGGCCTTGCGCCCGTTTACTATATTGGATACCAGATTTTTATGCGAAAGCATCACTCCTTTAGGATCACCGGTTGTCCCGCTGGTGTAGATCAGGGTCAGCAGGTCATCCGGTTTTACAGCCAAGGCCCGCTCTTTAAAAGTAAATCCGGCTTTGGATTTGAAATCACTGCCGGTCTTGATCAGATCGCTGAATCCAATTAAGCGCTTATCATCCGAAGTCTGGTCATTCATGACAACCACTGTTTTAAGTTCGGTTAGATCATCGATGAATTCCATAACTTTAGCAGTCTGTTCCTCATCTTCGACAAAAATCAATTTTGTATCGGAATTTTCTATAATGTATTTAATCTGGGACGATATCAGGGTTGGATAAACGGTAACTGTTGCGGCTCCCAGCCCCGAAATGGCATAATCACTGAGTGCCCATTTGGACTGGTTGCCTGATAAAACGGCAACCTTGTCACTGGATTTTACTCCGAGCGAAGCTAAGCCAAAAGCCAGGTTCTCAACAATTTGTCCGGCTTCAGCATAGGTCGTTTTTACCCATTCTCCATCGACTTTATCAAAATAGGCCGGGTGATCCGGCAGATTGTCAACAGACCTTAAAAACAGTTCGGTGATAGTGCTTATTTCCATGATATTTCCTCCAACGTGTTATACTGAGTCAAAATTATTGACTATATATTAACAGATTCTCGAAATTTACGCACTGCTTTTTTTTAATAAATGCCGGGGTGGCGGAATTGGTAGACGCGCTCGTCTCAAAAACCAGTGAGGGCAACCTCGTGCCGGTTCGATCCCG
>JABMQW010000131.1 GCA_013203115.1 Fidelibacterota bacterium
ATCTAGTTCTTTTCGCCGCAAACTTCGTTGAATATTTCAATCCGCCAGCTGGCGGACTGAAAATATTCGACTTGTTATCAACAAAAATTCCGGCGACTTTTTGCACACTACACACTTAACACAACACTACAATTCGACGATTAAAATGATTTTTTCTTCCCCGCGCAGCACTTCCACACTGATACGTTGCCCGACCTTGAAATCTGATAGACGGTGCATGTATTCATAAATATCACCGACCGGTTTTCCTTCCATCGCCACGATAATATCACCCTTTTTCATTCCTGCCAAGGCTGCCGGCCGCTCGGGGATTGTCACATCAACGCGCAAACCAGTGATGCCTTCAGCGGCATGATCCGGCATAATTCCAAGCGTTACTTTAAACCGCCGCCGGTAGGATGTGCGCGTCTTGGGACCGGCTTCCTGAAAAACAAGTTCTTCGCTGCTGTTAACCATATCTTTTATTAAACCGGAGATTAATTTTACAACTTGCTCCTCGCCACCAAAACTTAAGAACTGGGCATCATCGGCTGGTGTGTGGTAACGATCATGAGCGCCGGTGAAAAAGAACAGAACCGGGATATCTTTGATGTAAAATGAAGCATGGTCCGACGGTCCATAGCCTTCAGGTGAGAGATTCACTGGAATCCCCGCTGCACTGGCATATTTGGTGACAAGATCGGTCAAGCCCACCGCCGTGCCGGTGCCACCAATTGACAAAGCCGTCGAGTCAGGGTAATAATTCCCCAGCATATCCAGGTTGAACATGGCTGTCACCTGGTTGAGATCAATCAGCGGATTAGCAGTAAAATGTTTGGAGCCCAGCAGGCCCATTTCCTCAGCGCCGAAACTGATAAAAAGGATGCTTCGTTTCAGGTTCTGCCGGCGGACGCTTAACTGCTCGGCAAGCTCGAGCAAGGCCGCCGTACCCGACGCATTATCGTCAGCGCCGTTGTGGATTGCCAAGGTGTCAGGTCGCCGGGAACCGGAACCTGGCCCCCCCATTCCAAGATGATCGTAGTGAGCACCAACAATCACATATTCATCCTTAAATAAGGGGACGCTACCGGGTAAAACGGCAACTACATTTTGGGTTTCAGCCTCTGTTTTAATTACCTCCGTTACCGCGTTGACAAGCAAGTCAATTAAAAACGGTTTGAGCGGTTCAGCCTGATTTAATTGCTGCTCCAATTCCGCCACTGAAGTAGAAGCATCCGACAAGATCAAATCGGCAACCTGCCGTTTAATCTGAATTACCGGTATTCCGGCCGTTTTCTGTCCACCGTCATAGTATAGATCAATTAAATCATCCTGTTCATCAAAATCGACTCCGGATACAAAAAGTACACCGGCTGCTTTTTGGTCACGTGCTGTCAGTACCTTGCTACGCAACGAACCATAGGGTAAATAGGGACTATCCTGATTGTCAAGGTCAGGGTCGCCACGGAAAACAAGTACCCAGTGATCAGATACATCAATTCCATTATAATCATGGTGGATGATACTGTCAGTTTCAAACTCAAAGCCATAACCAACGCAAATAACCGGCGCCGAGAGAGAAGTATTCTCGCTAAAAGCCAGCACTGTAAAATCGTCTCCCAAGCTGCCTGTAAAATCCTTAAATGTCAGCCGATTATTTTCTCCCGCTTTGACAGCAGTTATAACTTGAAACTGCTGAAATCCATCTTCGGCCAGCAGTTCCAGATTATTAGACCGGAATTGCTGCCGGATATAATCGGCCGCTTGTCGGCCACCCTCAGTGCCGGGCTTCCGACCTTCCAATTCATCGGCAGCCAGGTAGGTAACGTGTTTCCTTAACTCATTAGCGCTAATAGTACTGGAATCCGGGACTGAGACAGGTACGCAATGCCAGCACAGGGCCACAATACTGATTAATATAACTATTCGCTTAAACATCTTGATCCTTTCGTATTAGAATTAATACAGCAGGTCTACCGGTAATTGGAACTGTTGGAATTCTCATTAATCTGTCTCTTTTTTTTGAGTCACTATTTATGTAATTGCAATGTAAATGAGATTTAGTATCAATAACAACCCAAAAACATAAAACCGGATAAGCCTATCTTACAATCCTTTTCTTTGTCGCGGATTAAAAATTAGCAGGATTTTTCTGACCGCCACTGCGCCTGTAAAATGGCAGGATAGAGCCGGGCTTCCGGTTCTATTCCAGCTTGTCGGCTATCAGCGCTTAAAAGCTCATCCCCTGACAATCGGCGACCAGCATTGGTAAAGATAGCCGATAGAAAACTGTGACGGTGAGCTGAATCGGCCAGTTTTTCTTCATCAATCAACGGGATGTGCGGATATTGATTCCTTGCGATTTCGGTAAATAAGCCATTTCCATACCAGGCTGGTTTATTATCATCGATCTGTCTGAAAATTTCGACCTGCCGGTTACCACAAGACGGGGAACGTTGTTTAAGAATAAATCCGTCCACATCCCCGAGCTGTTCTAAAAATTCGGTTGCAAAAGATTGCGAATCATTGGTCAAATCCCGACCGGTAGTTGGCTGCACAAGACACGGAGAATCAGGGTTTCCCACCAGAACCAGCGGGTCCCGCGGTGTGCTTAGACCGATTCCAACTTCAGGACAAACGGTAATGAAATTCACATGATCCTGTAATCGATCTATGAAATCGTCCCCTATCAATTGGCCATCATAACGATAGATTTCCCGATTCAGGCAGCGGCTCAGAATGATATTCGGCCGGGGGTACATCTGTTTTGACTTCATAACGCCATTTAATTTAAATGACTGATGAGGATTTTTATTCCAATTGCTATCAAAATAATGCCACCAAGTAATTCGAATTTTTTGCCCAGTAACTTACCTGCTTTACGACCCAAAAAAATACCAGCCACCGAAAACACCAGCGCCACAACACCAATAACAACGCTGGGATACCAAATGCGCACTTGAATTGCCGACAGGGTTAATCCGATTGCCAGGGCATCGATACTGGTGGCCAGCGATAAACCGATCAAGGTCCAGCCCCGGGTGATATCCTTGGTATACTCTTGTATTTCCTGGAATGATTCCCGGATCATCTTTCCGCCAATCGCTGTTAAAAGACCAAAAGCAATCCAATGATCAAGCGCCTCAAGATAGCCAAACATGGTGTTTCCAACCAGCCAGCCGATAATCGGCATCATGAATTGGAATAATCCGAAATGCCAGGCCAGGCGAAAAACGTGCCGGTAGGTAATGGGCCGGATCGTGGCGCCGGCCACAAGCGAAACAGCGAAGGCATCCAGGGCCAGGCTGACGGCAATGGCGATAATTGTCGGCGTATTCAAAAAATACCGCTCAGGTAATATTGACCATATCCAGCATCTGCTGGTAATCATTAATGAGGCGTTGCCGGAGGGCTTCGTGCTCCGGTTTGCGCAGATGAGGATCCTCCGCCACCAGCTTGAAAGCCGCTTTCCGGGCTGCCCGAATGATGGGACCGTCTGTAACCATATCAGCAATTTTATATTTTACGAAACCACTCTGACGGGCGCCATAGAACTCGCCGGGACCGCGCATCTTCAAATCCTCATCGGCAATTTCAAAACCGTCATTGGTTCGTTCCAGCGTGTCTAAACGGCGTTGTGCCTGGTCGGTAATTTTTCGCCGCACCAGAATGCAATAACTCTTATCACTGCCCCGGCCTACCCGGCCCCGTAATTGATGCAATTGGGTCAGACCGAAACGCTCGGCGTGTTCCACCAGCATCACGGTGGCTTTGGGTACATCGATACCGACTTCAATGACTGTGGTAGCCACCAGCACCTGTAATTCATTGCGCCCGAAGGCATCCATGATCCTGTCTTTTTCTTCCTGCTTCAGCCGGCCGTAAAGCAGACCGACTTGTAAATCCAGGAATTCCGTTCCGGCCAGATTTTCGTATGCTTCCAGGGCGGCTGCCAGATCAGATTTTTCGGTCTCTTCCACCAGTGGATAAACGATTATGCATTGCCGTCCCCGGGCTACTTCAGCCCGGATAAATTGATATACTTTGGGCAGGCGTTCCGCTTCAACGACTTTGGTGGAAATAGCCTGGCGATTAGCGGGCATCTCATCGATGATCGATAAATCCATATCACCGTGATAAGTAATTGCCAGGGTACGCGGAATCGGTGTGGCAGTCATGGCCAGAAAATGAGGGTTCAATCCTTTTGCTACCAGATCACCGCGCTGTATCACACCAAAGCGGTGTTGTTCATCCACGATAACAAGACCCAGCTTTTTAAAGGCGACCTCCTGCTGGATCAGGGCGTGGGTCCCGATCACAATATCGATCCGTCCTTCACTCAGACCGGGCAGTATTTTCCGGCGTTCGGCAACTTTCTGTTTACCGACCAGCAAGGCACAGGTAATTCGCGCCGCTTCGGCATATCTGCTAAATGATTTGAAATGCTGGTGGGCCAGGATCTCGGTGGGAGCCATCACCGCCACCTGATAACCATTCCCCACGGTAATAGCGGCCGACAGCATTGCGATAATTGTCTTCCCCGAACCGACATCCCCCTGCAACAGACGATTCATGGCTACCGGTTGGCCCAGATCACTTCTGATTTCCTTCAGCACGCGTTTCTGAGCGTCAGTCAGCTCAAATTCCAGTTGCTCGTATACTTTCTGAAATCGTATTCCAGTCGCTGAAATGGATGGGGCGCCTGCGGTCCGCAAGCAGGCTTTTTTCAAGGCCATTAGCAATTGCAAAAAAATATGTTCGTCAAATTTCAACCGGTGAACAGCTTTTGCCAGAATTTTTTCATCAACAGCATAGTGGATACTCCGCAGTGCTTCGTCACGGATGATCAGTCCCTGCTGTTTCAGAAAATTATCCGGGAATAAGTCCGGTATTAGGGCTATTTGCTTCAGAACCGAATGAATAATTCGTCTGAAACCGCGATTTTCAATTTTGACCTGTTTCATGGCCTGGTTGAGCGGGTAAAGCGGTATTACAGCCCCCGTATTCAGAGGATCATCTTCTTCATTCAAAATATCAAATTCAGGATGAACAATTTGATGCCCCTGATAAAATTCCACCTTCCCATTGACGGCAATCCGTACACCTTTTTTAAGAACTTGATTGATATACTTACCGCCGTTGAACCAAACCAGGTTAAGCAGACCGGTGCCATCGGTAATGATAGCATGATAAAATTTTCTGCGGCGGGCACGACGTTCTCCGCAAACTTGTACCGTACCCACAGCAGTGACAACCGTATCGCGTTGCAGCGCTTTTATTGGTGTGATTGTGGTACGGTCTAAGTGGCGACGAGGAAAATAATATAGTAAATCTTCAACCGTATTGATGCCCACCGTTTCCAGTGCTTTGGCTCGGGCTGGACCCACGCCTCTTACATATTGGACGGTGGTGTTCAGGTTAAGCGCGTGATCGGTATCCAAATACTAATCAATTCCAGGCTTTTCGGTAAGTATAGGTCACGCGCGTAGTTTCACCGGCTGGAACGGTTAAAGGAAAATAGATCGTATTGGCATCAACCTTTATATACATGCTGGATTCATCCCGGATGACCCATTCACCCCGGATGGTTTCAATTAATCGCACAGAAATGTCCTCTGTCCGAGTGTTGGTTACAGTTAATTCTATCGTGGCCTGTTCGCTCTTGCGCTGTCGGTCGTAATTGAGTACCTTGCGTTTACCGATCACGTCAAAAGAACGCCCGGCGATCAACACTACTTCTTCACCTTTGGGGACTTGTCTAATATGGTCTTCTCCTACGAATTCAATTCCACCCCGGCGGGTAACCTGATAAATTTCTACCTTGCCCTGCGGAAGTGGTTTATTTAATTCATTTTCCTCGGAATTAGCAAATTTATATTCTACGCTCAGCGGTTCTTCACGCTTACTTTGCTCCGAATTCTTAAACAGATAGGTCTTGACATAATTGATCCGGGACGGATTGTAAAGCCGGACAATTACGCTTTCCTGCCCGTTCAGACCGATCCGTTCCGGCAGGGAATAGATATGATAGTCGCCCAGGCTCTCCCGTAACGGCTGAGCAGGAGCGCTATCAAAAGCCCTGGCTGTTTCAAATTGGGTGGTCAAACCACCCCTTTTACTCAAACCGCTACCAGGTCCAACCCGATGCAGATTACCTTCTACCAATTGCAGTTCCAGATCAGAAAAATCCAGGTTACTGCGATTGCTGATCACTGCTTCGGTAACTAATTCCGCCTGAGTGGTATCAGCATCCAACACCAGTCGATAGATAGCATTCCAGGCAAATCCATTGCTTAAATAAATCAGGCTGCCGTGAACGGTCTGGTTAGTTCGTGAATATAAATCCCAGCTCAGATAAGGTTTATACTGAGGGTCTTCAACCGAACCTTCAACAGTCAGCCACTCAATCTGTTTACGCGCGAACAGCTTCAAATTGTTTTTTTGTTGCAATACAACTCGATTGGAATTGAATTGCTGCAATAGCCCTTCCGTTTCATCCCCGCTGACGGTGCGTAATTCCACTTCTTTACCAACCTGCTCGGCAAAATAAGTCTCCCAGGAAAACACATCCCGGTGCAGCCGCTGATAGCCGACCCGAGCGCCCTCAATTGTTAAAAAGGGTGAATCCTCCAGTAAACCGCTGGGAAATATGTCATGTTTGACTCTGGTGATACCGGTTTGAATCGACCATTCCACGGGCTGTTTGATCAAAGCTGTGCCATCTTTATAAAGCGTCATTGTGGCATCAGTTGATTGACTAGATAAAGGAATTGATGCTGTTATGAAAACAATACCAATCAATGTAATTCGGCTAATTTTCATCGAGTTCAAATACTGTAAACAGCGCATATGTTCACCTTTTAATTACAACAACATATCAAGATTTGATTTGATTTTTTCCAGTTCTTGGGCAAAATCATCTATTTTTTGCCGCTCTCTAGCTACTACTTGCTGGGGCGCCCGGTCAATAAAATTTTCATTAGTTAACTTATTTTTTACTCCGGTTAAGTGGCCTTCCAATTCAGCGTAGCGTTTCTCCAAACGGGCTCGCTCCAGTCCCAGATCAATCAGATCCTCCAGGGGTACAAAAAGTTCCAGTTTTCCTACTACGGTGGCGGCGGAATGAGCAGGCTTTGGTAAATCGTTGCCCAAATTTACGTCCTCCAAACGAGCTAAAGCCTTGATGACGCCCACATGGCCGGCAATTCGTCCTGTGGCTGATTCAGGACCACGAATTACCAGATCAGCCCGTTTTGCCGGTGGAACATTCATACGACTGCGGATAGTACGTACAGCCACTATCACTTCTTGCAAAACGGACATATCCGCTTCAATCGTATCATCGATTCGACTTTCTCTAACTTGCGGCCAGGGAGCAACGATCAGGTCCGGATCACCGGTATTGCGGAAGTGTTGCCATAACTCCTCCGTGATAAATGGTGCATAAGGATGTAATAAGCGCAGGATACCTTTCAATACATGTACCGCAACTATTCTGGCAATTTGCGCCTGATCCGGATCGTCGCCATAGAAGCGCGTTTTGGCAATCTCGATATACCAATCACAAAAATCGTTCCAGGTGAAATCGTAAATAACCTTGGCGCCCTCATTGAATCGGAATCGATCCATTTGCCGATTTAGATTAGTAATTGCATGGTTCAATCGACTAATAATCCAACGTTCCGGTAAAGCCAGCTTGTCCCACTGAACCTCTTCCAAAGCAGGAACGTCACCCTCCAGATTCATTTGTACAAAGCGGGCGGCATTCCACAGCTTGTTCATGAAATTGCGTCCCACTTCCAGGCGCGAAGCAGTAAATAACACATCCAGCCCCTGGGGCGCCATGAGCATGATTCCAAAACGTACTGCATCGGTGCCGTACTGTTCAAACAGGTCGAACGGATTGGGTGAATTACCCAGTGATTTACTGAACTTGCGGCCTTGTTCATCCCGCAGAATGCTGGTGAAATAGACATCTTTAAAGGGAATGTCGCCCAGAAATTCCTGTCCGGCAATTATCATCCGTGCCACCCAAAAGAAAATTATATCCGGGCCGGTAACCAGGGTATTTGTGGGATAATAATAATTCAAGTCCTCTGAATCTTCCGGCCAGGTCTGGATACCGAACGGCCATAACCAGGAACTGGCCCAGGTATCCAGCACATCCGGATCCTGCGTCCAGTTTTCCCCATCGGCGGGGGGATCAACAGCCACATAGATTTCGCCGGTTTCGTTGTGCGTCCAAACCGGAATACGATGCCCCCACCACAGTTGGCGGCTAATGCACCAGTCTTTGATATTACCGAGCCAGTGGTCATAGGTTTTAGTCCAGTGGACCGGGTGAAATTTTATTTTCCCAGATTTGACCGCTTCGATAGCGGGCTGGGCCAGTTCAGTCATTTTTAGGAACCACTGTTCCGATATATAATTTTCGATCGGTACGTTACCGCGCTCTGAATAACCGACTTTGTTGGTGTAATCTTCAATCTTCTCGATCAGACCCAGCGCTTCCAGGTCCGCCACTACCGCTTTCCGGGCTGCTTCTCGCGTTAAGCCGCGATATTGCTCCGGTACGTTATCATTCAGGGAAGCATCCTGTTGCATAATATTAATGAATTCCAGACCATGAGTTTCGCCTATAGCGAAATCATTGGGGTCGTGGGCGGGAGTAACTTTCACACAACCGGTGCCAAATTCTGGATCCACAAACTGATCGGCAATTACCGGGATTTTACGACCGACAAGCGGCAGCTCCAGAGTTTTTCCAATCAGATGTTTGAAACGCTGATCCTCAGGATTGACCGCTACGGCTGTGTCACCCAGCATGGTTTCGGGTCGAGTAGTGGCAACGGTTATGAATTCACCGGAACCATCGGCCACGGGGTATTTGAAATACCATAGCTTCCCCTGTACTTCACGATATAGAACTTCTTCATCGGAAATGGCTGATTTAGATACGGGACACCAATTCACCATGCGATGACCGCGGTAAATCAAACCTTTATTATACAAACGCACAAAAGCTTCCAGCACTGCCCGTGTATAGCCTTCATCCATAGTGAAACGTTCCCGTTCCCAATCGCAGGAACAGCCCAGTTTTTTAAGTTGCTGGATGATGATACCGCCGAATTTTTCCTTCCATTCCCAGGCATGGTTAAGAAATTCGTCACGGGTAAGCTGGTCCTTGGAAATCCCCCGCTCTTGCAGCATTTTAACTACCTTGGTCTCGGTTGCGATCGAGGCATGATCGGTCCCGGGCACCCAGCAGGCTTCATAGCCTGCCATCCGCGCCTTACGAATCAGAATATCCTGCATGGTGTTATTCAACACATGTCCCATGGTCAACATGCCGGTTACATTGGGCGGTGGAATAACTATCGTATACGGTTTTTTGTCCGGGTTGGGCGAACTCCGAAAATAATTCTTCTCCAACCAGTAGGCATACCAGCGGTCTTCCACCTGCTTAGGATCGTATACTTTTTCTAATTGCGTCGTCATTAGTAGATTTTCAATGTTTCAGATTCAAATTCAGCGTTCCAAAACCAGGCTGAAGGCGGTTGTCAATTTTAACACACTGCGGTTTGCTTTAACCAGTTTGCCGCACAGGACACCGCACATATTGTGCATTATCTTATAGCCGGTCTCCGGATACCCGCCGCAGATTCGAAATAAGTCACTTTTCAGTATTTTAGCTAGTCGGCAGTCGGTCAGTGCCTTTACGCTGGCGGAGCGGCGATCCTCGTCGTGGAACAAGGACATTTCGCCAAACATAGGACGAAATTCACTGGACAGCTTGATAATCGCCTTTTCACGATTATCCACATTGCCTTTTCCAATCGGCAGGGTCAGGGCCTGGTTGACTTCGACTTCACCTTCCAACAGAAAAAAGATCGAATCACCAATTTCACCTTCGGTAATAAAATTTTCCCCAGCGGTAACCTTTATCACGCGGGTCACGCCGTTGAACTCGGCAATCTCATCATCACTGAGTCCCTGGAATAAAGTAAATTCTTTCATATCGATAGTATTCATGTTACCCTCAGGGGATAATTATTGCCCGTTCATTGGGATTGATCAGGTAATCAGCGCCTGGATTAATTACCACAGATACGCGGCTTTCCTCCTGGAGCGATATACCCCCCTCCTTCAGTTTGCGTTCGATAAATGCATCCAGGGCCGATGAATCAGCGGATAGAATTTCACCAATCCCCAGGTTTTCCTCTTCAGAATATACACCAATCAAAATCCAGTCGTTTTCCTCACGAAAATGAGCAAATAGATCGTTGAATGGTTTATTAATAAATTTGCTCGGGATATCCACCCGTTTAAAATGAGAACTGGATTTGCTGTCCAACAGCGTATTGACAGCCTGGGGGATTCCAGGATCCATTACATGAGCGGCGACCATAAATGCCCCAAAATCATCACTGAGAACCACTTCATCGACGTTGGCCCGTTTGATGTGGGTCAAATTCTCACGGTTGTTCAGATAGGCCACTACTCGGATATTGGCCGACATTGCTTTGATGGTCAGGGTGGCAAAGATGGTTTTTTCATCAGGGTTACTACTGACGTCTTCATTGGTTTGATTTGGAATAATCATCACCGTGTCGGCTTCCTTCAGGTTGGCCCGATCTAAAATTATCTCGCTGGTAAAGTCACCGGCTACAAAATAGAGCGTTATTTTATTATAACGACTTTTCAGGCGGTTAATTTCATCTTCTCCAAGATCATTAATCAAAACCAGTTGGTGATGCTTAGAACCAGCCAGATTCTGGATAGAATCGACGATCTGTTCACCGGTTTTATTCCACCCACAAAGAATGATATGTTCACTAAGATCTAATTTTTCCAAGCCTTTATCCTCCCGAATTTTACGGGCTACAAAAATTGAGGAAATGGTAGCGGTCAGCAGGGCCGTCAAAGATATTCCGGCAAACATAACCACAACAGCAAACAGGCGGCCGGTTATAGTCGCCGGCGTAAAATCGCCGTAACCTACAGTTGTCATGGTAACAATTGCCCACCAGAACGGATTGCCTCCTTCAGCAATCTCGCCCGGTTCCAACAGACCTAATATCAGCCCGCCAATCAGCATAACTATAAAAATACCACCAACAACCTGAATAAACCGATTATGAATTATGTATCGCAGCCATCTCCGCATAACTTAAAATTTACGACGTATTTCAATAAAATTATATGGATGAGTTTATGGATTTAATAATTGCTCTTTAGCCACAGATTACACCTCAAATATACGGAAAATAATTAATAGCAAATTTTTCATAATCTTTTGAACCACAATTTGCCCGGCTGATCATCATTTGTCAGGGGAAGCATCTCAAGCAGGTAGCGGTATACTAATCCTTTTTGGCTGCCTGGTTATTAACAACCTGATTTCAATCGCCATCAACGGAACAGCAGATAGATCTTTAATCATATTGCGAAAATTAATGTGATTCGTACAATCGGTAGTTGATTCAATTTTTAATAAAAACAGCCACCGTCTCGATATGTGGTGTGTGGGGAAACATATCTACTATCGTCATTTTTTCCAGCCGATAACCACCTGCTAAAACAATTACCGAATCGCGGGCCTGGGTAGTGGGATTACAAGAAACATAGATAATACGCTGGGCGCCCATTTCAGGTAGTTGTCTGGCCAGTTTTTCATGGATACCCATCCGGGGAGGGTCGATTACAACCACATCCGGTTTGGGTAGTTTTTTCAGGATATCGGTTTTATGAAAATAAAAATCCAGCTGGGCAGAATAAAAACGGGCATTGGTTATCCGGTTGGTCAGGGCATTGCGGGTCGCGTCTTCGACTGCCGATTGGACCAGTTCAAAACCATAGACCTCCTTGGCTTGGCGGGCTAAAAACAGAGAAATCGAACCAGTCCCGCAGAACAGGTCATACACCACTTCTTCACCGGTGAGTGCTGCACCGGAAAGGACAACGGCATACAATTTTTCCGCCTGTTTCGTATTGGTCTGGAAAAAGGAATTAGCGGAAATCTCGAATGCCAGGTCATTCAGATGCTCCACGATGGTCGGGTCGCCATGCAATAGAATTTCTTTCTCGCCGTAAGCCGCGTCACCTTTACGGGTGTTAATATTATTTACGATTGACACAATTTGACTGAAACGCTCTGTTAATGCCCCTACAACCGGTTTCAAAGCTTCGGGGTTCTCCCAAGCAGTTACCATATTGACCATCACCTTTTCTGCACCATCGGTAAACCGCAGGGCTAAATAGCGCAGGAAACCAATGTGCGTTTTAGGATCATAGGGTTTCAAGCCCTGCTCCAGAACTATTTTGCGAACAAGGTTAATTATTTCATTGCCGACCTGAGGCTGAAGGTGGCATTCATTGATATCTAAAATCTTATCGAAGCGACCTGGGATATGCAAACCCAATGCGAAATTTTTATTTTCCAAGTCCGGTGCACCTGCCACCTGCCAAGGACGATTCGAAATGGTGAATTCCATTTTGTTACGATAATTAAATACCTGCTCAGCCGGAACTACCTCATCCAGATCGAAATCGGTCCAACCGGCCTGCCGCCGGAAAGCCGCCACTACCTGCTGCCGTTTTTGTTCCACTTGTTGGTCGTAGGCCAGTTGCTGAACCTTGCAACCACCACAAGTGGGGAAATGTTTGCAAGGTGGTTCCACGGCATGGGGAGATTCAGTAATTACTGCCAGTGCCCGTGCTTCGGCATAACCGCTCTTTTTGCGGTAAACCAGTGCTCTCACTGTCTGGCCGGGTATAGCCTTTTTAACAAAGATCACCAGATTGCCGGCCCGGGCTACACCCCGTCCGCCGTAGGCCAGGGAATCAATGGTCAGCTCCAGTTCATCACCTTTACGAATTGTAGATTTTTCTTGCTCAGTCATTGGGCAAGTTTACAGAGTCATTTGAGTAAATGCCGAAGGACAAATTTTACTTCAGCAATAACATTTTACTTGTCGCAGTAAAATCTCCTGCCCTTAGATAATAGAAATAAATACCGGCACTGACCGATTCGTCGCTTAGGTTGGTCGCGTCCCAGATGATTAAATGCTGCCCGGCGTTCTGATGCTGTCTGACCAGTGTCTTAATCTGCCGGCCCAACAAGTCGTAAATAGTCAATTGTACATCAGCTTGCTCCGGCAAATCATAAGTAATAGTTGTAACCGGATTAAAGGGGTTGGGATAATTCCGGTGCAAGGCAAATTCAACCGGAATCGCCGCCCTGTTTTCATAATCCGTCGCAACTAATGAATTATAAACTGTAATCCCAACAACGGATTCCCATGGTACGCCAAAAGAATCAGAAGTGCTGACCCTTAAATCAAACTGATGCTGGTCCGGACAATCGGCTGAGATATCAAAAATAAAAGCATCCAATACTTCCCGGATTGAATCCGGTTCAATGGGTAGTAGTACCTGCACACTATCAACCAGCATAATGTAAGGGTCATCAATTTGTATGCGCACAATTATTTCATTCGAAACCTGTACTCCGGAATTGGTCATTTCAAATCCCAGTTCGATCCGTTCACCGCTATTCCATTGTCCATTATCATTACCCAAACTGGCACCGATTGAATCGTCATCAATAATGAAAGTTGTGATAGGTAGGATTGAAAGCGGGTCCGGATTTAGCTCTATTTCGGTCCACGCATCACCAACGACAACATTATTTACCGTAGTGCTCTCATAGCCCTCAGCGCTGACCACCAGATTAAAATACCCATTACCGGTAAAACGATTAAAGCCCCCAAAAGTGGGTTCGGTCAGGCGGGGAGCCATACCCGTGTCCCAGTATTCCAGTATTTTAACCTGCGCCTGTACGGCGGAGCTGTCGAAGGCAGAAGCAACATGCCCCCGAATACCGGGTCCGTTCAGACTACGCTCCAGCACATACAATGCGCCATTTAGATTATCGTAGGCAACCTGCTGGGCTGTACTGAATTCAGGGACAAATTCGATTCCGGTTTCCACCAGCATTTCCCAGACACCGGCTTTCTGGTACATCCAGTAATAACTCATGGGCGCTTCACCCCAGCTTTCACCCAGCGTGTAGCTGCCGGAGCCGTCTAATTGTGGCAGGCACTGGGCCATCTGCTGGGCAAAAGCATTTATCAAATCCGTTTCCGGAACGCTGTATCCGCCAATTCCGCTTTTATAATAAATGATCTCTCCATAGGAATGGTAAGTGATCCCGGTAATCGGGCGCAGGTATTCGACCCAATATTTTTTGGCCAACACTTCGGTTTCCGAAAAAGGTGCCGGACCCTTGTATGTCCAATTGCCCGGATCGCTTGATCCAGACGATGAGTTCTGCCAGTTACAATCATAATTACGGTTTAAATCCACACCATCGTAATTGTAATCAAACTGGCCGTTGGAATTATTATCGCGCTGATTCTTGCGCCACCATGGATTATAGGTGGTACTTTCAATAAAATATTTATAACCATCCGGATTGAGAATTGGTATTATCCAGGTTTCGAGTTCATCCACCAGCAAAGTAACTAAGGAGTCTGTTCCGTAATTAGTCAGCAAATGCTCTACTAATACCATACAACTCATCATACTCATTGGTTCTCGGGCATGGTGAATACCATCGATCCATACCACTGTTTCGTCTTCCTTATCAGCGGCATTATCGGAGATTTTAATGCCATAGATGGGTAGACCGAATTCGGTGCTGACGCCGATTTCTATGATCTCCGTAATATCCGGGTAATAAGAATGCCATACATTCATAAGAATATTAATATCCTCATAACTCTGGTAATCAGGGATATTTCGCGTAGATAATGGTCTCACCACCCGGAACGGTATCCCTTCCTGCACTAAACGATCTATGTCAGCCTGATCAGCCACAATTTCCACCCGGCCAGCCAGGCCTTCATTTACAGCATCCAGATTCAATTGACTGATTAACGATTGAACACGGCCGGCACCGGGATTGATTTCAACGATATAATATTGACCAGCATTGATTACTGATATCAAACTCAGCAATAAAATTACAAACAGCAAAAAAATATTTTTCACGCAGACCTCGCTGTATATAATGATTAAGCTATTTTCACGGTAAGTGTTTATCACCGGTCTGCAATTTAAGCACCTTTACTTAACTGCGCCTGAATTTTGATCGCACCCATCATTGCTCGTCACACTGCTCTGCGTTGTGACGCCTGTCCGCCAATCAGGTTACACCGCAAAGCGATGTAACTAATTGAAAATAGCCAAAGAAACAATAAGTTCATCCATTAGAATGGACGCTAGATTAAAGTTTTCACTCCGCATCAAAATGCTCTGCGGTGTGACGCCTGTCCGCCAATCAGGTTACACCGCAGAGCAGTGTAACCAGTGGTAATTCCAAGTGGGGAAACGAGGTTAATATCAAATGGGAAAGCTGATTGTATTTTTAATCTTGAGCGTTCCACTGATCGTAGTATCACGCCGGACGCTATTCAAACCTCACAGCCATGGGTTCTACCGCTGGTTTGCCTGGGAAGGCATATTGTGGCTGACACTCAATAATTATATCTACTGGTTTGACAATCCCCTGGGAACAAACCAGATCCTGGCCTGGATCTGCCTGATTTATTCATTGGTACTAGTGTCATGTCACGCTTGTATTGCCGTATGATATATGTTAATTTATCTCCATCAAACAAGGGGTGGAGATACCATG
>JABMQW010000132.1 GCA_013203115.1 Fidelibacterota bacterium
AATCCCGGGCGCGTTCAAAATTCAACTGGCCATATTCCAGTGTTTTCTGCTCGCTTGCCAGGGTTGTCAGGCTGTTGCCATAAGCCGCGTGAAAGGATACCACGTCTTTTTCAAGGTTAAGCAGCGCATCAGCCTCGTTTAATTCGGCATTCTTAAGCGCGATCCGGGCATTCTGCACGGCGGTTTTACGTTTGCCGCCACTGAATAAATTCCAACTCAAACTAAAATTATGCCGCAGCGCTTTATTGGGATCATCAAGCCCAAGTACAAAATCAGGAGTGGTTTGATCGCGGCCAATGGATGTGGAATAGGTCAACAGAGGTAAAAAAGATGTTTTACTTGATTTAAGGTTGAATTGGGACTGTTCCACCGAACTGGCGGAGAGTAGAATCGCGCTGCTGTTTAGCCTACTTTTTTCCGCTAAATCACCCAATTCATAATTAGTAAAGGGGCTGTCGTCCGGTTGAACTGCAATTTCTTTCTCCGATTCCCAGCCCAACAGGACATTAAGATTGCGTCGAGCATCATCTTTGGCTTGCTGAATATTCATAAAGGCGATAGAATCAGTATTAAAATCCACTTGAGCGCTGAGATAATCGAGGCGACCTAGGCTTCCCAATTCCATTCTTTCCCGGGAAAGGGTCAGCCGCTCCCGTGATACCCGTAATTGTTCTTCCACAATTTCCAGGTTCTGGTCTGCCGTAATCAAATTAAAATAAGCCTGAGCCACACCCAAGAGGGTGTTTTCAATTGTGAGTCGTTCCTGTAATTCCGCTGAATTCAGTTGTTCCTTCAAATTCCGGTAGGCGTATATTTGGCTCAGGCCATTAAAAAGAGTGTAAGACAGACTTAAACCGGCCGAGGTATTCGTGCTGGCTCCATCCACGACAAAACCATTTTGAATACCATCGAAATCGGTATAATTGGCTCCGGTGCTGGCATTCAGACTGGGTAGCAGACCCGCATTACCAAGGGTGGCGTTATTATCACTCACCTCGGTCAGGTTGCGGGCAATCTGAATTTGATAATTATTTTTTAAAGCCGCCTTAAAAGCATTTTCCAAACTGAGATTCTCCGGGCTAGCGGCTAAAATGAGTCCGGTAAGAGCCAAGTAGACTGTGGTTAACGATGTCTTCATTGTAATACCTTGAAAATCAGATTAATTGTTCAAAAGACTGTTCTTTAACAGCCCGCTCGACGGATTCCCGGGTTGGCAGAATCCCGGTTCTGAATTTTACTATTTGTCGGTTAAAACTATTGATTAATACCAGCAGAACCGGCAGTACCAGCAAAGTGATAAAAGTAGCTACCAGTACGCCATAAGCCACAGAAATCGCCATGGGAACGGTATGCTGAGCGTTGGGATCGTTGGCCAGGATTAGTGGGAACAGGCCCGCCATAGTGGTAAGTGAAGTCAGGACAATCGGCCGAAAACGGGAAACACCAGCCTGAAATACAGCTTCCATAAATTTCACCTTCTCACGCAATTTTCGGTTCAGGGTATTGATCAGAACAATTGAGTCGTTCACCATAATTCCCAGCAGGGCGATGACTCCGAAATAGGACGGCATATCGATGGCGAAGCCATGAATAGCGTGCCCCCACCCGATGCCAATCAATCCCAGCGGCAATAAACCGAGGATTAGAAAAGCCTGAACAAATGAACGAAAAGTGAAGGCAATGATTGCGAAGAGAACTATCATAACCGGCGGTATTATAGCCAACATCGATTGTTGTGTTTCCCGCATCCGTTCCTTGCGTCCGCCAAAATAATACTGCACACCTGGGTATTTGGATTCAATTCCGGGTAATATTTTCTGTTCAATCTCATTCTTGATTTCATTGATATTAACTGACTTATTTAGAGCGTCTGCCTCTACCGTAACTTCACGGCGGCCGTTAATATGATTGATCGTCGTAACCGAACGCTCAAACTCAAGATGGGCGATATCTTTCAAGGGAACCGACAGACCCTGGGCGGTTCGGATGCGCATATTTTCCAGGCTGCCGATTGAGGAACGATCCTCAAGGTTATAGCGTACCCAGATCTTAATTTCATCCAAGCCACGATTTATTCGCTGGACTTCTGCCCCGAAGAAACCGCTACGCACCTGACTCATTACTGTCTGGAGGTCGAGACCCAGTAAAAAAGCTTTGTCTTTCAGGGTAATCTTGATCTCCCGCATGCCGACCTGGTTGTTATCAATAACATTTTTGAGATCGGATAATTGTTTCAATTCATTTTTTAGATCAATCACTGCTCCGTTAATTTCTTCCAGGTTATTGCTTAGCAGAGAAATTGATACCGGTTTACCGTAATGGCTTTCTTCCACATAATTGACCCGCTCGGCGTTCGCAATTGTGCCTGTTTTTTTCCGCATGGCGTTTGAGAAATCGGTGGAGGAAAACGTCCGATCTTTGGTGTCGATCAGATTTACATAAATTTCACCGGTACTGGCAGAAGTAATCTGCTTGACGATGCTGGTGACGACTTCTTTACCTTCTTTTTCTTTGAGTTTGTTAGCGACAAACTGTGCCGATTGCTCAATTTTATTCAGGGCCTCCATGGTAAAACTTTCCGGCGTACCGGCGGGCATTTCCAGCTTCACGGAAGTATAATTATTGTTTTCAAAACCGCTGGAACCAAGCTGGATAATACCACCTTTCATTCCACCGAGGGTGATGATGAAAAGGCCAGTCACGGTAATCAGTGCCAGCAATTTGTTTCTCAGCGCTAGTTTCAGAAGCGGGGCATACAACCTGTCCCTGAAATTAGCAGTATGCTTGGTAACATATTTTTCCAATCGTGATGATTTCCGGCCCGGTTTAAGGGCGGCGGAATGAGCAATGTGCGCCGGTAGAATTAGTGCTCCCTCCACCAGCGATACAGTCAGGGCAGCGATGACCACAAAAGCCATTTCCTTGAACATTTGCCCGATCATGCCTTCCACCATCAGCAGCGCGGAGAATGCTACGATAGTCGTCAGAACCGCAGAAAAAACCGCCGGTAAAACTTCTAAGGCGCCATCGATGGCCGCCCGGACGGGCTTCTTTCCCCGTTCAAAATGCTGAAAAATATTTTCCCCAATGACAATCCCGTCATCCACAAGAATTCCCACCACTAAAATCATCCCGAACAACGATATCCGGTTGAGAGTCAAACCGTAAACTGCAGCCAGGCCAAACATCCCCATAAATGACAGGGGAATAGCGATTGCTACCCAGAAAGACATCCGTATGTTTAAAAAGACGGACAGGAAGATCATTACCATGATGAATCCGAGAATGCCATTACTCAGCAGGATTTCCTGCATGGTTTTAATACCAACCGAATTATTAATTATTATCGAAGCTTGGATTGCCCCATTTTGTTGATTGAAATGCACCACATATTCTTCAATCGTTTCGGCGATATGAATTATATCTTCCGTGGCGGTGTATTGAACGGTTATCACCACTGCCGGACTACCGTCCACATAAACGCGGTCCGGTTCATCGGACCATTTATCGCGGACATTGGCAATATCATTGAGGCGGACAATTGCACCGGATTGCGAAGTCCGCAAAACAATGTTCTGCAAGTCGGTGGCGTAGAATTTTTTCTGGGTTGTGCGGATGAATAATTCCTCATCGGCACCGCGAATGATTCCACCGGTAAGATCAATGTTGGCGGATTTGATGGCCGCCACTGCTTCATTAAAAGTCATATTGTAGGTCAGCAGGTCAGCTTCGCGGAAAGCGATCTCGATTTCTTCATCGGGAAAACCGCTGATGACTGTTTTTGAGATTCCATCAATCGCCCGCAGATCGTCTTCAATTTCACGAGCTTTCACTTTCAGAATCTTCAAGTCGACATCGCCACTGATCATGAAATCGACGGCTTTAGAGCGAAATTCCCACTTACTCACGGTGGGTGGTTCCATCCCGGCGGGAAAAGAACTGACCCCATCGATGGCGTTTTTTACATCCTGCAGA
>JABMQW010000133.1 GCA_013203115.1 Fidelibacterota bacterium
ACCGTTTTGTCATTGATTAATCTAACTATTTCCCGGCCCCACCGTCCAACCCTGCGCATATTTTGTATTCGATTGTTGGAATTTATACAGTGGCAGGGTTACTTTGAACAGAAATCGATCGATCCCCACCAGGTACTTTAGGGTCCACCCCCGGGTGGGTTTAAAGGTACCCATGATCCTTGATCGGGTTTTATTCTGTCAGGGACGAACTGCATTGCTACACACCATGACGTTCTGAATAAAAATCAGTTCGTCCCTGTTTAATTGATCCATAATGTTATGCCGGTGTTATAACGTTAGTCTGCTCCCATGTATATAAAAACTCCTAATTCTTGCTCTATAGTACCGCATTATATCCAGCTATGACTGGTTATTGGAGGACAGTGTTCCTCTGTACGTCTCAAAAGTGCACTTCTATAGTAACTTAGACAAGTTGCAGCTTCTTCAAATAGGCTGTGGCCGTTGCTCTTTCCCGTATATAGCTTCTTGTTGTGATCTCGACAGAATGCATATCTCGTTCTCCTACCTCTAACTCTTTTCGTTTTTGATCTAGTTTCGATGCCCACGCTTTCAGCTCTTGAATAGTTTGCTGCAAACGAGGATCACTCACGCTCATATCATGTTGCACCAGTAGCACTGCAATCTGCCCATTAATTTGCCAATCTAGATCCCAATTTAAGCCCTTAATGAGAATCTCTTTAATTGTTTGGTAATTAAGCTCCGACAGTTTATTCAACTTGCCCTTGGTAATCCAGTACGCAGCTTTCTCGGCATCTCCTTCTGGTTCCCATCCGATTCGATGCAATGCCGTGACTACTGTCCCACATACACTAGCATCCTTATCCTGAAGGGCAGCAATGAGAGGTTCAATGGCTCGGGTGTCGCCGATCTGCCCCAGTGTCTTGGCAGCAGCCCAGCGCGTGTACCAGTTCTCATCCCTGAGAGCAGCAATGAGTGGTTCGACGGTAGGTGTGCCAATTTTGACCAACGTATCAATCGCACTCTCAGTCACGGACTTATTCTTGAAAGCGGCGATTAGCGGCTCTACCGCCCGGACGTCGCCAATCTGTCCTAACGCCTTGACGGCAGCGGCCTTGCTTACACCATCCTCGAGAGCAGAAATAAGCGGCATCACTGCAGGCGTGCCAATTTTACTACATCTATCCCACTGTTCTTTTAAAATCCAATAGAATGCTCCTGCCTCGTCCGTATTTGGTTGCCAGCCCAGCTTTTCCAGCGCCTCGATGCTGGCCTTGCATACCCAGGAAACTTTATCCGTCTTAATGACAGTAACAAGGGAGCTTACCGCCCGGACATCGCCAATTTGCCCCAGTGCCTGCGCAGCCTCTTTGCGTATAGTTGGATCTTTCTTGTAGGCCAATGCTTTAGTCAAGTTTTTGACTTTGTGCTTAGCTTTCAACTTATCAATGTTGGGTGGTCCAAATAATGCCATATTTAGCCTTATAGCTGGATTATTTTCTATCTCCCGCCCTCATCGTACAATCCAAAGCATAATTCGTATTCATTTGATGGAATGTAACAATATCATGCATTAAAAACAGGGACAAACCGCACTGCTACACGAAACGATTCTGTGGAAAAAGCAGTTCGCCCCTGATACTTATCTTAGTAGCACCATCTTCTTGGTCTCAACAAAACCATCAGCTTTAATCCGGTATAAATACACACCGGTGCTGACCTGTTGTCCATTACTGTTTGTTGCATCCCATTGCACCGATTATACTAGAACTGGTCCAAAGGTCAGATAGCCGCCAACCTGGGATTTATCTAATTTCATGTAGATTTAAAACGCTACATGTAGCGCTTGGAGGAAAAGGATGAAAATCAGTAAAAGAGTTATAGACGTAATCAGGATTATGTAAATCTTATTGCAAAGCAGGAGGAGAGAGAGGTTAAAAATGAAATACATGTTAGAAAAAGCGGTTTATGCTGGAAGGGCCAAGGAGGGTTGGGGAATGGGCGCCAATTTTTATCGTGAAATTGAGTTGCCTTTTCAGCCTTATGAGGGATTGTTACTATTAGGAAGCGGGATTGCAGTAGAAGAAATTGAATGGGCGGGTTTTGGTGTAGATGATCAGAGATGGGAAATTCGTGCAGAAAATGACGAGGGTTTTAAGGGCTTACAATACCCGCTTACGGAAAATGAGAAGAAAAAATTTAATGAGTTATGTGAGAGATATGAGAAAGATGGGTGGATCACTGATAATGTTATATATAGTGAGGATCATACCAGCAAAGTTTTTTCTCCAACAATTCTCTGAAAGGTAAAATAATGGATTTAAACATAAAAACATTTCCAAATGAAGTGTGGGTTAAGGGAATAAAAGGGGAACCTATTGTTTTAGAATCAGGTAAGGGTGAGCGTTTGGCTATCCAAGAAAATGAGCAGGGTGTGTTTGAACTAATGATGGTGTCAGATTGGTCGGCAGAGAGTACAAATGGATAAGGGCGTGTGTCAATCGCGAGATTGGTTTAGTTCCAATGCGCCAGAATATTGAGCGGTGGTATCCAGAGGAAAAAAAGGCAGCGCTTGAACCAGGTACGGTTTCGGAAGATCCACGTCTTGTTATTCGCGAGGGAACGATCGAGGTTATTGGGTATTCACTTACTTCAGTAGTACCACCGGAGGTAGTTGATGGGTGTCCGTCTTCAAAAACGATTGGACACATTGGACCTGATTTAATGAGAGTACTTTCGGCCTAATTTCCATTATCAATTTACCAACTTATGCGGATTTTTTAAGGTTGATATTTTTTCTGTTCTTCATTGTTTGTTTTTTGGTTTCTTCCCTTCTCTTTTTGATCTCATGGTTTTTGCCATAATACACATTTGCTGGGGTCATATTATCCAATGACTCATGATATCGTTCATAGTTGTAATAATCTACAAAACTGTCTAATGCCTTTTCAAGATCTTCAACTGATTCATAGTAATGCAGCTTGATTACATTTTTCATTGTCTGATGATAGCGTTCGATCTTACCCTGAGTCTGAGGATGTAATGGTCTTCCACGAACATGCTTCATGTCCATCTGCTCAATATAGTCTGCCAGCTCCTGAGATTTGTAACATGGGCCATTATCAGATAGTAGCTTTGGCCGGTTGTACACTTTAACTTTAGCTACACCAGATTTTTCCAGAGCCATATCTAAAGTGTCCTGAACATCCTGAGCTTTCATTGATCGGCACAACTTCCAGGTAATGATAAATCTTGAATAATCATCCAGAACAGTTGACAGATAATACCAGCCCCAGCCAATAACCAGCAGATAAGTGAAGTCGGTCTGCCACATTTCATTGATACGGGTTGTTGGATTCTTATACTTATCTGCTGCTGTTATGACGATGAAGGCTGGACTTGTCATAAGCCCATATTCCCTCAGGATTCTGTAAACACTGGACTCAGAGACATAGTACCCTTCATTGTCTGTGATATGCCAGGCTAATTCTCTTGGTGTTTTCTCAGGATATTTTAAGGCAATATCCCGGATTCTTTCACGTTCATTGCCCGGTATTTTATTCCAGAACTTTTTGGGACCACTGGAATGATCTGCAAGTCCATCATAGCCATAATCCAGGTACCGTTTGTACCAAGAATAAAAGGTGCTGCGGGCAATTCCTAGTTGTTTCAGGGTCCTTTTAACACCAAGCTTAGAATCTTCCACCAATCGAATGATTTCATATTTCTCCGCCTGAGAATAACGCATTAATTCTCCCAGTCGGATTCTATGCCATTGAACCTTTTTTTTAAGTAGCTATGCTTCAAGGATATGTCTGCTACAAGATGTTTCAAGTGCGAGTTCTCATTACGCAGATTCTGGACTTCGCTGGTGTTTGCTTCTCTTTCGGTATCGCCCTTTAAACGTTTCTTTCCTGCCTCCAGAAAATCTTTGCTCCAACGATAGTAGGTGTTCTGATTAATGC
>JABMQW010000134.1 GCA_013203115.1 Fidelibacterota bacterium
CATGGTATCTCCACCCCTTGTTTGATGGAGATAAATTAACATATATCATACGGCAATACAAGCGTGACATGACACTAGGCATTATACACAATCTATAGGAATTAGCATAAATGCTTCATTAGCTGCTGACCCACTTGAAGTTCGATTTGGTAATGATATACAAGTTGGTACAAGAATTAGGATTCGATTATCTCGTAAATTATGGAAAACTTATAAACAAAGACCTATCGCTTTATTTGAATGTGGACATGATGGATTTTGGTATCAATCATCTGACCCAAAAATAACCTTGAAAGTTAACGACGATAAACAATTAGTGCTGAATAGCATTGTAAGCGTACCAAATCCTTATGAGGATTTACGCCCTAATTGGAACAAAATTAACATATCTCCTTTTCCAGATTTTCAATGGACTCCTAATAAATTCGAAGGCCGAATATATTGTAATGGTTTTATTATTGCTCATCCGAAAGATTCGCATTACTGGTCCAATTCAAAAACTAATAAAATTGTTGACAGATTCGCTATTACTGAATCACGAACTGTTTTATCACTCATAAAACCAAATATTGCTGTGATCGATCCAAATGCCAAGTTAAATATACATCCTACACGGACTAGAATTGAGTGGTCAGATGATTGGAATGAACCTCTTGCAAAGGCTTTAACTCATTGGATAATAGCATACTTCATTGCTAATCATCCACAAAGTCTTTTTGATCATGATGCAGTCAAGCCAATCAGTATTAATAATATTCACTGTTACAGAAAGAATACATACTTTGAATATGATAAACTTAGGTGGTGTTGGTCTGACGGTCGATGGTCTATTACTGAGAAAAATCTATTAGCAGTAAGTCGAAAGCAATGGCTAATTGAATATCCTAATAATTATCAATCTGTAGATTTAACAGGAAGTCTCCCTTGGTTACAAGATAAAAGGTTCGTTTTCACACCTCTAATATGGAAAAGAAAATTCCGGCATACCGAAGTTGATGAGGTGTTCTCCGTTTATAATAGGAGCAACCGTCAAGGGGATAGCGGCTTTATGATAATTACTAGTGACCTAATCAAGGAATATAAAATTTCATTTCCCGAATCTGTTATAGATTTGACTATATTTGGACCAAAGCGGATTATCAATGATAGCTTACATGTTTTGTATTGGGGAGATGAAGACCCGCCATGGTCTTTAATTGAAAAAATTTCTCAAGAGCTCACTTATTTCATCACTAAAAGGTTCGGGTTTTTATTGGGTCGCCCCATCCATTATAAACGAACTTCCTCACTATTAGCTGATACTTGGTTAAAATTATTTAGAACACCTTTTTGGGATGATTCAAGTTTTGAAATCAAAAAAGATAATCCGCTTAAGTATTATCTAGATGGATGGGGCATTTCTCCTCGGTGAACTGTATACTCACCCGTCCTCTGAAGTACCGATTGTGGTACATAGGAGGATAATCCGCTGTTTCGTTTTAATTTGAAAGTTCCAAATTCTAAACACCTATTTACCACCAGATTTTGGGTGAGGATTAGTAAAGAGAAGCACTGTGACCTCAAAGGTCAGAGTTTCACACATCCTTCTCCATAATTGGAATTTTCCTATCGTGGTGTCGGTAGAGACGCTGATAGCCATTCTATTTACCAATATCTTCGTACCAAAGCACCGGATTATTTTCGATAAACGTCTCCATCAGCTGGCGACATTCCTGGTTATTACTAACAACAACTTCAACACCTCGCGACCTGACATAATCCTCCGGTCCGCAAAATGTGCGGTTCTCGCCAATAACTACCTTCGGAATCCCATAGAGCAGTATCGCCCCACTGCACATATCTCAGGGCGACAGCGTCGAATACAACGTCGCTCTACGATAGTCGGCTGCTTTCAGTCGTCCGGCATTTTCCAGGCAATCCAGCTTAGCTTGTAAAACTACACTTCCTTTTTGTACGCGTTTGTTGTGACTTTACCCGACAATTTTGTTATCAATTACCAGTACCGATCCAATGGGATTCAAATATGAAGAAAGTTGCGTAACTTTAGTAACATTCCATTTTGAGGCAATAAGAATACGCAGAATCCAGGTAATTCTTTAACATTTGTAAAATCATTAAGCCTGTGTTTAAATTGAACGAAACATTTCCTAATTCCTTTTGGAAAACAAGTGGTTTTTTCAACCATTACAACAGGGTAATAAATTATGTACAAGTTTGCAGTTCAGTTTTATCAACTATTATATAACAAGCAGGTGAGAAAAATATCTACGTATTCAGTTTGTTTATTAGCCATTTTTCTTTATCAAAATCCAATATTGGCTCAAACAAAGGAAAAAACACAAATTGCCGTAACAGACCTTGATTCACAGGGTAGTTTATCTCAACAGGAAATTATTATCTTAACCAATCGTCTTCGATCTAAACTGGTAAGAACCAACGCGTTCATCATGTTGGATCGAGGACTTATGGAAGAAATACTCGAGGAACAAGGATTTCAACAGGGTGGGTGCACAACAACCGAATGTGCGGTAGAAATTGGGAAAATATTGAATGTTCAACAGATTATCACTGGAACAGTCGGAAAATTTGGGACACTTTTTACAATTGATATCTCTTTGATTGACGTAGGTTCCTCCCAGATTGTCTTATCCTTAACGCGTGATTATAGCGGTGAAATGGAAGGCCTAATAGGCATGATGGGATCTATTGCTAATGAACTAGCTGGTGTCGGTGAAACTACAGAAGTTAAAGATATAATAGTTGAAACCACCGTGAGCAGTTTTGGTAGTCTAGAAATATCATCAACTCCCTCTCAAGCAATGGTATATATTAATGGGATGAAATTAGGACTCACACCATTTAAGCTAAATGAACTAAAAACCGGTGAACATATACTTAAATTGACTAAAAATGGCTACATTGATTATGAGGGACCTTTTTTAATTGTTTCGGGAAAAAATGAAATACTAGAAATGGCTCTAGAAAGATTGAATATTGTTAATATTAGTTCCAATCCAAGTGGTGCTCTATTTTATTTAGATGACGAGTTGAAAGGCTCCACACCTGTTATTTTTGAGCTGAGATCCGGAGTTTATAAACTGAAAATATTAAAAGAAGGATTCTCTGACTGGGAACAGGATGTAACTATAAATAAAGATTATTCTTCTGACATTACTCTTCTTAAACTGTATAATGTGGAATTTATTTCCACACCACCACAAGTTGATGTTTTTCTGAATAATAAGTATATTGGATCGACACCTTTCACAAGTCCAGTTGCGGCAGGTAAGCACCAAGTAAGTTATAAAATGGAGGGTTATAACGATTTCTCGAGTGATATAAAACTGAAGAAAGATATGCAAGTGAAGGCAAAATTAAAACCCCTATCCAAATTTAGTCGCCAGCCTTCTTCGACGGCATTTAAAGGAAAAGAGAAAAGTTTAATTACTGCCATGACATTAAATATTGTCCCTGGCTTTGGCATTGGTCATTTTTACACTAAGAGCATATTTAAAGGATCGTTATTTACAATTGGTGAATTAGTTTCTTATGCATTGATATTAAATGAGGCAGGTAGTTACACCGAGACAAATGATGACGGTTATGAAGAATCTTGGTATGATGAAGAAAATGATGAGTGGTACTATTATTGGGTTGATGAAAGTTATGAAGTAGAAATAACTGAACCCGATGAAGACTTGGTTATGATAGGATTAGGATGTTTAATCGGTTTAAAAATTTGGGAAATGCTTAGTGTGAAAAAAGAGGTAAAAAAATATAATAATCAACTCGGCACTTTACCCCCCGGCCAGGAAAAAGATTTACGATTTGCAGTTATTCCGAAAAGACATGGTATCAATCTATCGATTTCTTACAATTTTTAATTTTAATAATACGGATATACAGGAACTGATATAAAATAATGGATTATGGTGATGAATAGCACTCACTACAGCCTTTTGTTACAACTCTAATTCGGTAATTGATGCGACAGAAGTAGACAAAAAAATAGCACAGTTGTAGCACACATGGCATTTGAGATTGGCCATAGCACTGAGGTCTTCTAATCTGTAGCTGATAGGCTTATTAAAGCAACTGAATCCCAATCACCAATCAATCACCGGTTTCTGGGTGCGGATTATCGAAGATAAGCACTGCGACCTCAAAGATCAGAGTTTTAACAAATCATCCCCCCAATTAGGGATTTTCCTATCGTGGCGTCCGGAGTGACGCTGGTAGCTATTCTATTTTCCTATATCTTCGTACCAAAGCTCGGGATTGTTTTCGATAAACGTCTCCATCAGTTGGCGACATTCCTGGTTATCTTTAACAACCACTTCCACTCCGCGCGACCGGGGGATGCAGGTAGCCAAATTGAGACGATGGCGAACAGTTCAATATCTGATTCGGTGGTTTTAAACATAGTATTTATCATCCTGCCATTGCTGTGGATTGGTTGCTATGTATTCACAGATTTGATCATAGGATTTTTCATTACGGATTACGTGTTCGTAATAATTGCGTTGCCATAATTTTTTATCGAATGGGTGCCAGTTATTCTGTTTGACACCTTTATTATATTGGTTGGTGGTAAATGATTTAAATCTATGCACAATATCGAACAACGTCATCGTAGGGGCAATCCCCTGTGGTTGCCCTTTTATTGGTTGCCCATCGTTATCAGGACAGGCACGGGGACCTGTCCCTACGGGTGCGGGATTGGATATAATTTGAATGATACCGTGTATATGATTTGGCATGACAACAAATTCATGAATATCAAATCCATGATAATGAACCGGTATTTCAGACCAAATGGTTTTTATCATTGTACCTGCACCATTCAAAACCATTTTTCCGTTGTTGATTTTACCAAAAATACATGCCTTGTTTTGCGTACAAATCGTAATATAGTACAATCCGGGCTGGGAATAATCATATCCCTGCAATCGAATGGAACGGCGATGATGTATTTTTGGGTTAAAGCGCATTCTGTTTATTAGTAATAATGTAAACGGAGTTGTTGATAGTAAATAGCCTGGCTGGTTTCCTCTACGAAATGTATCTATTGCAGCCTTAAATCAGTTCTTAACGCGGTTCCCGGGGAGACGCTAATAGCCATTCTACTCACCAATATCTTCGTACCAAAGCTCGGGATTGTTTTCGATAAACGTCTCCATCAGTTGGCGACATTCCTGGTTATCATTAACAACCACTTCCACACCGCGCGACCTGACATAATCTTCCGGTCCGCAAAATGTGCGATTCTCCCCAATTACAACCTTCGGAATCCCATAGAGCAATAGCGCACCGCTACACATATCGCAGGGCGACAAGGTCGAATACAACGTTGCTTTACGGTAATCGGCTGCTTTCAATCGTCCGGCATTTTCCAGACAATCTATCTCAGCGTGCAATATTGCGCTTCCTTTTTGTACGCGCCGGTTGTGACCGCGCCCGACAATTCTGCCATCAATAACAAGTACCGATCCGATCGGAATACCTCCCTCAGCCAGTCCCTTTTTCGCTTCCTCAATTGCAGCTGCTAAGAATTTGTCCATATTCTCTCCGTAATACTATGTGAATTTTTTAATTTTTCAGACTTTTCAGCAAATAAGGTTAAGGTGTACTTATTGCAGTTAGATCTGGAGGCAATTTACCCGGTTTATTGGTTTAATGCCTGCATTTTGGGTGTAACTAAACTGTTGTGTTTGTTACTACCCCAATTGTTTATAGTTTTTAATCATCATAAACCCAATAATCAGTTTGACAGAGGGGAAATAAAATGAAAAAACTTATCATTGTTTTACCTATCCTGATTGCAGCCTCCATGATTTTTGCTGGTCAACCGGCAGCGAAAAAAGTCTTTGTAGTATTTAGTTATCATCCTGAATTTTCCTGGGATATTGACGAAAACAAAGGCATTGATGACGTTTTCGCCGGGCATAACCTGGAGCTTGAACGATTTTACATGGACACCAAGCGCAAGACCAGCCCGGAATGGAAACAAGCGATGGCTGATAAAGCCATTGCGCGCATAACCGCCTTTCAACCCGATGTATTAATGGTTTTTGACGATAATGCCTGTGAGTGGGTCGCCAAACACTATGCCGGTTCCACCCTGCCGGTGGTTTTCGCAGGAATGAATTTCGAACCGGCCCATTATGGTTTTCCAACGGCAAATATCACCGGCGTTGTCGAACATATCCCATTAAAAGACATGGTTGAACTTGTAACTGAATTAGTCCCCACGGTGCGCAAAGTAGCTTTTATTTCCGATGACAGCCCGACTTCATCAGGTACTGATGAACGGCTGCTGTCCTTAAACCTTTCAGTTGAAATACTGGAAGTGGTTGCCACCAATGATTTTAACGAATGGAAAGCAAAAATTACGGCCTGGCAGGATCAGGTGGATGCCATCGGGCTGTTTACCTACAATACTATAAAAGATACGAAAGGCACCGTAAGTATGCCGCCGGCCAAGGTCATGCAATGGACAATTGAGAATAGCAAGTTACCTGAATTCGCTTCATTCGATTTTGCGGTAAAAGACGGCGCACTCTGCAGCGCCTATAAACCGGGAATACAACAGGGTCGAGCTGCCGCGGAATTGGTACTGAAAATTCTATCTGGCGCTTCTCCGGCGGACTTGAAAATTATTGACCCACCGGAAAGTGTCAGAATAGTGAACAAGGCGCGAGCCAGACAACTTGGCATCGAAATACCCAAAGACATTGATTACCGGATAATAGAATAAGCAGTCATCTGTAAAATATTACGCTGATTTGAATTATAAAACAGCTAAAGATCAGACATGCGTTCTACCGTCGATAAATCAGAATCCATATCCCGTCAGTCTTCTCCAATGTTACGACTGACAAGCCTGTATCCACAAAACCGCGTCAAATACAGCTAATACTGGTAAAACCATCCATCTCAGGGTAAAGCACGTCATAATCATCTGCTCTACCCCGAGCTGTTTCTCGCAGTCAAATGCTTGCCACCAAGGATGACCAGAAATCCGGTCCGTCAGTAACATTAGAGGCATTTAGTTTGCTAAATTTTCTTGGCTGCTGAAAACTAATCATCACCAGGTTAGCCTTGTAACGGATTTCAGGACTATGACCATTTTTTGCCAACCATTTTACTTCCCTGCTGATCTGATCAAAATTATGATCCGGGAATTTGACTTTTAGTCTTACCGAACAATATAGCAACGATTCTGTCATAGACAGCATTTCACAGGTACGCAGTTTATGAGCATATAATCCTTCAATTTCAGTCAGTGTCTTGATAGATGTCAGTGAGTCTGTTTTACCAAAGACCAGCCCAGTGAGGATGGTTAGTAACAGAATTATTTTATGTTTCATAACTACTTCCTTTCTGTTGGTTATTAGCTAAGACAGTCAGGAATGATGAAGGTTGTCCGTCGTAATAAATGACGATATCTTTTACTAATGATTATGGAGCCCCACGCCTGCGTGCCGAAACGCACTTCGGTGTGCAGGCA
>JABMQW010000135.1 GCA_013203115.1 Fidelibacterota bacterium
GAAAACACAGCCACGGGGCAATTACAGCTTTGCGGGCTGCGGACAAAAAACCTCGGAATCAGTTATCGCTCTGGAATTAAAAACAAATTCAAGAAGTGACAAGAAAGTAAAAACGGTCAACCTTATTTAGGCATTGACTACCTGATCCCTATCACCTGTCCCTTGTACCTTGTCCCTTGTCCCTTGTCCCCTGATCTCTGTCCCCTGATCCCCGTCACTTGTCACTTCTATTAAAAAAGGTTTGCAGGCTGCGGGTCAGAACGGCGATCAGGATCAGTCCCAGTCCACCCAGTATTAGTGTTTTTTGGGCCGGGAAGAAGATATTGACAATAGCCTGTAAAAAGCCGACAGTTCCTTCTCCGCCCAGAATGGCCGCGGCAATTACAATCCCGGTAAGGGTTGCCGTCGAACCACCTTTGTTTACTTTAATTGCGATAAGTCCGCCAATGGCAATTAAAAAAGCCAGGTTTATTCCCAGAAAAAGACCAATTCCCAACGGCATCAAGTGGATGAAAGTAAGTTTATTTTTAAAGCGGATACCTTCGATGATGATGGCAATTGCCACGCCGGTCAGAAACAGTAGCGGGTGCGCCAGTCCCTGCAGATTATTCATTACGATCTGAGCCTGGGGCGCTGGGAAACGGAAGGTAAATAATGCTCCGGTGATTTCCGGATCGCGCATAATAATCAGCATAGCGGGAACCGCAATTGCTACAGCCAGGACCGCCAATAGATCGGTCTTGATGATTTTTCGAAAGTCAGTGCCCACTACTTCGGCCGAGCGGTAATCGTGACCGATATCCCCGGCGACGGCCGCTGCCATGGCGATAGAAAAAGTCAGCAGGTAGCGGGCCTGGAGCGGAATATCCAATTGGAACAGACCATAGATGAAAACGATCAGCAGGGTTGCTAGCAGGCCGAACTGCTCCAGCGGATCGATATTAGTAACGCCGGTCATGCGGCTGGCCAGATTCACGATTACGAAAGTAAATACGATTCCAAGCAGCGCCGCCCAGAACGGAACCCCGGCCAAAACAAGAATTATCAGATTCATCAGGGCTATCGCCCAGGTCAAGGATTGTTGCTGCAACCAGATGCCGCGAAAGCCGTCTTTTAATCGACTGTGAAAAATGATATACCCGATTCCCGATCCGATTACCAGTCCCATGCCGATATTCTGGAGTAACAGGTTTGGACCTGCATCAAATTCCGGCCACAGCCAGGGGATCAGAAATAGCCCAGTTAGTGATAATACACCGCCCGCACCCCAGGAAAGGGAATTAGCCGGACCCAGAATTAATCCTGTGCCGATTACCATCGGCATTATCAATAGCAGAACCGGTATCCCGCTAACCATCCCCAGTGAAATGAATTCCCAACCCAAGGCATCCCGGACCAGCGTAAACAGGGCCGCCCCTATGCCGAAAATGATAATGTATTTGAAACGGCGATCACCATCGAACCCGGCTTTAATGATCTCACCGCCGGCGCGGCCGGCCGGGAAAGCCAGGTTTTGTCTGATCACATATTCTTCCCGCAACGGGATCGACAAGCCAATCCCGAGGGCGGCACCAGCCGCAGCAAGCAGCGTCAGCCACAATAACGAAACTTGATCCGGCTGGGTCAGCATTAATCCCGGCAGCGTAAAAACCACCGCCGCGGCCATCAATCCGCCGATGGAACCACCGGCCTGAGCGATGTTAACGTCATGAGAATTGAATTTGCCGGTCAGTTTCAATATGCCAGCCGAGGTGATGATGGAAAAGATAATCGGCCAGGGCAGGGCGCCCATTCGCAGGGCGATGTAAGCGCTGGTGAAAAACAGGAAGATTGCAATAATGACGGCAGTTATCGTTGTTCTGAGCATGATGAATATTAGACATGAATAATTGACTTATGTAAGATTGAGTTAAGCTCGAAATTTATTTCTTATACTGAAAGTTGGCGTTACCGTTGGTATAAAATTTGTTTATATTCTATTCATACAGAAATCGTAAGATGGGTCTAAAACAACGCAATATTCTGTTCATGCTGTCCTTATTTGGCTTGGTTTGCGCAGCCGACCGGACGCTGTACATCCTGCATACCAACAATACCAACAGTGCCCTGGAGAATTGTTATTGCGCTGATCATCCCTATGGTGCGATTGAAAAAAGGGCCGCCTATATCAAGACCTGGCTGGTAGAGCATCCCAATACCATTATCGTTGATTCCGGCGATTTAATATCATTAACCAAACGCAGTATAAAAGACAGCTTGGCCAGTTTAGCTTACAGTACCATCCCCTATGATGCAATCCTGCCCGGCGATCAGGAGTTGATCCGGGGCCAGGAATATCTGACGGAGCTGTTGAAGCGGACCGCTGCGCCGATTGTTAACACCAATATCAGGGTTCCGAAAATTAAAAACTCACAGCCGGTCAGGATTATCGAACGGGGCGGCGTCAGGGTGGCGATCCTCGGTGTGGTGGGACCGGCAGCAATTAAATATTATCCCGAGGCGGTTCGTGCCACCGTGGCTCTGGAAGATGTAAAGACAGCCTTAACGAGGAATCTTAAAGGATTGGAGAATAAAGCCGATATTATAGTATTATTGACCCATCAGGGATACGACTACGATGTGAAGTTGGCGGCCAACCTGACCGGCGTGGATTTGATCATCGGCGCACACAGTCAAACCAGCCTGAAAACAGCCCAGGAGATCAATGCTATTCTGGTGGCGCAGGCCGGGAAAGAAGGGTATTACATTGGTATCATTGAGGTGCAGTTAGATGAAGAAATGCAGATAAGCTCAAAATCGGGATACTTGGTACCGATGACCTTAGATCTGCCCGATCACCCCCGTGTGATGGAATTAATAAAGGAATATGAACAAAAAACCGGTATCGTAAATCGAAGGAAACGTAAATAAAATGCTGGAACAATTAATTAAAACTCTGACTTCCAATCCTGTTTATCTGGCCGGCGCCGTAGTACTGGCGCTGATAATTGTGATCGGGATTGTTAAAAAACTCGTAAAACTAGCCTTAGTTGTCGTTGCTATTTTTGTCCTTTTTATCGCCTATCTGGTCTACACCGGACAAGAAGTACCTACCAGTTTTGAAGACATTAAAAAAACTGTTCAGGAGGAAGTGATCGACCCGGGTAAGGCAATGCTGAAGGATAAGGCTGAAGAAGCCAAAGATAAAGCCGCGGAAAAAGTAAAGGAAGAGGTTGATAAGGCAGTTGACGATCTGCTTGAAAAATAGGCGGCATCTATCTACTCTGGTTTGTAGCGGCCGGGGCAATACCCTGTATTTTCCATATTCCGATTGATCTTAGGGGGCAGTTCAGCAATGAACAGCCCCAGGCATCTAATTAGATCGTTCCCATATATTCCTCGAATATTTCATAAAAGGCTGCCCCTGCGGTAAGCGCTATAATGATTATTACTATGAGTAAAGTGACCATCATCAGCATCATAATGCCATTATATAACAGGTAGGACCGGATATGGTCCAGACCCATTGTAAAACTAACGGAATCTTTGTGGTACAGTCCATACCGTAAGTGCGCCACGGCAGAATTCAACTTGGTTCCCATCAATATCATGAATATACCGACGACTACGATTGGTATTGCGAGAGCAAAGATCGTCAGACAATTGATTATCCCGAAGATGATATTTACAATTGCTACAATCCGGCCCCAGGTAGCTAGTTTCTCCAGCATCAACTGATTTTCCAGGGTCAGGGATAATTCCAGAACATCTGTTTGTTGGTTTGTTTCGATCGGTTCGGTCATAGTTTTACTTTCATTGGTTATAACAGGTCACTAGCCAGTTCAGCGAGAGGAGAACGCTCACCTTTTTCCAGGGTAATGTGGGCATAGGATGGTTGACCTTTCATTCGGTTAATCAGGTAACTCAAGCCATTAGAGAGCGTGTCGAGGTAGGGGTGGTCGATTTGGTAAATATCGCCCGTAAAGACAAACTTAGTACCCTCACCAGCCCTTGTGATAATTGTCTTCACTTCGTGAGGTGTCAGGTTCTGGGCTTCATCCACAATGAAATACACTTTCTGGAAACTGCGTCCGCGGATAAAAGCCAGGGGTGTGATGACCAATTTTTCTTTATCCATCATCTCAGTAATTTTTTTGGCAGCGGAATCACTTTCTTTGAACTGGTGTCGAATTACAGACAGGTTATCAAACAAAGGTTGCATGTAGGGATCGATCTTGGATTTGATATCACCTGGTAAAAACCCCAGGTCACGATTACTAAGAGGTACGATCGGTCGGGCGAGAAATATTTGACGGTAATTCTTACAACTCGCTAAAGCTCCGGCCAATGCCAGCAGTGTTTTGCCCGTCCCGGCTTTCCCTGACAGGCTTACCAATGGAATTCGATCATCGGTCAGTGCTTTAAGGGCGAAGGTTTGTTCGGCATTCCGCGGCATGATGCCGTAAGCCGGTTTCTTATCGACGCGGTAAAAAACATTTTCGGTTTCGAGGTAAGTTGCCAGGGCTGATTTTTGTCTGTTGCGCAGAATAAAATTTTCGTTGGCGATTTTATTATCGATTTCCGGGAATTGACTAACTTCCACTTTATATGGTGCTTGATAAAGTGCATCAATTACTTCAGTTGGGATACCTTCCACTAAACGCATACCGGTGTATATTTTATCAATACTTTCAATTTTATCTGTAGTGTAGTCCTGGGCGGGGAGTCCCAGGGACTTGGCTTTCATTCGCAGGTTGGTATCTTTGGAAACCAGAATTGTTTGGTGCTCGGGCTCTTTCTGCGAAATTGAATAAAGGGTGCTAAGGATACGATTATCAGGGGTGTCTTCGAAAAAGATTTCCTGAAAGGCCGGATAGTTTTCCTGTCCGACGATAATTCTCAGCCGACCGAGACCAGCACCAAGGGGAACGCCATCTTCGAACAGAATGTCTCCGGTTAACTCGTCAATTTGACGCAGGAATTCCCGAGCCTGAAAATTTATCAGCTCGTTACCGCGCTTGAAATTATCCAGTTCTTCCAGAACGGTAATGGGAATTGCAATATCATTTTCTTCGAAACTACGGATACAACGTGAATCGTGAAGGATTACATTTGTATCAAGGACAAATAATTTAGGCAATGTCTTCTTTTTGATTTTAGTCATCAGTTGTTCTATTAATAGATTTCGTTATCGGAAATGTTAGGTGGTAGAGGGTAAATTTACTTTCTGTACCAGTGTAACACAAGCTACACCGATCTAAGGAAATGATGCCAAATTTAACCCAACAAATTATTGAGATTCGTCCCGGCCGTAACCTGTCGATCCGGACTGGTGGTGACGAATCGAAAGCGATGTTAATGATGATCCACGGGGCCGGAGGTCGAGGTGAACAATGGCATAATCAAGTTGAGAAATTTATCGATCATTATTTCATAGTGGTGCCGGATTTAATGGGACATGGTGACAGTCCGGTGCCCAAATCAGGTTATTCATTTATTGAATTGGCGCAGGATATGGAAGCAATATTTCAACGCTATAAATGTACGAAAAATATTGTGATTGGTCATTCCTACGGAACCGCTTTTGCCCTCTGGCTGGCAGAACATTTCAAGAATGAAATTGATCAGGTTGTATTAATTGGCGCCGCGCCTTTTCGGTCACCTCAGATCAATAGCATCTGGAAACTTCCGGTTTTTGTGTTATGGCTCATGCGCCCGATCATGAGTAAGAATTTTGCGCGGGGCGCTTTTCATACTGATACTGACCCGGTTTTTATTCGCAGTGAGCGGGTAATCAGCGATCGCAATCCCATGGGAATGATGAAAGCTTTGTTTAAGGGGATGGTATATGATGGCGAAAAAGATCTGTCACGCCTTACCTTACCGATCTTAATTATCAATGGCGAAGCGGATAAATTTACTACAGTGGCAGCAGGACGTGAACTTGCCGAACAATTACCGAATGGACAATTTGTTGAATTGAAGGGGGCGTCGCATCTGGCGATGATGGAGCAGCCCCAGGCCGTAAATGATCTGATAACAGCGTTTATTAGGGATTAATCAGGCAGCAATCGCAATTATGATTAGGGCAACAATAAAGATTATTATGGCTAGAATGCGAATGACAGTACTGGGAGCCATATAGTTGCGAACCGATTCAGGTAGATTATTTTCCAAATCGTACTTGCGACGATTATAGGCCATTAATTTCAGACTGAAAATCAGTAAGCCGGCCAGGAACAGTATTCCACCAATCAGCGCTAAAGTATCCATGATCAATTATACAGGCAAAATTATTTCAGCGCAAGGATAGACCCAATTAATTGTAAATTTCCTTTAAACAAATAAAAACCAAAACGAGGAAAGCATGTTTCAATCAGATTTACTACAGGGAAAAACAATTTTAATCACCGGTGGGGGAACCGGTTTGGGCAAATCAATGGCTGCCCGGTTTGGTAAACTGGGTGCAAACCTGATAATCGCCAGCCGCAAGCCGGAGGTACTGGAAGAAGCTGCAATTGATCTGAGAAAGGGTGGTGCTGAAGTGCTGCCTTTGGAATGTGATGTGCGTAAGCCAGTTCAAGTACAAGAGTTAGTAAAAAAGGCCGTAAAGCATTTTAATCGGATAGATGGTCTGGTGAACAATGCCGCCGGGAATTTCATCTCCCCCACGGAAAACCTTACCGAAGGCGGTTTCAAAGTAGTGGTGGACATTGTGCTCAATGGCACTTTTAATATGACTCACGCCGTAGGCAAGTCGATGATTAAAAATGGTGGTGGCACAGTATTGAATATTGTAACCACTTATGCCTGGACCGGTTCAGGTTATGTGGTGCCATCGGCTTGTGCCAAAGCTGGTGTATTGGCTTTGACGCGCAGTCTGGCCGTAGAATGGGCGAAATACGGTATCCGCACCAATGCCATCGCACCGGGACCTTTCCCGACCGAAGGCGCCTGGAACAGATTGGTGCCGCCGGGATTTGGGTTCGAAAAAGCCATGAAAAACCGTATACCGCTGAAACGGTTTGGGAAGCACAATGAACTGGCTGATCTGGCGGCTTATCTGATGTGCGATGGTTCCGGTTATATCAATGGGGAAGTTGTAACAATCGATGGTGGTGAATGGCTGAAAGGCGCTGGGCAGTTCAACGATCTTGAAAAAATACCCCGGGCGGTATGGAAAGGGTTGAGTGCTATCAGGAAAGGGAAAAAGAAGAAAGATTAATTTATATGACCAGTGGTGTCTAATATACTAATTATCGCCCAAGCCACCAAGTCAGTTTAAGCGCCAGTACATTATCACTAGCAGTTTTCCGGAGATTGTTAACGTCGCGGAAGAAATTGAAATTACCGGGGTGATCATCGTTAAAAGTATTACTCGTCCAAACTACATAAAGAATCGACCCTGGTTTGAATTCCCAGCGCAGTACCACGCTACCTACCAGAGACTTGGAATTAAAATCGATATCTAATTCGTGCTCCATAGGCTGTTTCGGCTTTTCAACATAATACTCGTCATCCTGCTCATTTTCACGTATTACCAGCCCTTCTTCATCATAATGGATATAATCCAGTGAGCGTGGTTTGGAAAATTCCTTGTAATCGCTGTATTCACCAACGGCAAATAATGCCTGGAAATAGGCTTGAAAAGTAAGGGTTGGTGTAAACGTGTAGTCAAACCGCAAGGAGGTTTCAAACGTCTGACGATCGAGTGTGGCAAAGATATAGCGCGTGCCGTACATGTAATCTGCTGCCAGATCGGCGATACTCATCACATATTGCGCCACAGAGCGACTAGTGGAATACTCCGGGTTGATCCGCAGGTTCATACGCGTTCCTACCTTAATTTCTGCGGACGGATCGAAGTTGAGCGAGTAATAACCATTTTCACCCTGGGAAACCTCAACCTCCATATCAAAGGAGATGTCTTTTCTTCCATCGGTGTAGGCTCCGATCTCCACCCAAGATCCGGCCGGTGAGCTGACCAGTGGTCCCCCGCGTAGTTTGGTATCATCCAGCGTCCGGGGACCAATACCGCCAATGAAATGAATGCCATAGTAATTTAGAAATTGAAAATGGCCAAATAGAAAAAACATTTCATTGATTTTATCGCCGCCGAAATTATGATTACTCATCACCGCTGTCCAGATATTGGCGGAGCGAAAAATTTTGCCCGGTTCGTACCAGTTATAACCAACTAGAAAATGTTTATTGATATGATCGGTACGGAAATTTATTCCCATATCATTCGATTCGAATCCCGGCGATGTTATCCCCAGTGAAGTATTAAGGCGTACCCGTCCTTTTTCCTTATTCAGAAACAGGCGACCGGCCCAACCTTCCAGCGTTGTCAAACTGCTGTCGACTTCAACATAATCAACACCGGGTTTCTGAAAATAATGATTATAGGATTCCTGAATGTCCAGCATTCGGTCTTTTGATCCGGCAACTCTGGTAAATCCCCCCCAGCCCGCCAGAGCCCAGTTTCGCTCATCGTTGAAGAATGTCCAACCGTCGATACCAAGACCCAATGCATTATCTGTGAGCGTATAGCGTAAATCGTGATCATCAAATTGGCGGTCAAGATAGGTTACTAAGCCTCCTAGTCCATGTTTGCCTTCCTGGATTTCTTTCTGAGCCCGGATCAGGTTATAGCTGGTGAGAGGCTCGATTTCAACCTCACGGTTGATTGAATCCTCGTCAACCTGGGCGTATTCACGTCGTGTCAGTGCCGTTAATCCGCCAACCGATAAATCTCCCGGCAGTTTACCACTGATTTTAGCTGCTCCCAATATTCGTGTGACGGATGATTTGTCCACCCAGCCATCGCTGTCTACATCGCCCTGTGGTGTCCGGCCGATCCGCCGGCTGTAAAAATACTGCGGTTGGGCATAATTAAAATTAGAGCGGTTGGTGGGACCACCGCTGCCGAAGGAAAAAATACTGGATCCTTCAACAAAAAATGGGCGTTTTTCATCGTAATAGGTTTCGTAGGCTGACAGATTAATCACAGAAGGGTCGACCTCCACCTGGCCAAAGTCCGGATTGATGGTTGCAGCAATTGTCAGGTTATTGCCAATCCCCAGTTTTATATCAGTGCCGATATCTAACTTACTGTCATGACCATTGTAAAATGGATTGTCATCTTCGGATGGCAGGTCTGCATAATTGGAAGTTAGGTATGGGATAACTTCGACTCGTTTAGGTGGACGGATATTTTGTATACCTTTCAGTTCACCGAATCTAGATACTATCCCCGGTTCGCCACGGGGGGCGGAAAATGACAAAACATGTTCATTTTTACGCTTAATCACTCGCCCCAGACCCAAGCCCATCAAAATTTCTTCCTGCTGGTTAAAACGCAATTGCGAGAACGGAATTCGCATCTCAACCGTCCAGCCAGTGTCGTCAATTCGAGTCACCTGTTCCCAGATGCCATCCCAGGTATCATCGAACCAGCCATCATTGGCGATTGTTCCATCCTGGATTGCGCCGGAAGGATTGACGATAAAATAAAAACCAGAGCGGTTATCGTTATAGGAATCAATGGCAAATTGAATTTCGTCGGAATTATTATAAGCGTCCCGGCGGCTCATGCGGGTGGTAATTGAATCAGCTCGCGAATCCCACAACCGCCAGCCGGCGTAGATTGCAGCGTCGTCGTACCCGATCCAAACTTCGGTTCTCTCAGTAGCAGGTTCGCCGTTATCAGGATCGACTTGTATAAAATGGTTGAATGGCGAATTTGAATAAATGGACTCAGATAATATTCCATCCAGTTTCAATGACCCGTTCAGGCGATAAGCCGTTAGATTCGATTCAGCCGCTGGTACAATACGGTTAATACCAACCAGTAATAGTAGAACCTGTACGAAAAAAAATGATGTTTTGTGCAAATTATCTCCCACTCTCATGAAAAAAATCCGGACAGCCTTACAACTCGAACCAATTATAAGGCTGTCATGAACTTTGTCAAATCTGGATTAGATATTAAGCAGGTAACTGAATTTCAGCATTACAATATTTTCGGCGTCCAGCTTGGTAATATTTTTTACGTCAGACAGGAAATTCATTTTCCCCATGCCTATGCCTTCAAGGTACTCGGCGGAACCATTTGACCAGACGAGGTATAGTGTGGAGCCAGGCAAATACTCCCAGCGCACTACCATATTGGAATTAAACTGCTTATAATTGAAATCATAATTACCTACTGTATAATTGGTAATTCCATCCATGTCAGAATCGATTAGCCACTCGTTATTCTCTGCATCAAAAGTCGTCTCACCGTTAACATATTCTTCATATCGTTCATCAAAACTATCGGAATGGGCATCGACCACTTTCTTGAAATTGAAATATTGCCCGGCCGTTACATATGGTGAGCCATAGAATTGGATTGTGAGATTTGGTGCTATGGTGAAATCCAGCCGTAGGGTGGCAGAAAGCGTTTTCTGCAGAATGTCCGACATCAAGTAGTCACCAGTTGAGTTTGGATCCTGCTCGTCCACAATCACATCATAATCACCCCAGGTGGACCAGTTATCATCCAATACGCGATAGGATAAAAAGAGGCGCATTGAAAAGTTATTGGTGGGTCGCCAGGTCATATTGGGATTAATTCCATAGAAACGGGATCCGGTTGTCTGACCACCATAATAGCCCTGGAAATTGGCTGTGACCGGTTTGCGGTGATCACTGCTGAGATGAAACCAGCTGTTCATATTAGTATCCATCCGCAAGGTGGGACCACCCCAGAGAGCATAGCGATGCCAGGCTGGACCACCCAGATTGAAACCGCCACCGACGTTCCAGTAGTTTTTCAGCGTAGTATTGATATTCATGTTACCACCGTAATTGGGGGACTCGCTCCCGAACGAACTTCCCCGCCAGATGTTGAAATTAAAGCGATAGCTTTGGAAGTATTTACCGGGACTATCCTCACGATACTGAGCCCAGGCGAAAATGGCTTGTTCATCGGTTTCCCGATTATACCCGATGTCGTTTGGCTCAAAACCCGGCGATGTGACCTGTTCTCCGATCATATAACGCCAGTGTTCACCGCTCATTTTCCAGATAGCCAGTTTGTGGGCAAAACCCTGCAGGTTGGTCTGGCTGGAGTCCACTGATAGATGTCCCGCATCGGGTCGCTGGTAATAATGAGATGAACCAGTCTGTGTTTCCAGTAATGCTTCCGTAGATCCAATCACATTGGTAGCAGCGACTGCTGCCTCCAAGAGGTATTTGTCATCAAGAAAGCGATGATTGATATCAAGACCGCCACCGTATGCGCCGGAATGGAGCCATTGTAAATCGGGCGTGTCAATTTTCCGGTTAGTAGCCGTAAACATACCACCAATAGTGGTATTACCTTTACGAAAATCCTTCTGCAGACGGGTTACGAAATAATTGGTCAGTGGCTCGACGACCTCATTATAAGAGCTGTCATTTTCAAATTCCACTATTCCTGATTCTTCGTTGGCCAGGGCATTCATAACGCCGATGGACCAGCCGTTGCTGGTTTTACCACTCAGTTTTCCGGCCGTTAGAATCGTCGTAGCAGTTGGATTAGTCTCATAACCATCATCATGCTCAGCATAATTATGTGGTGAGCGGCCGATCCGGCGGGTGTAGAATAAACCATTGTTGGCATTGTCACCGTCACCGATTCCCAGACCAAAATTGTAAATATTCCCGCCCTCAATGAAGAAAGGCCGCTTTTCGGAAAAATAGGATTCAAACGCTCCCAGATTGAGCTCGGCGGGGTCTGCTTCAACTTGGCCAAAATCAGGATTAAAAGTTAAATCAAGAGTCAGGTTATTTGTAACGCCGATTTTCACATCGGCACCAAGATTACCGGCAATATTGAAACTGTTGGAATGAACCGGATTCCTGAGGTAGTTGGCTTTTTTATATTGGCTTGTAATATAAGGAGTTATGTAAACACGACGTTGTCGTGGAATTTTTTCAAGACCATTCAATTCACCATAATGGCTGACCCAACCTTGTTCTTCTTTTGATATTTGGGTCCAGTAAGTGTCTTCATTTTTTTCAGCAATAAAACGATTGATTTGTAATCCCCAAGTTTGTTTTTCGCGACTATCGAAGCGCAATTCACGAAATGGAATTCTGAACTCGGCACACCAGCCATTTTTCATCATAGTGGTACGTCCGTCCCACAGCGCATCCCAATTTGAGTCCCGATTCTCATCATCGTAGCGGCGTAAGTCATGTTTTACCCCGGCAGGATTTAAACCGAATTCGAAAGCGGTTCGGTTATCATTATAACTGTCTAAAGAAACATACAGCCAATCACTCGGTGTTTCTTCATCCCGGCGGCTCATAATACCCTTGATAGTGGATGGATCCTTGGAATAAGCTTTTATGCCTACATAGAGATATTCATCGTCATAAAGAATCGCGAATTCTGTTTTTTCCGAAGCAGGGTCTCCATCCACCGGATCGCGCTGGATAAAATCGGAATAGTATAAAACAGTCCGCCACTCTGCTTCATCCAGAACACCGTCAATAACAATCATGCTGTGATTCACTCGCAAAGCCTGGAGTGATTTGGGCAGGTTGCCTGTATTTTGATCGGCAAAACTGATTGTCTGCATAAGAAGAAATATTGTTGCGAAGAAAATTGATGAACTACGCATGATGGGACCTCTCTCAGAGTATTTATTCAACTATTCAACGATGTCATGTTGGATAAGACCCCTGGAAAAGGATTTGGTTGTCCAAAAAGATAGTTATCTAAAAAGGCCGGAAATGTCAGTGTATGATCGAACCTAGCCAGCCGGTAAGCATTGTCCCAATAGTAAAATATACTCCAGTTGTTAACGGTAATGCAATAATGAAGAAGATGGTTGGTGTTATTCTGAATTTTGGTGCGTAGGGATTATCTTTTTGTAACTGGTTATAAAATTGACGAATACCTCTCAGAATGAAATGAGTGAGCAGCGCCGCGAAACCGAAACAGAATAAAATGATAATATAGTCTAACCCGGACAGGGAATTTAACCATTTACCGATCCTCATTATAACTCCAGCAGGGCAGCCCCGAACACACCGGCAGAATCACCAAGTTGATTTTTCAGAATTGGTGTGTCCACTTTATCGCTAAACACATATTTATATACCTCAAGCTTTCCAGCGGTATATAAAAATTGGATATTGGATACGCCACCACCGAGTACAACTGCATCAGGATCAAGGATATTGATTACATTTGCCAGTGCCAAACCAAAATTCTTCAGGAAATCTGATTTCCACTTTAGCGTCGTATCCGCCCGGTGGCCTGCAATAATTTTTTTAGTAATAGCTGGCAAAAGTAATTGTTCTCCGGTCAGTTCTGTCCAGTGGCGTTCCAGGGCCGGACCGCTGATAAAGGTTTCCACACAACCACGCTGACCGCAGTAACACAGACGACCATTGGGATCAATTTTATGATGGCCCCATTCTCCGGCAATATTAGTCCGGCCTGGGAGAATTTTACCGTTAATTACAATCCCACCTCCAACACCGGTTCCCATAATCACCCCAAAAACAACCGGATAGCCCCTGCCGGCGCCAAGTGTCGCTTCCGCCACGGTAAAACAATTGGCATCGTTCTCCATCGTTATCGGGTGACCGATCCGTTCAACGATATCTTCCTTCAGTGGCCTATCTATCAAACAGGTAGTATTACTGTTTTTAATACGCCCGGTCTTTTTTGAAATTGCACCGGGGGTACAGACGCCCACGGAAAAATCATCAGTCGCTATGTGAATCAGATCATCGATCAATCCACTGACGCGTTTCACAATTGCTTCGTACCCTTCTTTTTGAAGGGTCGGAATCCGCTTGCGTTTGATGACAGTTTGGTCCGCAGCCAGTAGAATACCTTCGATTTTCGTACCACCCAGATCAATCCCGATACGATTCAAATTCAGCCCTCCTTAACCGATTTTAAGATTAATTTAAATTCCGCCAGTATCATAGCCGTGGCTCCCCAAACCTTATCTTGACCAAATCTAAAATAGGGCACCAGAACTTCATATCCGCGAATCTGGCGCACTTCATTTTCTTCTAAATTATCATTAATTAAACTGGTCATCGAAACTGAAATGAGTTTATTTACCTCGGATGGATCCGGTTTTGTAGGTGGTTCCGGATTAGTCCAACCGACAAAGGGGTGTATCATAAAACTGGTTATCGGAACATACAGCGGCGTCAACTTTCCGATTATATGGATTGAATTTACCGGAACACCGATTTCTTCCCAGGTTTCACGGCGAGCGGTGTCAGACAAGCTTTCGTTATTTTCTTGTGCACCACCTGGTAATGAAATCTGACCTTTGTGATTTTCCACCGAATGGGTCCGTTCAGTCAGATAGAACTGAATATCAGATCCTGTTTGATACAATAAAATCAGTACAGCCGCCGCCGTGGCTGTTTCAGGGGAATTGGGTATAGCAACCGGTTTGCGCGGAAGAGCCAGCATTCGCTGCTGGGCTTGAAAGCCCGGTAATTCGGCTGAAAGCGCGGTTGTTAGGGTTGATATGTATTTATCCAGTATCATAGTGGGGGCTGAAAATATTTTAACCAGTGTGAACAAAACTATCGCTTTTTTGAAAAATCCATACGATTATTGCGCCCTGGTTTAATCATGTATAAGCACATTATCTGGGATTGGAACGGAACGCTGTTGGATGATGTTGATCTGTCGTTGGAGGCGATTAACATTGTTTTAGCACGTTATAACCGGCCGGCATTGCAGCGGAAACGTTATCTTAAAATTTTTACTTTTCCGGTTATTGAGTACTATAAAATCCTTGGTTTCGACTTAAATAAAACACCGTTTAGTATAATCGGGACGGAATTTATCGATGAATATACCGCCCGTATGTTTGATGTTAAGCTCAATTCCGGCGCCCGGGAATTTCTGGATTCTGTCCAACAGACCAACATCACTCAGTCACTGCTATCGGCGGCCAAAGTGCAAATGCTGGAAAAGCTGATTGAATACCACAAGTTGCAAGATTATTTTATTCGTATTGTTGGTCTGGATAATCATTATGCCTATAGTAAGCTGGAAGCCGGTCAGGCCTGGATGGCGGAACTGCCTTTTCAGCCCAGCGAAGTTCTGTACATTGGCGATACAATCCATGATGTGGATGTCGCCCGGGTGCTCGGAGTGGATATTGCTTTGCTGTCCCTGGGACACACTGATTATGCCAGATTGGTTGATACCGGAAAACCGGTCTTTCATCTTTTTTCCGAATTATCAACATGGTTCAAATCTTTACATTAAGCTCAATTCAACCTAATTATTTTTGGCAACCTTTTCTATATTTAAATAGTCTATTGAATTATAATTATTTTTGCCTCGTCAGAATTAACCAGCAGGGAGCGGTTTGCTAACGAAATGAAAAAATCAAATCTGATCACCGGAATTATATTAATCAGCATTCTTCTCTTCAGCGCTGGTTGTGGTGGTAAAAATGGAAAGAACGGGAAAAACGGTGAAGATGAAAAAACCCTCATCCCAATTGAAGTTGCCGTAGTTGACCTGGGTGACATAGCAGCCTTCTATAATGGTACAGCTACTCTGGAAGCGGAAGAAGATGCCCAAGTTGTTGCAAAAGTGGGTGGTGTCGTTCAAGAGATTTTGGTTGAGGAGGGCGATCAAGTAAAGGCAGGGGATGTATTGGCCCGGTTAGACGGCGAAGTATTATCCGTGGAACTGGCTCAGGCCGAAGCCCGGTTGCAGCGGTTGGCGGAAGATTTTAAGCGCAAGAACACTTTGTTTCAAAAAGATGCTATCAGCATCGAGCTTTTCCAATTGGCCAAATATGATTACGAATCCCAGAAAGCAGCCCGCGACTTGGTTAAACTGAATCTTGATTATACCGCAATCCGGGCACCTATCTCCGGGATAGTTACTGAAAGGCAGATTAAAATAGGTAATATGGTTTTAACCAACGCGATAGCTTTTCGAATCACTGATTTCGATCCTCTGTTGGCGATCCTGTATGTGCCGGAACGTGAAATTGGTAAACTGGCCGTTGGGCAAACCGCCATGGTGAAAGTGGATGCTTTGACCAAGAATGAATTTAAAGGGGTGATTGACCGGATCAGCCCGATTGTCGATTCTCGCACCGGGACGGTTAAAGTTACTATTGAAATCAGTAATCCCAGCCGACAATTAATAGCTGGCATGTTTTCACGGGTCAGTATCATTTTTGATGTGCATGAAAAAACGCCTTTAATACCCCGGGAAGCCATAATTACCGAAGATGACGAATCATTGGTATTTGTAGTCCGGGATACTGTGGTTTATCGACAAACGGTCGAAACTGGCTATGTGAATACTACCCATATTGAGATTACCAATGGAATTGCACTGAATGATACTGTTGTTGTGACCGGACAGGGTAGTCTAAAGGACAGTGCCTTGATCGATATCATCTCAAACTGAATCCGAAAATCATTCAACGATGAAATTAATTGACATATCGATTCGACGCCGGGTTACCATTGCCATGTTTACCGTGGCTGTACTTTTATTTGGTATGGTTTCATTCAGTCGCTTAAAAGTTAATCTGCTCCCGGACCTGACTTACCCCACCCTCACAATAAGAACCACCTATACCGGTGCCGCTCCGGCCGAAGTGGAAAATTTAATTACTAAACCGGTTGAAGAAGCTCTGGGAGTTGTCAAAAATGTTCAGTTGGTTCGTTCCATATCCCGGGCCGGGCAATCAGATGTAATTCTGGAATTTGCCTGGGGAACCAAAATGGATTTTGCCAGTATGGACGTGCGCGAAAAACTGGATGCGCTGGTGTTACCTCTGGATGTAACCCGGCCGGTAGTTTTACGATTCGATCCTTCCTTAGATCCGATTATGCGATTTGGACTGATCGCTGAACAAGCCGGTGAAGATTCAATTCAAACTGAGGTGGACGTAACATCAAGTGGATTCGATGAAGATAAATTGAAATACTTGCGCCGTTTCGCCGATGAAGAAATTAAAGAGGAACTGGAATCAGCTTTGGGAGTGGCGGCTATAAAAGTTAGCGGTGGACTGGAAGATGAAATCCAGGTTTTGGTAGATCAAGCCCGGTTAGCCCAATTGAATTATCCCATTGAAAGGATTGCCAGTCTATTGGGAGCTGAGAATGTTAATCTATCCGGGGGTCGCCTGGCTGAAGGCACTCAGCAATACTTAGTACGTACAATAAATCAGTTTCAATCGGTGGTGGAAATCGGGGACGTAATTCTCACCAGTGAAGAGAATAAACCGGTTTATCTGCGGGATGTTGCCGAAGTGCGGCATGGTTATAAGGAACGGGAGGCGATTACTCGTATTGATGGTAAAGAAGCGGTTGAAATTGCCATTTATAAAGAAGGTGATGCCAATACAGTTGCGGTAGCTCGGGAAGTCGAAAAACGTCTGAGTCGGGTTCGTGATATGTTGTCCCGGGATATGCAACTGATCAAGATCTATGATCAGGCGACCTTTATCTCTCAAGCTGTAAGTGAAGTTATCAATGCGGCGATCATTGGTGGATTTCTGGCAATCATTATCTTATTTCTGTTTCTACGCAATATCTGGTCAACACTGATTATTTCCATGTCGATACCGGTATCGGTGGTGGCCACCTTTAATTTAATGTACGGAGCTGACCTGACGCTCAATATTATGTCCCTGGGCGGTATTGCCCTCGGAATAGGCATGTTGCTGGATAATTCCATTGTCGTGCTGGAGAATATCAGCCGGCATCGTGCCATGGGTAAGGATAGACTGACTGCCGCGCGCGACGGAGCCAGCGAAGTCAGCATGGCGGTAATTGCCTCAACATTAACCACTGTGGCGGTGTTTTTCCCATTGGTATTTGTTAAAGGTATTGCCGGACAACTTTTCCGGGATCAAGCGCTCACCGTAACTTTTGCCCTGTTAGCGTCCCTGCTGGTTGCGGTGACCTTGATCCCAATGTTGGCCTCAAGTGGAAAAAATGGTCGCTCTGAAGAAATAGATCTGGAATTAACAAAACCACGAACTAAAGTCGGACGTGGTTTGCGCAGGGTACGCCTGTTCCTTTTTAATACGGTTCCGGTTTTCATCGTACACTGGCTGGGACGCGGATTGAAGCTGGTGGCCCGATTGTGCAGTTATCTGGTTCGCCCGATACTGAAATATTTTAACCTAGGTTATGATGCCCTGGCGGAGAGCTACCCGGCTGTATTGCGTTATGCACTGGGTCATAAAGGCTTGGTTTGCCTGATTGCCGTAATAATGTTTGGTGGATCTCTATTATTAATCCCGATGATTGGAATGGAATTGATCCCCCGGCTTTCACAGGGTGAATTCAATGTTGAATTCAAGCTGCCTCCGGGAACACCATTGGAGCAGACTGATGCAATTATTGCCCGAATTCAAACCATTGCCGGTGATTTAGAAAATGTTAAAACTACATTCTCAGTAGCCGGAACCGGTAACCGGATGGATGCCAATCCGGAAGAAGGTGGTGAAAACTGGGGTGAAATGATCGTCAGTCTGGAAGAAAAATCCCAGCGGGATGCTGAATCAATTATTGTTAACAATTTACGAGGCAGCTTGAGTCAGATACCCGATCTGCAATATAAATTTACTCAACCAACATTATTTTCTTTCCGTACGCCGGTGGAAATAGAAATAGCCGGTTATGATTTAAAGAAACTGAAACAGGTAAGCCATACTATCGCCCTACAACTAGAGGCTAATGATCGCTTTGCTGATGTAAAATCAACTATGGAAAGTGGCCACCCGGAAATTCAGATTTATTTTGACCGGGAACGGGCGGCCGCCCTGGGTCTTCAGGTTTATCAGATTGCTAACCGGATCGTGAATAAAGTACGCGGTGAAGTGGCTACCCGCTACTCTTGGCGTGATCGTAAGATTGATGTACTGGTGCGTGCTCGTGATGAGGATCGAAATTCGGTTGAGTTGATTAAAAACCTGATTATCAATCCCGATAGCGAACGCCCGGTGCCGTTGACTGCGGTGGCCGATGTTATTGTACAGACCGGTCCCGGTGAGATCAGGCGCTCCGGACAGGAGCGGATTTCCCAGGTTACTGCTAATCTTAATTATGGCGATCTGAATGCCGCTGCCGAAGAAATCACCACCATCTTGGAAAATATAACTGTTCCACCGGAATTATCCGCCCGGCTAGCCGGGCAGAACGAAGAAATGGATGTGGCTTTTAAATCCTTGCGTTTCGCCTTATTACTGGCCGTATTTTTGGTTTATTTAGTGATGGCCTCCCAATTTGAATCTTTACTTCATCCTTTCGTAATTCTATTTTCCATTCCGCTGGCCCTGATTGGGGCGATCTGGGCTTTGTTTATAACCGGTTCGTCGATCAGTGTGGTAGTGTTCATCGGACTAATTCTACTGGCGGGGATAGTTGTTAACAATGCGATTGTTCTGATTGACCTGATTAATCAACTGCGCCGATGTGGAAAGACTAAAATAGAAGCAATTATTGAAGGTGGAAGATCGCGTTTACGGCCGATTGTTATGACAACATTGACCACCGCCCTGGGGCTACTGCCACTGGCCCTGGGTTTTGGTGAAGGTTCTGAAGTGCGCGCGCCAATGGCGATTACGGTTATCGGTGGTTTGCTGGTTTCAACCCTGCTGACGTTGATTGTAATTCCGGTTATGTATTCGCTGTTGGATCGGAAAACGGTTCTGCTGGAAGAGGTATAACTAGCGGTGAATCTGACTGAATTATCTCTTCGCCGACCGATCACGATTCTGATGATATTTACCTGCCTGATAGTGATCGGTGCAATTGCCACCCAGCTAATATCGATCGAATTTTTTCCAGAAGTACAGGGGCCGCAGATCTGGGTTGAAATTCCCTATCCCGGATCAACTCCGGAGGAAGTAGAACGTCAAATAACCCGTCCAGCCGAAGAAGTCCTTGGTACAATCACGGGCGTAAAACGGATTATGTCCAATTCGCATGAAAACGGTGCCTGGGTGCAGTTGGAATTTAAATGGGGTGAGAATACCGCTATCAAGGCTTTGGAAGCCCAGGAAAAATTGAATGGGATCAGGCATCTGTTTCCGGATGATGTGGAACGGTTTTTCGTCCGGAAATGGTCATCATCAGACTGGGCGATTCTAAACCTGCGGATATCCAGCGAACGCGATTTATCCAATGCCTATGATATGCTCAATCGGAATATCAAACGGCGTCTTGAACGAATCAGTGGCGTATCGCGCGTAGAATTATATGGGATCGAGAAAAAACAAATCCGGATTGAACTGCTGGCGGACAGGATTAAGTCGCATAATATCAATCTGAATCAATTATCACAAATATTGACTCAGTCAAATTTTTCGGCTACAGCCGGGCGAATCACCGATGGGCAACATCGTTTTGTTGTACGACCGATTGGTGAATTTCAATCGGTTAAGGATTTTGATAATCTAATAATTGGTGCTCATAATCTGCGTCTGAAAGATGTGGCCAATGTTTCCTATGAAAACCCGGTATTGGATTATGGGCGTCATCTGGACCGCAAATACGCCATCGGTCTGGATGTGTTCAAAGAATCAGGCGCCAACACAATTGCCGTGACAGAGGCAGCGACTGCAGAAATTGATGAAATCAGTCTATTACCGGAAATGGCCGGTATTGCAATATATTATATGGATAACCAAGCCGAAGGTATTCTTTCATCGCTGAAGGAATTGTTAAAATCAGGCCTGTTGGGTGCTTTTTTTGCTGTTGCGCTACTATTCTTTTTCCTGCGCAAATTTCAGACTACAATGATGGTAATCCTGGCAGTTCCGTTTTCTCTTTTAGTGACGGTTGCACTGCTGTATTTTTTCAATTTATCATTGAATATTCTTACAATGATGGGCTTGATGCTATCGGTGGGAATGCTAGTTGATAATGGCGTGGTCGTTACCGAGAGTATTTACCGTCACCGGCAGAATGACAAAACTGAAAAACTGGTAGCAATCAAAAAGGGTGTAAAGGAAGTGGGGCTGGCCATTACCGCGGGAACACTAACTACAGCAATTGTTTTTCTGCCAAATATCGTCAATTCCCAGAATGAAGTATCCATGTATTTGAAGCATGTTGGATTGACAATTGTATTTGCCCTGGGAGCTTCCCTGCTGATCGCTCAAACGGTAATTCCGCTGATTGCCCGGAATGTCCGGTTGCGACTGTCTAATCCAAAGGCGACAACAGTAGATAAAATGGTTACATCATATCGCCGTGTTTTAATTTGGATTTTAGGCCATCATAAAACCAGTTTGCTGATGGTATTTCTGGTTTTAGTGTCAGTAGCGATACCCATGAAATTTGTTTCAAAGGATATGTTTCCACCTCAGGAAGATCGTCGCATACGGTTGCGTTACCAGATCAACGGCAGCTATACTATTGAAAAGATAGAAGAAGCTGTGGACGTGATTGAAGAATACCTGTTTGCCAATCAAGATGATTTCGAAATCAAATCAGTTTATAGTTATTATACTACAAATTATGCCATGTCGACTATCATTCTTAAGGATCAGGAAAATGCCCATAAATCCTTAGATCAGATCAAAGAAGAAATACGCGAGAACCTGCCCAAACTGGCTATCGCACAACCCAGTTTTGAACGGCGTCACCGGCAGGGCGACGGAGAAGGTGTTCGTATTCAGTTAGTCGGTAAATCCAGTGAACGCCTGGTTACTCTGTCCCATGATGTGGCCTGGGTGTTGTCCAAGATACCCGGATTTACCGATGTACGCTCCCAGGCTGAGGCCGGTGATGAGGAAGTACAGGTTGTGATCGATCGTGTTCGTGCCCGGCAGTACGGATTCTCCGCCCGGGATATCGCCCGTACGATATCAATATCCATGCGCGGTCAGAACCTGCGTAGATTACGTGGCGAAGATGGTGAAATCGATGTGCGAGTAATGATGCAGAAAGAAGATCAGCGTACCTTAGATAATCTGAAAGACCTGCCCCTGTTCAATGATCAGGGACAGGTTGTAAGACTGGCTTCCCTCGCAGATTTCAAGATCCGTCGGGGACCGCGCAACATATTCCGGGAAAACAGAACTACGATCATGAGCGTTTATCTCGATCTGGATGATGTCACCATGGATGAGGCCCGGCGCAAAATTCGGGCAGTGTTGGATAATTATAATTTTCCCACTGGTTATTCCTATAATTTAGGAAGCACTTTCAGCTACGAAGACGAGACCATGCAGATGATGATGATAAACACCTTGATGGCTTTGGCTTTGATCTATTTTGTAATGGCGGCTTTATTCGAATCGCTGGTTTTCCCAGCGGCTATCTGGACCTCAATTATCTTTGCCATTGTGGGTGTATTCTGGTTCTTTTTAATCACTGGAACTAATTTCGATCTGATGGCCTGGACCGGTGTATTGATTTTGATCGGAGTAGTTGTCAATAATGGAATTGTGCTGATCGATTATGTTAACCAGCTCCGCGAACAGGGGTTGAGTCGGACCGCGGCGATTCTCCAGGCCGGGCAATACCGCCTGAGGCCAATCCTGATGACGGCAGGAACGACGATTCTGGGTTTGATTCCCCTCTGTTTCGGCCAGACTTTGATCGGTGGTGGCGGACCACCTTATTTCCCCATGGCGCGGGCGATCGTGGGCGGACTGGCTTTTTCCACCTTCGTGACCCTGATCATTTTACCGACGATCTATATTACCCTGGATGATTTGCGCAACTGGTCCCGGCGGGTGTTGCGGTTGGCGAACAAATAGAGCCCCACACATCCAAAGACCTGGTGTTCGCAGGCGGGATAAAACCGGAACCAGATTTATTTAAGGTATTTTCTTAGCTCCTGAGCTTCCCTTCGTACTAAGTAGGCAAAATCCCAGGTTTGACCTTCTTCCAGTCCCAGAATATCGCTGATCTTGGAGCGTAGATAATCATTCTGTAAATCATCGGTAAAACCGAACCGGACCAGTTTACCGAGGCTGCGAACTGCCTTTGAGCGGATCACATCATTTGGATGTGTTAATTTTTTGGACAGGGCATAGAATAATTCTTCCTTCATCTCAGCGTTCACATCGTCCGGGTCGATGGATTCGCAGATCTTACCGAGGGCACGTACCGCCGTATCTTCCAATTCACGACTGGGGCTTTTTACAGCCTGCAGCACAATTGGTAATGCGTCAACGATTTTAGCCGACCTTATTTTACCAAAAGCATACAGGATGAAAGCACGGAAAATAGCTTCCCGCCGTTGATCGTAAAATTCAATCAGGGTGCTGATAGCTTTATTACCCATTAAACCGCAGGTCTGGGCAAAGACCAGTTCGGCTTTCAAATCCGTATTCTCCAGCCGCGCCAGAATCAGCGGAATGGCCTGCGGTCCCATTGAGGCAATGACTCTCTGGGCCTCATCGCGCACCGCCCGCAGATCGGGGCGGTCAAAAGTATCCACATAGAACAAGCTGGATAAAGCATCGAACATAAGTGATAATTCTTCTTCGCCGGGCTCGATTTTCAATTCCGCTTCTATTTCCTCGATGCCCTGAGAGATAATCCCCGGGTCGGCCGAAGATAATTTCTTGAAATATGATTTCACTTTTACCTCCCTTTATTTCAAAATTAATTGGTGGCTGGCTGGCTCGGGACCAATTGTTATCGCGCCCGGCAGGAGTGACAGCGCTTCCTGCAGTTTACCCGAATCAGAATTAAAACAATGGATCAGAACTTGTCCTTCGCTGACTTCATCGCCGATCTTGCGTAAAAATTCCATTCCGGCTGTTGGGTCCACAGAATCGTTGATTTTTAACCGTCCGCAGCCCAAGCTGACGGTAGCGAGGCCGATCCGGTAAGTATTCATAGCCTGGATATATCCTGAAACAGGTGCGGTAAAATCCTGGCGGCAGGCCGGCTGATGTAAAGTCGTGGGATCATCCAATATCGTTACGTCGCCAGCTTGATTATGGATCATTTCACGGAATTTAGCGTAGGCGCTGCCATCAGTAATTAATTTTTGCTGTAGCTCAATTGCTTCCGCCTCATCGGCCGCCAGGCCGGCCTGGAACAGCAGTTTGCTGCCCAAAGTGTAGGTGACTTCCATCGTATCGGCGGGGCCATAGCCACACAGGCAATCGAATGATTCAAGCATTTCGCACCACAGTCCGGCAAACCGACCTAATGGTTGATTCATGCTGGTGAAAACTGGGTCGGTTTTTACACCAAAATCCTGGCCAATACGAACCAGGTGATCTGCCAGTTCTCGAGCCTGTTCCGCTGTTTTCATGAACGCACCGTTACCGGTTTTAATGTCCAGCACTAAGCCCTGGATCCCTTCGGCGATTTTTTTGCTCATGATTGAACCGCAGATCAATGGTATCGATTGCACCGTGCCGGTCACATCCCGCAGGGCATAGATTTTTTTATCGGCGGGACAAATATCAGCCGTTTGTCCGATCATGGCGATGCCGATTGTTTCCACTGCTTGGCGGAATTCGTCTAAGGATAAGCCGGTGCGGAAACCGGGAATGGTCTCCAGTTTATCCAAGGTGCCGCCGGTATGTCCCAATCCGCGTCCGCTGATCATGGGTATCGCCAGTCCGGCTGCGGCCAGCAGAGGACCGAGAATAATGGATACTTTGTCACCGACGCCGCCGGTGCTGTGTTTATCGGCCACGTAAGCGTTCAGGTGGGAAAAATCCATGCTCTCACCGGAAGTAAGCATTAATTCCGTGAGTACTGAAATTTCACGTAAATCCATACCCTTAAAGAAAATCGCCATCAACAGGGCTGACATCTGATAATCCGGCAAGGTACCATCAGTGTAACCGCGAATGAAGAAGCGTAGTTCGTCGGCCGTGAGTGCTTTGCCATCGCGTTTATGTTGAATGATTTCAGCCGGAATCATGATTTTTTCCTTTTAAATAGTTGGGGCAATTTCCAGATGAATTGGACCGGTGCCCGTTCGCGCACGGTATGCAGAGTAAGGTAAAGCGCAATAATCAGCAGGATTAAATTTGGCAACCACATGGCTACATAGGGCTTCAGGATATTGCGGTCAGCAACTTCTTCACCGCCAATCAGCATGATGTAATAGATCAGGAAAAAGCCGAAACTGAGGCTCATTCCAATCACAAAGCCACCCTTTTTAGCGAGTACACCCAGCGGTGAACCCACCAATACAAACAGTAGACAGGCAAAGGGCAGGGAAAACTTTTTATGAATTTCAACCCCGTATTTATTATGACTTTTCAGGTAACTGTGGATCAGGTTATACTCATTTTTGGCCTGGCGCTCCAGGCTGCGAGCGCGGCGGTCCCTGACCCTGAGATCGGCTTTGTTCAAGGTGGTATCCTGATCAATTGCAGCACGGTAATCTTTAATTACAGTCAGAGCCTGATCCAGGTTTGGCGGGATGATACTATCACCGGTAGTACGCTGGAAAGCTTTGGCCAGACGGGTCTTGACAGTGATAATACGTTTTTTGTAAGTCCGCTGCTTTTCCAACATCATTGGTACGGTCATTTCCCGATCGGTGCGGGATGATTTATCACGGCGCTTGAGCAGTAGATCGTCGGCAGGAATGACAATGCGGTGTTTTTCAAACTGAATACGCCGGAAATTGCCAAAGTCCTGGCGGTCCAGTTCATGGATCTCACCATTGTATAGAGTCATAATTATGGCATCATCGATGGTAGACAAATGACCTTGTTTGGCATAGATGGTTGTTTGTGATTGCGTGTTATCCTTACTGAAGATGCGAACATCCTGCATCATGTCGCCGTCCTTAGCGCGGATGATCATACTGTAGTCTGGTAAATCTTCAATGAAATAACCCGGCTCGATGTTCAGCCCGGGACGCTTGCGATAGATATCTCCGGAAAGGATCCGGGCACGGTGATTCATCTGTGGCAGAATGAAATTATTGAAATAGACCAGTGAGCTTCCTACGATAAGCCCGAATAACAGCGCGGGCCGGATGATGGTCAGAAAGCTGATCCCGGAGGTACGCATGGCGGTGATTTCATTATCCTCGGACAGGCGTCCAAAAGTCATCAGGGCGGCAATCAAAACTGCCATTGGGACCGCCAGGGCAACGATCCAGGCCAGGTTCAGGAAGAGATACTCGAGAATAGTAAGTACATCAATGCCCTTGCCAAGAAAGCGATCTATTGCCCGTAACAGGAAATTAGTAAACAGGATAAAAACGATAACCAGCAGGGCGAATATGAAGGGCATGAATATTTCTTTTAGTATGTACCGCGTCAGCAAGCGCATGGTTGAAATTACACACGGATGCTCAGACAGGGTAATGGAAGATAAAAAATGGCTAATCCCTACTGACTATTGACCAATGACCAATGACCTTTTGAGCCTTGTTTACGGCTCAAAATCCGCCTAATTTTGCCTGCCCTGATTGGCAGCATTCGGGGACGTATGGTGGGCGTAGCTCAGCAGGTTAGAGCATCTGGTTGTGGCCCAGAAGGCCGTGGGTTCAAGTCCCATCGCTCACCCCGACTTCGACCCGATTAAATTGGGATTACGTCTCGGCTTGCCCAACGATTGATCATAATTTAAATTACCAAACTCGGGGTGTAGCGCAGGTCTGTATACAATTCCAAACCGCTGAAAACGCCTGTCTGTGGACAGTGACAATTTTAAATGATTCCAGCTTTAAATATCTTAACTTTATCTTACCTCAGGGTGGATACCATGTCTGTAGATTTGACGGAAAAAGACTCTATTGCCGTTGCCTGACATAATGAGAGGTTGGTAATTTTGATTCAAAGAAAAGAATAGATACATTAATACTGATGTTGATTATTCCCCTAAGATTTACAGCCTTTTTAAAAAGGTGGACATTATAACCCATCCCATACCTATAAATCCGTTTAAGTAATATTGATAAGGATTAAATAATGCCAAAAACTCTGAAGAGAATCGACGATGTTACCATCCGTTTTGCCGGTGATTCCGGTGATGGTATGCAATTAACCGGGGATCGATTTACATCAGCTACGGCCATTATTGGCAACGATTTGAGCACCCTGCCGGATTACCCGGCTGAAATTCGGGCTCCCGCCGGAACACTGGCCGGTGTCAGCGCCTTCCAGCTACATTTCAGTTCTCACGAAATTTTCAGTCCCGGCGATAATCCGGATGTATTGGTAGCTATGAATCCCGCCGCCCTGAAAGTCCATCTTTCCGAGTTAGTGCGCGGCGGAACAATAATAATTAATACCGCCAGTTTTACAGCCAAGAATAATAAATTAGCTGGTTATAC
>JABMQW010000014.1 GCA_013203115.1 Fidelibacterota bacterium
ACGCTGAATTCGAATTTCTTGACCAGTAGAAATACGGCAAAGGCTACGAAAATCTGCCGCCGGGCGCCGGACATGAATGTCAGAAAATAGTAAAGCCAGTATTTTTTCCGCAGAATCATTTTCTTATGTTGCGGTACCACATCCGACCTGGTGGGACTCTGCCGTAAACCCCAGAAACCGGCCAGGCCGATTAGTCCGCCGACTAGGATATAAATCATTTGATAGCTCAACAGGTTGCTGATGACCAAAATGAATACGCCCACCACGATATTTGTTGCTGCAGCATAGCTGCGCAGTTTGCCGAACACCCATGGTGACGACAGATGATTAAAATACTGCAGGGTCAGAGATTGGTTGGTGGTTTCGTAGTAATGAAATCCGAAACTCATGATCAAGGTCGTGAAGATCAAGCCGAGATAGGAGGGCAGGACCCCAGTCAAACCTACACCAACTCCCAGTGTGATAATTGACAGGGCCGATAAACGATGCTCTTTAATAATGATAATCAGAAAAATAACTAACAAAGCCAGAAAACCGGGTACTTCCCGTAGCGATTGAATGATGCCAATATGATTACCTTCCAGATGGACAATCTCAACTGCAAAATTGTTGAAGAGGGTTCGCCAGGTCTGTAATCCCACCGCTGAAGCGATGGTCAATAAGGCCAGATAACGGAACATGGGGTCTTGACGAGCGGTGTGCATAATCTAAAGCGCGGTTAGCTGGTATAACCTATTTATTGCTGAAGTGACGCTTCCGGTCTTAATCAACCAGTTCCGATTCTGGCACATCGGTTTGTTTGACCGGCAGGCGGAATTGGTCAGGGCGAGCCTGGATCACCTGACGCAGCCAGCCCTCGGGATAACCCTCACCCTGGGGTTGTCCTTTCTCATTTTTGACATAGCCGTCGTTATATTTGACGATCAGATCCTGCCCCAGTTTTCGCCAGCGTTCGACCATAGCTTCAGCCTGCCGAATGGAATAATCCGTCAGGTATTCCCGAGCTAATTCAGGATTGGATTTCAACAGGTCAACGGTGGTTGCCTCAATGACCGGCTGCATCGCCAGATGTTTAGCCTCAATTGTTTGTTGAACGGTTTGGACATCTTCGATCATCATGGAATATTTCAGGTTGGTGTAATTGGAAACAAAATTGAATACCCACCAAGCCGAATCCCATGAGAATTCCTGTAGTGAACCCACTGTAAATGACTTTGGCAAGGCGTAGATACTACAATAAAGAGGTGTATAGCAGGTAAACCAGGTATCGTCCACACCATACCAGATAATACCTCCCACTGCATTGGGTAATTTAGCACGCGACTGGGAGACGAAAGAGAAACCGGTCTGCTGCGTCGATATGGGTCGTTCCCAGGCATAATCAACGCTGTCAATTGTCCAGGTCATGGGTCGCCAGCGATAGGGATTGCCATAGGGACCGGCATCAAGTCCTTTAGTCATATCGTAAGCGGTACCCTCATAATGATCGCGCATTAACGCAAACACATCGGACAGGGATAATTTCTGATCCGGTTTGATCCACAGTGGATAGGGCGCTGCATCATCCACAGCGCGGTAGTAATCGGAGCTGAAGTTTTGGGAAAGGGCGGCCCGCCGGAAAATGCTCCAGACCCGCCCATCGGCGTAGCGCTGGTTGGAAGGGGTTGCCGGACAGTAAGCCTCACAGAATCGAAATGGCTCTTTCCCGTCCGGATCATAATAGCCCCGGTCAATCGCAGTGGTTTTGATATTGGTGGAGTAGAAAAAATCTTTCTTGGGTTTGGTAGGGATTTTACCGATCCGGGCTTTGTTGGCATGAGCCGAGATATAGCCATCGGGAATTTTCACTGCAACCCAGATAGCGCCATTCACACCAGGTCCGGGGCCGATCATTTCCAGTATCCAGGCTTCCTTAGTGTCTGCGATCGAAAAGGATTCACCGGTTGAGCGGTACCCGTATTCTGCCACCAGATCGGTCATAACCGTGATCGCTTCCCGGGCGGTCTTGGCTCGTTGCAGAGCCAGTTGCATTAAATCCCAGTAGTGTAGTAATCCATCAGGATTATGTAATTCATCCCGGCCGCCGAAAGTCGTTTCGCTGATAGCCAGTTGATATTCATTAATCAAGCCAACAACGGCATAGGTTTGCTCCACCTGCTTGATCTTCCCCCGTAGCTGGCCGGTCCAATCGAAGATTTCCAAGGAATCACCTGATTCGTGGGTTGCCGCCGGTAAACATTCCAGAATCGGATGGAATTCACCATCGCAGGTATAGGTAATCATAATAGAACCATCCTCTGAAGCTCCCCGGGTTACCAGCAGATTAGTGCAAGCCTGGACGTGTAAGTTTGTTAGCAGGCAGAATGTTAATCCCAGCAAAATTGTTTTACAGAACTTAGGCATTATGATCCCCTCGTTGTTAATCTAAACTGATGATCTGACGGATTCACCAACGGAATTTGAATTCTCATCAGTCAATTGGTGAAATATTTCTAAAAACCGGCAAACCATTCGATCATGCCGATAATGGCTGCTTCACCGGCCGTTTCGTGGGTGCCGTTTTCGATTGTTATCAATTCAACGGTAGTGCTGCTGTTGGCAGATAAACTTTGTACAACGGCTACGGCATTATAATATGGTACTACTTCATCGGCATCACCATGGAAAAACCGCAGCGGCACGGTCGGTGACCAGTCCAGTAGAGTATTTTCTTCCAGTGTTGCTCTAACAATTGTTTCATTGCCATTAAGATAATCAGTAACAAAAATGGGGTTAAGCAGGTCAGTTAACAGTGAAGGTAATTGATTGCCAATTTCAGAATAGGATTTGCTGCCGTCAAATAAACCCGGGAGTATCGTGGCATAGGCCGGTTGGAAGAAATCATCCAGTCGGTCCCAGCCGTAAATCTGATTATAAGCAGTCAGAATGAAAGCAGGGTAGATGGAATTGGTGTAAGCCAGACTGGTAAAAATTGTATCAACAGTACCTGCCAGATTGTAGGGACCAGCCATGGGTGCGACCGCAGTCAGTTGAAATTCATCTGTGTGAAATTTCTCGATCTCCCGGTGAACGGCCAGGGTTGCGTAGCCGCCTTCGGAATAACCGGTGAGGAAAAGCTGTTCATTTAAACCGATATCATTCTTATCACAATAGTTGCGGATCGCCCGCAGGAAATCGATCACGGAAGTAGCCGTAGACTTGGCATGCAGATAAGGATGAAAGAGATCAGATTCGCCTAGCCCGAGGTAATCAGGCACAGCGGTACAATACCCCATGGCGCTAAGGATTAACCCCAGACGTCCCTCAACCGAATTGAACGGATTGACGGAGGCAACCTGGCTGCGTTTAGTCTCGGTACCATGCTGCAAACTTAACAGGGGTGGATCGATTACCTCAAGCGGCAGAAAAAAAGCACCGGAAGCAGTGGTTCGGTTGTTGTGTAGATCAATCGTTTCATAGACGATTTTGACGGCTTCGACGCCATGGATATCACCCAATTGGATATCCATGCCTGAAATGGCGAGATAGGTTTCAATATCACCGGCCTGATAGGTGAATATCGGGGTGGTACTGATGATATTACCGCGCTCAGGATCGGATATTTTATCTTCGCAACTCCAAAAACAAATACTCAGCGTGGCTAGAATTATTAATTGGATTTTAAGTTTCATCGGTATTTAACTCTATCTGATTTCTGTAATTTTATCCGGTTGAATAATAGGGCGGTTGTTGACCGGTGCCTTTCTTTGATTTCTAGGCATCCGGCGATCAGTCGATTCTTATCAGGCCGGCGGCGGGGTGATAGGTATAGATTCGATGGTCGCCAGTAAACTGAATTTTACTGATATGAAAAACAAATGTTGGTGCAATCTTCGGTTCGTAATTGAAATTTAGAGACCGTGATATACTACCATGCGCTTTTAGTTCAGGCTCATATTTTTTTATTAGAACTAATCGTTTTTCTTCCGTGATTGCTAATTGTGTATCATAGACAGTCACAAAACCTTCCAAACCGGTTACCGCCAGTTCTGAATTATTATTAACCTGAACCACCACCTGCAAAATATTCCCATCAAGGACTCTGGTCCGGGTTTCGATGTCGAAAAGGTTTGGTTCGGTTTGAGCTGTTATCAGTGAAACGATAAGTAAAATCAAGATATTCTTCATAGGGGAAATTCGTAAGCTTAAAGGTATAAATAAAGGTCAAATTCAAATTTTAACGGAGTTAAAATTTGACCTGCGAAACAAAATGACATCCCTGCGGTACAAGTGAGCCAAATGACAGAATTTGATATCAGACAAATCTTGCTCAACATTAAAGACCTGTTCCTTCCCCGCCGGATTGGCTCGACTGATGAATTCTGGATGGTTGTTGGTAGCCTTCGCAATGGCGCTGTAATTAATGATATACGTCGTGAACTTCAGTCGCTACCATACAATTTTGAGATTAATGAGATGGATGGTGATATCCATATCCGGGTAGCTGAAGAGAAGACGATAAACCTGCGTATTCCAAAGATACCTCGTATTAATCTGATTCTGTTTTTGCTCACAGGATTTACAACTTTACTGGCGGGAACATTGATGGAGGGTGGGAATCCGGTTGAACGATTGAGTGATCTGTGGCTTGGTTTCCCATTTTCATTTACGCTGTTGCTGATTTTAGGTTTCCATGAAACCGGACATTACTATTTCGCCCGTAAACACAAGGTCGACGCGACTCTACCTTATTTTATTCCAGCTCCAACATTAATTGGCACTTTTGGTGCCTTTATTAAAATTAAGTCGCCGATCTATCACCGCGATGCCCTGCTGCAAATTGGCGCAGCCGGACCGATTGCCGGTTTCTTAATTGCAATACCTGCTTTAGTCATAGGTCTGATTAAATCTGAGGTGATTGAGATGAGTGGTGAATTTACCGGTTTCACCTTGGGGGATTCATTACTCATGAAATTTATAGTTGCACTGACTCATCCGGGGCTTACCGAAAATCAGGATATTCTGCTCCATCCCATCGCTTTTGCCGGCTGGATCGGCCTACTGGTAACTATGTTAAATCTTTTACCAATTGGACAGCTTGATGGAGGGCATATCGCCTATGCCATGCTGGGCGAAAAACATAATAAATATGCTTGGTTTGTTTTCCTCGCTCTGATTCCACTCAGTTTTTTCAGTCTTAACTGGTTGGTCTGGGCGGTATTGATTTTGGTATTAATGCGCACCGCCAAACATCCTCCCATAATGGATATTCAAACACCTTTAAAGCACAATGATAAACTGATTGGAATTGCCTGTCTGGTGATTTTTATCTTATGCTTTATTCCCACACCGTTCAAAGGATAGCATCATTAAACAAATTATCTTAATATCAGCACTTATTACACTCCTGACTGCACAAGTTCGCGTTGGAGAGTGGGAGTCATTCACCTCGCCTTTGGATATACGCTCTATGATAGAATATGGGGATACGATTGTGGCCGCAACCGGTGGAGGATTACTTATCTTTGACCGCAATACCAAAACTTTCAGTACTTTAACGAATATTGACGGTTTGGTAACGACTGATCTTCAGGCAGTTGCAATCGATCCTTATGGAAATCTATGGCTGGGTGGTGGTGAACCTGATGGATTATTCCAGGTCTATGACCTCCGGAAAAAACAGTCCCTGAATGATTTTGCCGATTTTGGATTTTTTGAGGTCACTGGTTTTGCTACCAACGATTCAATAGTATATGGTATCTTTCGTGAGAATCAGGATATTGGTCTAATCGAATTTATTTATCAGGATGGCCGGTTTATTTATCGGGATGTATATCGTAACTGGCCAATCGCATTAGGCAATATAGAGTCAGTGATCATATATGATGATTATGTTTGGGTCGGAACAGACTATGGCCTGTTGCAGGGGAACTGGAAACTTGATAATTTGAAAGACCCGGATAATTGGACATTAGTAGCGGGAATGAGTGGAAATATTACCACCATGCGGCGGTATGGCGATGAACTGCTGATTGTTAATGACCGGATCGTTTACTTAGTGCGTCTGCCCGATCTGGCCATAATCTGGCAGTGGAATTATTTTGCCAATTCCTATCTATTCAAGGATATAGTCCGAACTCCGGACGGGGAGTACTGGGGTATTCTGAAACGAACATTCATTAAGTTGAGTGAAACAGCCAAACACTGGCAGTTTCCGTCCGATTATACTTTAAATAATCTTTTGCCATTAACCGATAATTCGATAATTACCGGGACAGGGGCTGGTTTTGCGGTAGTTGATACAACCACCCGGAGAATGAAACGCTACATTCCCAACGCACCTGTAACCAATCAATTCAGTGCGGTAACAGTGCTATCTGATGGACGGGTGGTAGCCGGTTCAAAATACGGCTTGGCTATCAAAGAACCGGAAGGCTGGCGGAATATCGTTGCCGACCGGGACACAACCATTGTACATACCAGTCATGATTACCGGTACTACAGCGCCGATACACTGCCGATCCATTTCGGAGGTTTTATAGCCGACCTGGAACAAGGTCCTGATGGACTAGTCTACTGTGCTGTCCGGGGGACCCATCCGGTGTTAAATACCAGTTATAAACAACGCGGGGGCGGCATAATTATCATTGACATTGATAATCCAACGGAATACACCCTGATTGATACCGCTGTGCTGGATTACTTTGCTGACGAATATATGGTTGTCAAAGACCTGGAATTTGATCCGCTGGGCAATCTATGGGTAGCGGATACCTATGTTACCACCAAATTGATACCACTCCATGTGCGCAGCGCCGACGGTAACTGGGGGCACTACAGCGCTCTCAACAGTAATTATGTTTTAGGATTGGGCGCGGATGCACTGGCATTTGATCGCTGGGGTCGGGTATGGATCGGATCATTGACCTTGGGATCCTATCCCTCCGGAGTTACCAATGGCGGTTTGGCGGTTTTGAATTATACCGGTAACCCGACAGACCCGGAAACATTCCAATGGACTCTGGAAAATGAAGGTGAAAATATTTGGTCGATTGCTATTACAGCGCAAAACATCCTCTATCTATTGACACCAGATGGTTTAGCTTGGGGTACGATTCAAAATTCAATGACTGATCCTCTGAGAAATCTAAGTGATCCCAGATTTCCGAATATTTCGTTTGGAGAAGGCTCGCGGGTAAAAATTGATCCCCGCGGAAATGCCTGGACCATATCGCCTGATGATGGTGTAAATGTATTACTGGAAAATGCTACCTACTGGCCGAATATCGCTGGATTACGATTTGACAATTCAATGTTATTATCGAATAATGTTACTGATATTGATTTTGATGAGGATAAAGGATTGGCTTATATCACCAGTAAGCGCGGGTTGAATGTGTTGAAAATTCCATTTGCGAGAAAGAAGTCAGCAAATGAGTCTCTGAAAATATTTCCAAGTCCTTATCATATTCCAAACGAATCACCTCTGGTAATTGATGGAATCAAAGATTTCAGTTCAATTAAAATTATGACCGTTGCCGGAGATGTGATCCGAACAATGAAGGCTGGTAGTTCCTTAATTCAGGGTTATCAGGCTTTTTGGGACGGCCGTGATCAAAGCGGGAATTGGGCCAATAGTGGGGTATACTTAATATTTATGTATAACAATGATAATTTAAATGAAGTAGCTAAAATAACTGTAATCAGACATTGATTCCTTCGTTGTTCGGATTTCTGATTGAACAGTCTTTTTAACTGGATTTATTCATTCCAAGGCAGGATACCACTAGAAAAGGTACCGCGAGAATGTAATATGATATATCGAAAGCGCTGGAGTGGAAGGCAATATTCCAACCGTGCTGAGTAATTGTTTTTAAAAAGGCAGCCGTAATAACAATAAAAAGAGTAAATGCCAGATTATGGTAGAATAGGCAAGTATTACGTGATTTTATCCCAATTATAATTGTTGCTATTAAGAAAATGATCAACAGCGGCAGATTTAAAAAACCAGCCTGTAAGATTATTGGATTATAGATTTTAAATAGCTGATAATCCCAGATGACGAAAGGTAATAAAGTAACGGTGAATCCAATAATTATACCAAATCCGTGGGTTAATAATGCCTGCCAGCGTTTGGTTCGCAGGTAAGCGAAAGCAAAAAATGCCAGTAAGGGAATCACCACTATCCCGCGTGTTGATAACAATAAGCCGCCAACGAAGCCGGTAAATATTTGATACCAGAATTTTTTGTCAAGGGTGTATTCCAACCATAATAGATAAAAAAGAACCAGCGCCATATTAACAAAAATTGTGCTGCGAGTACTGATTTCCCATAGGAGAGCTGGTGCGGTTGTGGTAAATAAAATCAAGATAATAGTTGGCTTGAAGGATTTGCTGCGATAAAAAAGCAGATAGGAAAAACCAATGATCGCCAGAATCGTCATCAAACCAATTTCTCCGATCAGATGAAAGGGGAGCGCGATTAAAAAATAGAACGGAAAAGGACCCGGTGGATTATTATGAATTGATTTGGCCGTATAAGGGAATTGACCGTCAAACACCGCCTCCCAGAAAGAAGCAATAACGCTCCAGCGATCAACATTCAGAGTTTCAGTTTTAACAATGTTCAGAATATAAATTGCCGCAAAAATATAAAGGATGAGAAAAGCCCAAAGCAATTTTTTAGTATAATGTTTATCTGGGATTCGATAAAGTAGTATTAATGCCAAAACGGCAATTATTGCATAGGCAATAGTTATGTACAAAGAACCGCTTGTCAAACGGCTGGTGTATTTAAAAACAAATAAACAATTAATCAGGATAAACAGCAGAATCGGAAGACGATCCGGTCTATTCATTATAGTAGCCTTTAAAATCGGACCAGTCGATAATCCGCAATTCGCATTCTATGCAGCAGGTAGCGGAAGGATATCCATAGGCAACCCAATCCATATTTCAGACTGCGAATAAAGTTGATTGAACTGGCTTCAGGAAAATATTTGGTTGGGCAAGATATCTCTCCAATCCGGAATTTCCCAGCGATGGCCTGTACAATAAACTGGTTATCAAATACAAAATCATTACTGTTATTTATAAAAGGAATTTTTTCTAGAACCTGTCTGCTGAACGCCCGGTATCCGGTATGGTACTCGGAAAGTTTTTTCCCCACCATCAGATTCTGCAGGAATGTCAGAACACGATTACTGATATATTTGTACAGGGGCATACCACTTTTTAGAGCACTGTCAACTAAAATACGTGAGCCAAGTACCATATCATAGACATCGTATGCGATCATGGCAGCCATGCTGACAATCAATTTTGGAGTATATTGATAATCAGGATGAAGCATAATAATGATATCTGCATCCTGGTCGAGTGCCTTGGCATAGCAGGTTTTCTGATTAGCGCCATAGCCGAGATTTTCCAGGTGCAGAAAGGCATCGATTGGTAGTTCATTGGCAATCGTAAATGTTTGGTCGGTTGAAGCGTCATCGACCAGGATGATGCGGTCGACGATTCCTTCGGGAATATCCTGATAGGTTTGAATTAGTGTTTTTCCGGCATTAAAAGCTGGCAGGACCACACAAATCTTTTTATTATTGAGCATAATTAGTTAATCATATTATACTAATATTGTTTGTAACCAACAAACAAGATTTCCGTTTTATTCAACCCATAATAAACAATCTCGTTATCCAATAATATATCAGAGCATTTTTCAACATGGATTTGAAAGCCCGCCGCTATTAATCGTTCCTTAATATCCAATCCATAAATTCGCACATGATCGCTTTGGCCAAAATGGATTAGCCGTTCTTCCGGTGTAATAATGTCAGGATTTTCGTAGGTTGGCGCATCCTGTAACGGGACTTGAATAATGGTCGTACCGCCGGGTTTAAGAATTCGATACATTTCGGCTATAGCTTGCTGGTCATTGAGAATATGTTCCAATACATGTGAACACAGGATGAAATCAAAAGAGTTGTCATGGTAAGTGGTCGCGGTGAGATCAATCTTGTCCATTGCCAATTCTGAATCGAGATCGGCGCTTCTGTAATTCAATTGAGTATACCGGATACAATAATCCTGGAAATGCCGCATTGGTGCAATATCCAATACTGATTTAGTGGTCCTGAATAGATCACATTTCCGGTCAAGAAACAACCATTGAAAGCGATGGCGTTTGCCAGATCCACAGACCGGACAAATGTTATTATTTGCAACAAATTTTCGTAAACCGGTATTGCAGCAGGGACAATGATAGCGTTTGCCGTAATACAGCCATTTTAGACAATAGCGTAAACAAGGTTCCAGCCTTTGGCGCAACCGCTGGGGAAGAATAGTGTTGACTACCCTTTTAAAACCTGAGTACAAAGACGGTCTCTATTTATAGTCTAATAATTCAACGGGCTACAGATTGAATGAATTCGGGCATCAATCCGAAATTACCTTCCAATTCATCAGCAATACTTCTGATTAACTTCTTACGATCGCCATATGGCAGGAAGGCACTTTTCATAGCGGTTATTGTAATTTCCCTGAAATCGTTGCGATTGAATCCAAAATATTTATTGGCAATCATGAATTCTTTTGTCAGCGTTGTATTGGACATTAAGCGGTTGTCAGTGTTAATCGTGATCCGTAATCCCCGGTCATAATAATAACGAACCGGGTGATTTTTTATTCGTTTCACCGATTGGGTCTGATAATTAGATGTCAAGCAGATTTCCATCGCGATCCGATGGTCGTTGACATAATTCATCAGGTCTTTATCTTCCTTCAAGCGGGTGCCGTGACCAATCCGATGGGCGCCGCAGTAATGCAGGGCTTGATGAATTGAAGCCGGACCGAATGCTTCACCGGCATGGATAGTGGCATTAATATTGTTGTTCAGGATCAGATAAAAAGCTTCACGATGGTCCTTGGCCGGGAAGTTCTCCTCCGCCCCGGCCAGATCGAAACCGACCACGCCCTTATTCTTATACTGGACCGTCAGGTCAGCCAGCTTAAGAGATTTTTCCGGTGATATATTGCGGATACCACACACAATAATTCCGGATTTGACATTAAAATCCTTCTCACCCCGTCGTAGTCCTTTGCGAACAGCCTTGATGGATTCTTCCGGTGTCATTCTCCGTTCGCAATGCAGGATTGGTGAATATCTGACTTCGATATAGCGTACATTTTCATCAGCTACATCTTCGATCAATTCGTAAGCAACTCGTTCCAGGCTGCGCGGAGTCTGCAGGACCTTAAGCGTGATTTCGAACAATTCCAGATAATCATTTAATGATTTAAACCGCCGGGTCGGCGACAGGATTTTTGTTAATTTGTCTTTATTGGATGTTGGCAGTTTTACTTTATCCTGTTGTGCCAGATCCAGAATTGTAGCAATGCGGAGACTGCCGTCCAGATGGCAATGCAATTCTACCTTGGGTAGGCGTTTCAGTAGTTCAGGATCGAGGGTCATTTATTTTTTCCTGCGACTTTATATAGCCGGAAACAGATTCCACCGAGGATCAACAAACCCGGCCAGTAATGGAGGGGCGCTTCAGCAAAAACAGCATATTCGGTTGGCAGCGACCAATTAAACAGCTCGTTGAGCATCAGCGGCACGGCCAGCAGGATGCCGATCAGTGCTTCGCCCGTAATTAGACCGGAAGCAAATAACAAGCCTTTCTGGTTAATATCATCTTTACCGTGTGGCGACATTTTCCCTATCGTCAAATAAGAAATAAGACCACCGAGGAATATCGGTGTGGACAGGTGAAAAGGTAAGTAAGTACCCACCGCTACCGCTAAAATCGGAGTACGGAAAGTCGAGCCCTTTCTTTCGAGGTATTTATCCAGTGCAATAATTACAACCGCCATGATACACCCGATCATGATCAGGTTCCAGGGTAAGTTCTGGTCGAATACACCACGGGCAATATTGGCCATCAGGCTGGCCTGGGGCGCTTCTAAGGCGTGACCCTGCAGCTCGGGAGCCAGGTGGGTATCGGTACCGATACCGTATTTTTTATGCAGCATCCACAGCACCGGCATCATCACCAGCGATCCGGAAATGACTCCGATAGCCTGCATGATTTGTTGTTTCCAGGGCGTTGCTCCAACGATGTAACCGGTTTTTAAATCTTGTAGATTATCGCCTCCGATTGCAGCGGCGCAACATACCACCGCCCCAATGAAAATAGCGGCTGCCGGTCCGACGTTTACACCGTTTTTGTAGAGGATAAATAGCAGGAGCGATGAGGAGAGCACTGTTGCGATCGTGACGCCGGAAATCGGGTTGTTGGATGATCCCACCAATCCGGCCATGTAGGCTGCTACGGCAGAGAACAGGAAACCAGCGATCAGCATTAAGACCGCCATGAAAGCGGATAATGGCACGCTGTGGACCACTGTCATAGAAATGGCGAAGATCGGAATAATCGAAAAGAGCAAAGCGATACCAACCCATTTGATCGGTGTATCCATTTCAGTCCGTTCGATAGTAGCGCCATCATTTGATTTCATTCGATCATAGGCTTCCAAGCTGGATTTAATTCCTTTTCCGAGCGATGAACGCAAGCTTATCAAAGCCCACAAACCACCCACGATCATGGCCCCTACGCCAATGTATTTTATCACATTATTGTGGAGCCAATTGACCGCATTGGCAGGGTTAGCCAAATCTGCGAGTGGAATTTGATCAATGTACCCGGGAGCCAGTAGGGGCAGGAATATCCAGCGACCTATTATTCCTCCGCTAAAAACCAGCAATGAGATATTCAAACCAATGATATAGCCTACCGATATCAGGGCTGGTGATAAATTGAGCTGGATACTGGCAAAGGAGTCTCCGATCCGTTTAGTAATGGTCAGTATATCGCTCCAAAGCACCATGGCTGATTCCCCGGCGATTTTGAAAAATGCACCGGCCAGCCCAGCCTGCACTAAATATTTTAATCCGGTGGCGCCGCCCTCACCCGATGCCAGAACTTCAGCAGTGGCAATACCTTCCGGGAATTGCAGTTGTTCTTCTATAATCAGAGCCCGTCGCAATGGAATGGTAAACAGTACACCGATCAAGCCACCGGTGGCTGCGATACCGGTAATTGTCCAATATTGGTTAAAGCCGAATTCTCCCCAGTAATTCATCAGAATTAGGGAGGGAATGGTGAAGATGACGCCGGCCGCCAGCGATTCACCGGCGGAGGCAGCGGTCTGGACGATATTGTTCTCCAGAATATTAGAGCGGCGAAATAAACGCAGTATTCCCATGGAAATAACCGCTGCTGGGATAGAAGCTGATACGGTCATTCCGGCGAATAAACCCAGGTAAGCATTAGCGCCGGCCAGCACAACTGACAGTATGATGCCAAGGATAACAGCTTTTATTGTAATTTCAGGCAGATTCTTGCTGGACATGGAAACTCCTTAATTTATAAGCGTGAAAGGTAGACATTATCCGACTAATCCGGCAAGTGTACTATCGGCCTCCAAATCCGGTTTGTGCCAGGCTAAATAATGTGAAGTGAATTAGTCATATATTTAATAATTTGTTATATTGCCATCAAATTGATCAGGGAATTATTGGAAATATGAAATTTATTACCAAACTTAAGATACTGATTCTGGCATCGATAATCAGTCAGGTCGGTGCTCAAAAAGCAGTGGCGGTGATCGATTTTGAACCAATCAATCTCGGTGCCGGGGAAGCGCTGGTTCTCACTGAGCGATTCCGAACGGAAATACAGATGATTGATACGATCAATGTTTACATTGACCGGTCAAGTATGGAAACGGTGTTGTTGGAGCAGGGATTCCAGCAGTCCGGTTGTTCCTCGGATGAATGTGCCGTGGAAATGGGACAAATGCTGGGAGCTGAAGAAATTATTGTCGGTTCGATCGGTTTAATTGGTTCAACCTATAGTGTAAATATTCGCTCGATAGCAATCGAAAACGGAATAATAAATCGAACGGCCAGTCATGATTTTCGGGGAGAGATAGATTACGTCCTAACTCAGGGTATGCAACAGATTGCGCAACAATTCGTAAATAATACAACATCGGTTACAATCGATCAGTCAGGACAATCGCTCGGAGTAACTGATGTAGGGCGCCAGATTGATGAAGTACTTGAAAATATCAAACCTTATTGGGAAGAGGTTATGCGTCGCACCGCTGGCCCGGAAACTTATGGTGCTAACAGCGCTGTAAACGAAATGGCAGTCCGGGACGCTAATTACGATGTGGAGAATGAGAAGTGGCTGTACGGTCCTGGCTGTGCCGGTGCTGGTTGCGGTACCTGCAATCCGTTCTTAGGATCGGTGATCGTACCGATTACCCTGGGTTGGGCGCTGGTTGGCGATGTCCATGTTCCGGCCCGTCGCTGGAAAAAAATAAATGATCTGGATGAAAATCAGAAATCCACTTATCTTAAAACATATAAAGCCCAGGTAAGAAGAACAAGATTTCAAAAAACTTTATACGGTGCTATCGGTGGTTTCATTCTTGGCGCGATAGTGTATTCCTGGCGCAAGTAACGGCGTTTGGTTTCAATTTAATATCAATATACACTACTGTCCCGTTAAGCCAATGAAAGGTTTATGTAAATACTGATATTTCGTAAGATAGCAATCATTTAAGGATTTTTCGATTTGAACATTCATCTAACTGATATCGTTATGTGTTACTTTATTGATAACAAAGAGGTA
>JABMQW010000136.1 GCA_013203115.1 Fidelibacterota bacterium
ATTTTCCATAGCTCCAACTTTTTCACCCCCTTCTGTTTCACCAGTTTTTATTCAACGGATTTTGACCGGTGGGAAATGGAGGCTCGTAGCCTGCTTGACCAATCGAAGGCTCAATTGATGTGGGATAAGGTTGCCAGCCTGCTATCGACTGAATTGCCCTATACCTGGTTGTATTACCGCGATGATGCCTCCGCCCTTAGCAGCCGTTTCAAAGGGGCCATCTTCGACAAGCGGGGTGCCTATATCAACCTGGAAGACTGGTGGATACCGCTGGAGGAAAGAACGCAGGCTGACAGGCTGACCGTTAGGAACAATTAAATGATCGCCTATATTCTCAGGCGATTAATTAATATTGTTCCCGTCGTTCTAATTGGTTTAACAATAACCTTCTTTTTTATTCACCTCGCCCCCGGAGATCCAACCCTGCGCCTGATGGACCCCAGCGTGAGTCCTGAGGTACGCCAGCAGGTAATTGAACGCTTCGGACTTGATCAAGCCCTTCATATCCAGTATTATAATTGGCTACGCAACGTGCTCCTGGACTTTGATTTCGGTAATTCATTTAAATACGGCCACCCGGCCTCCGCCGTTGTCCTGGATGCCCTGCCGGCCACCCTTTTGTTGACGGGAACCGCCATCTTGTTGGGTTTATTATTAGGTACGGTCTCCGGCATCGTATCCGCCGTCTATCAGGGGCGCCTGCCGGACCGATTAATCAACCTGATTCTCCTGTTCTTCTATTCCATGCCGGTCTTTTGGCTGGGGATGATGGCTCTGGGCTTGTTTTCAATAAAGCTGGACCTGTTGCCGGCTTCTCAGCTTAGCTCGATTTATTACACCGATCTGTCTCCATTGGCCAAAATCATGGATGTGGCCAAACATCTAATCCTGCCAGTTACAACTCTTGGTTTGGCTTCAGCAGCGGGTTTCGGCCGCTTTATACGCGCCAGTATCATCAAGGAACTGAATTCCGACTATATTATGGCCGCCCGGGCACGCGGTTTGTCAGAGCGCAAAATTGTGCTGTCCTATGCCGCCCGAAACGGTTTGATTCCCCTGATCAGCCTGATCGGTTTGACCATTCCGGTGATGTTCGGTGGAGCAGTGGTGATTGAAGTTATTTTCTCCCTGCCGGGGATGGGGCGCACAATGGTAGAAGCTGTTCTGGGCCGCGATTACCCTGTAATCCTATCCGCCAGTTCCTGGGCTTTTATTTCTGTTGTTATTGGCAATCTCCTCGCTGATATCGGCTATTCCCTGGCCGACCCCCGCGTGAGGATAAATACCTGATCAAAATGAAGGATTGGTATTACCTCTTAAAAAAACTGTGGCGGGATAAATCGGCCCGGATCGGTATGCTGATCATCGCCGTGGTGGCTGTCAGCGCCCTGGCAGCTCCATTGCTGACACCCTATGAACCGAATACCCAGGATCTCAGTATTGCCGCTCAGGCGCCATCCTTCAGCCATCCCCTGGGAACCGACCTCTATGGGCGCGATCTTTTAACCAGGTTGATTTACGGGGCGCGGGTCTCGCTGGGGATCGGTCTCTGCGCCACATTATTGGCAGTTTTAATCGGTACTACCGTTGGGTTGATCTCCGGTTATGCCGGCGGATGGGTCGACAATATCCTCATGCGAATCGTTGATGTACTGTTGGGCTTTCCGCGACTGTTTGTGATTCTGCTGGCAGTCGGTCTCAGTACCCCTTCGGTTAAAATAATTATACTAATCTTGGGAGCTTTATCCTGGATGGAAATTGCCCGCATCGTCCGGGGGGAGGTGATTGTCATCCGTGAAATGCTATATGTCAAATCAGCGGTAGCTTTGGGCATTAGCAAACGCAAGATCCTATTGGAGTATATTTTGCCCAATACCACCGATGTGATTACCGTCTACGCCACCCTCTTGATTGGAACAACGATTATCGTTGAAGCCAGCTTGAGCTTCCTGGGACTGGGCGTGCAACCACCTGATGCCAGTTGGGGAACCATAATCAATCAAGGGCGGATCGATCCGATCAATGCCTGGTGGATATCCACCTTTGCCGGCCTGGCCATCGTGATCACCGTAATTGGGATAAATCTTTTGGGTGACAGTCTGCGCAGCCTTTTAAATCCCCGGGCTGATCAAAATTAATCATGGTTACAGGCCAAAATCGGACTAAAACACTACTCGAAGTAAATAACCTGTCGGTAAGTTACCAGCGACAGAACGAATTCAACTTCTTAAAACCCCGGATCATTGAAGCTGTAAGGGACGTCAACCTGACTGTCCGGAAGGGTGAAACCGTTGGGATAGTCGGGCAGTCAGGCAGTGGTAAAACATCCTTCTTAATGACCATCCTGGGCTTTGTCAAACCAACAGCCGGGGAAATATTATTGCAGGGCGAAACGGTATCCAGCCCAACCCGCCAGGCGCTTGGTCTTATCCGTAAACACATTCAACCGGTCTTTCAGGATCCGGATGGCAGCCTGAATCCCCATAAAAGGATTGAGTTAGCCATTGCCGATGCTCTGCCTGCCCGGATCAGACGGAATAAATCCATCTGCCACGAGCAAGTATTACAGCACCTTCAGCTGACCGGGCTTGGCCCTGAGCATTTAAACCATTTTCCCCATCAACTGAGCGGCGGCCAGAAACAACGGGTATGCATTGCCCGGGCTTTGGCTCGGGAGCCGGGTCTGCTGCTGCTGGATGAGCCATTTTCAGCCCAGGATTTATTGGTTCAGTTCCTGCTGATTGAATTATTAGCCGAATTGAAAAAGCGTCTAAGAATGACTTATTTGATCATTGCCCATGATTTAAGAATGATGCGAGTCCTGGCCGATCGTATCGCCGTGATGAAAAACGGGAAATTCGTCGAAATCAATACAGTTGAAAAACTCTTCCGGGAGCCACAACATGCCTATACCAAGGAATTGTTAGCATCAGGTTCAGGATTAAAAACCAATTTTCACAACTCAGCCGATGAACAACCGAAATAATACCTCCGGTCAACCTTTGATCGATGTCAGGGAGCTGACTATCGATATCCTGGGGCGCGGCAGTACCACCAGGTTAATCGAAAACCTATCATTTACGGTTTACCCCGGTGACATTGTGGGTATTGTCGGTGAATCCGGGGCCGGAAAAAGTCTGTTATGTAAAGCCCTGATCGGTCTAAAACATAATAATATTCGTCTGGGGGGCACAATTAATCTTCAGAAGCAGGATGGTTGGGTAAATAATATTTTCCCCATGACAAATCGGGATCTGGAAAAACTGCGTGGTAAAACGATCGGTATTCAATTCCAGGAACCGGCTAGTTCGATGAATCCGGTTCTGCAATGCGGGCGCCAGATCCGGGATGCTCTTCCTGCCATCGAGCGCAAAGATAAGGTTATCGGGCCAGCACGAGTGGTGGAACTGTTACAATTGGCCGGACTGGAAGAGGTGGATCGGGTAGCCCGCGCCTATCCCCACGAACTGTCCGGGGGAATGCTCCAGCGCGTGACCCTGGCCTGTGCCCTGGCGGGCCGTCCCCGGGTATTGATCATCGATGAGCCTACGGCCGCCTTGGATCCGATCACCACTTATGGTCTGATGAACACGCTGGATAGACTTAATCGCGAACTTAACCTGGCACTGATCATTGTTTCGCATGACTTAAATCTGATCAAAACTTGGACCAGGCAACTGATTGTCATGTATAGTGGGCAAATCCTGGAGCAGGGTGCAACCACTGAAGTCCTGGTACAACCCTACCATCCCTATACCAAAGCTTTACTGGAATGTGAGCAGGCCCTGGAGCATAATGAGGAGCTAAAGCCTATTCCGGGTCAGATACCCAGTTTACTGGAAAAACTGGCCGGCTGCCGTTTCGGAGACCGTTGTTCCGCTTATCAGGTGCGCTGTGGTCAAGAGGAACCTGATTTGACTAACGAGCCCGGCGGACGGAGTTGGCGCTGTTTTTATCCGGTCAGTAATACTGAATAATGGAGTCCCACGGGTGAAACCGTGGTTTTTTTACGAGGGCGGATACTACCCGGTCTGTACTACTGGTTACTTCAGTCATACTTATGCAGCTCATTTTTTTGCTGAATAGTAAGCCTTGGCAATTGCCCGCTGGATTTCCTCTACGGTAAAGGGTTTGGTTATGGTACAGTCGATAGCCATGGCCAGATCTTTTTCTTCGCTCAAGTCGATAAACCATCCCGACAGGAGGATAATCGGAATTTGGGGAGCCACGGCCTTGATTTTTTCCGCAAACTCCTGCCCGTTCATTACTGGCATTTCCAGGTCGGTGATGACCATATCATATTTCCTGGGATCAAAATTCTCAATGGCTTCAACTGGTGATTGATACACCGTGGTAATATGACCGATCTCTCTAAACACATCCTTAAAGAATTCCAGAATGAATTCATCGTCGTCCACCGCCAAAATCCGCAGGGAGCCAACCTCCTGTTCTACCTCCTTTACCCTCACTTTTTCCGGAATATGTACCGGGAAGGTCAGGGTGAATATCGTACCTTCACCAACATCGCTCTGTACCTCTATCGTTCCTGAATGGCGCTTTACGACACCATACACCTCGCTCATCCCCAAACCGTTTCCTTCACTGCCTTTAGTAGTAAAAAACGGGTCGAAGATTTTTTCTAAGATCTCATCAGTCATTCCTATTCCCGTATCCTTCACCTGCATTACGACCTGGTCATTTTTCTTCCGGCATTTAACCGAAATAAAGCCACCGTCAGGCATGGCATCGACTGCATTGAAAATCAAATTAGTCAGGGCATTGTGCAGTTCCGAAGTGTTTCCACAGATGTAGACATTATCCTCAAGATCGCAGGTAACCTCTACCAATCGTCCGTCTTTTTTGGCTGCTTGGTGCCATTTTGGCCGCGTCAGGGCGATTACTTCGTTGATCAGTTCCGGCAGATTGATGTCAACAAAGGCTGTTTCCTTCCAGGCGCGGGTGAATTCCTGCATCCGCCGCACAGTTTCGGCTCCATCCTGAGCTGACCGCTCTAATAATTCAAATTGTTCCTCTAATTCGGGAATATTCCGGGTCATGCGCATGATTTTAATCCGTCCCAGAATACCCATAATCACATTACTAAAATCATGCGCCACACCGGAACTGATCTGACCGATGGCAACCATTTTTTTATCCTGAGCGAATTTATCCTCTATTTCACGAATCTCGCTTACATTGCGGCACATCAGAACAAATCCCTGCTGGTGACCATCTTCAATAATCGGATGGGTCCGTTCCTCAAAATATTCGTCAATACTCTCATTGAAATAATTCAAATGCTTTAATCGTCCGCTGTTAATCGTGGCTTCTAAGGGGCAATCGGAACAGGTTTCCGTTTTTTGATGTAACAATTCATGGCATTTTGAACCAACAATACTGTTTCCACCCCCCAGAATTACTTCCGCTGCCGAATTACTTTCAAGCACCTTAAAATCCGGGCTGCAATACAGAACCATATCGTTGATATAATTCAATATTGCACTCAGGTTGGTGGTCTGATCGTCTTTTTTCATTCGGCGCTCATGTTAGAAGGTAATCCATGACTAGCAATACTTGATAAAGCTAATCAGAAGCCCCTGAAAATACAACAAAATAATCATTTGAGAAGGTTATTAACCTTTCCCGGGAGTTAATAAACAATCGATAGTCGCACCGACAGAAATGTTGGCTTTTATTTATCAGGGTAAATTTCGGTAGAAATAATTAAAACTAGAATTCCGCCGCATTCGCTGTCGGTTTTAGGCTAAAGTCAGCTAGGCAGTAATTCCACTTATAGCCTGACGAACTTCTTTAATCTTCTGCTGGGCATTGATTGATTCGAATTCATCCAGAGCCAGATTATAATTCTTCAGGGCATCGTTGATATTTTCTTCATCTGTATATAGCTGGGCCAGTTCATACAGGGTTTCGCCCAAATTAAGGGGATTATGATAATCCTGATTAATCCGCTTACTGTGTTCCAGGTATGAAATAGCAATTTCGTTTTCTTTTCGTTTTTTGGAAATCAGACCAAATATCTTATAGACATCAGCAATACTTAAACGGTCCTGCAGGGTGGAAAAAATCTGGAAGGCCGAAGTGGCCAGGGCGGTACTGGATAACAGGTCGCCAGTACGATACAAGATTTCCGCTTTTTCTAAGTAGGACAGACCTTTCTGGTAACGATTGTTGGCCTTAATGGATAGCTTAATACTTTTTTCAAATTCAGCCAGGGCCCGGTCGTTCACCCCCTGGGATTTGAATACGATGCCGATATTATGGGTGATCCTGGCCCTGGCCACGTGGTCTTCCTCGCTGACCAAAGCCAGAGCATCGTGAAAATTGGATAGGGCTTTAGCGTAGGAACCCTGAATATGCAGGACATTCCCCAGATTCATTCTGATCTTCAGCCGAAGATCATTGACCCCTTCCTGCTTGGCCAGCGTCAAAGCCTCGTTAAACAGCTGTTCCGCTACCTGCACTTCGCCTTTTTCCGTTTTAACAACAGCCATGGAATTCTTAATGGCTATCAGACCCTCAATATTGTTCAGATCAGTGTATAATTGAAGGGCGCGTTCATACTCTTCCAGGGAAATCTTGTAATCCGATTGGTAAAAGGCAATATCACCAAACCTTTGATGAACCTTGGGAAACAGATTTTTATCCACATATTTACTGTATTGGTTCTGGATCAGTGATAGAAGTCGCTGAGCCTTCTCAAATTGACCAAACCCAATCGCCAATTCGCAGACCTCATACAGGTAGGTGGGATATTCCTCTTGATCAATAAAATGTATGGCATGAAAAACCATGGTATCAAAGTCAATTTCCCGAAAGATAATTTGCTTATCCTGATCATCCAGGTTTTCAGGAGAGACAACTTTCCAACTGTCTTCTAAAATCCGCTCCCGTTCCTTGTGCAACAGGTTGATTTTAGCAGTAAATATTGGCCCACAGCGTTCCGAGGTAAGCGTGAACACCTGGTTGAGGAAAATCTGCAGGGAATTATCAGCCACTGGCTACACCCTTCCTGTTATCCGTGTTGAATTTAACATAATCTGGTTGCTTAAATTGAGCAAGTCTCGGATTACAGATTTGCGCTTATACTTAATCCCCAAGCATAACGCGTGAAATGATCTTGCCAGACCGCTATTGTCATTGCATCATAGTCAATTTCAAGATCATCGATCTCGAACCAGGACAGGCCATCATCGTCACTGTAAAAGACTTCAAAATCGTCTGCGTTTAGACTGTCTACATCAACAGACTCCCAGGATAAGGTTATTTTAACGTCAGTTAAAAATTGCATATTCGGCAAAAAGTCAATTCCTGAACCACATTGTTCCTTACCATCAACACAAACCACCCCAACTTCGATGTATGTATTAGCTGGCACAGCACCTGGTGGAACATAAACCGTATTGCCAAAGGTAATATTGCCGCCAACTATGCCACCAGCGGTAATGGTGATCATTTGACCGGTCTCACCGATTTTATTCAGCGAGTTAGCATTCATAAGCAAGTCTATAACATCTGGTTTCCAGGAAACCCAAGTGATTTGATCGGCTGGAATTCCAAATACTGGTTTAGCGGTCGTATTACCAACGACAGTACTATTTTCACAGCCCGCCAAGCAAATAATAAGCGTAACTGCCATTACCAAGGTTACGACGATTATAATTGTTTTCTTTTTCATGATGTTTCTCCGCCAAATACTATTAATTTCTTTTAACGCAAGCCCTGTGCCAAATAAACCATTTTCTATACAATCTGTGATAAATGTCATGTATTGGGACCTACTTCAATCAACCAAGGGACGAAAAGACTATTATGATATATGATCATAAGATATTGCATTACAATTATATAATAACAATAATGACTGAACCTGGAATAAAATTTTAATAACCATTAAAAATTGAATTTTATTTTTCGGCACTTTTTGTATGTTAAAGAAAGTGGGGGATATAAACCATCTGGTTTATATGAACCGGTTTATATCACCGCATTGGTTGAGATGGCTCCTCCTGAATTCAGTTGGTTGGGGCGTAATCTGTATTCGCTTTGGTAAGTCTTTGGCAAAGGCTTCCAGATTACTTATCATTCGGTCCATCATATTCAATCTAACAGATACTTTCTGGGAATCTCCGGCCTCTGCAGAGCCGACTCACACATGGAAAGGTGTAAAACCAGGGAGGTTATCAGATTATTCATGTCATGCATAATCGCGCGGTTATTGGCACTGTAGGAATATTGCCCGATTTTTTGCAGAATATCTTCGGATTTTCGTGTAAAGTTAGCTGGTTTCTTTGTTTTATCGTTCATTAGTACACCAACTCTTGTATGTTACATTAGTTGTTTGCCGCTTTTCCGGTAGAAAAGCGGACTTAATTTATCTTGTGTTTTTTTAGACGGTATTTTAATGTTTCGCGGGTCAGTCCCAATAACTGTGCGGCCCGGGTTTGGTTTCCACCTGCCTTTTTTAAAGCTCGAATAATTATATTGCACTCCACATCCACCAATGAAATACCCTCGTCCGGAATGTCAATTTGCGAAGTATCAATACTAACTTCCGATTGCTGATTTTCTGGCGGTGAAAATGACAGTCCTCCAATACTATCCAATGTTAGTTCATTGTCTTTTTCGAACAAAACCGCTCGCTCAATTATATTTCTGAGTTCGCGTACATTGCCTATCCAAACGTTGTCGCGTAGGACCCGTTTTGCCGAGGGGTTAATGCTGGTAATATTTTTTCCGAATTCAGTATTGAAAATTTGCAGATAATGTTCCGCCAATAATATAACATCCTCCCCACGATCTCGGAGGGGCGGTAACCTGCAGGTGGCCACATTTAAACGGTAAATCAGATCTCTCCGGAAGGTGCCCTTCTCAACCCTTTTAAACAGGTCTTTTGATGAAGCGCTGATAATCCTAATATCAATTTTAATCTTTTTGGTGCCACCCACCCTCCGAAACGACTGCTCTTCAAGCACTTTTAATACTTTAGACTGCAGCTCCAAACTCATATCACCAATTTCATCCAGAAAAAATGTGCCTTCGTGGGCCAGCTCAAGTAAGCCTTTTTTACGGTTATTTGCTCCGGTAAAAGCGCCAGCTTCGTAGCCAAATAATTCCGATTCCAGAAGACTGGGTTGGATGGCTGAGCAGTTGATTTCAATGAATTGATTTTTACTCCGGGGACTTTTATAATGAATCGAACGGGCCACAAGACCCTTCCCGGTACCGGTTTCACCGGTTATGAGAACAGTGGTTCTGGGCGAAACGGCAACCTGATCAATAAAGTTATAGACGGGTTGCATAGCGCTGCTGGTCCCGACCATATCACTTATCTTGTGTCTTTTTTCCGCCTGTAAATAATTAAGTTGCTCATTCTTCTTCTTAACCTCAAGAGCATTATGTACAATTAGATTCAGCTCCTCAAAAACAACCGGCTTCTTAATATAATCACGCGCACCAAGTTTAATGGCTTTTACGGCTGAAACAACATCCGCATATCCGGTAATCATGATAACTTCAATTTCGGAGTCAAACTTTTTAAGCCTGCTTAAAATTTCCAATCCATCCATACCGGGCAAATGCAGATCTAAAATAATTACATCCGGCTGGTCACGCATTATTACCGGTAACGCCGTCTCCCCTGATGAAAAAGTGGATACATCATACCCACTGATTTCAAACATTTTTTTAAGCGTGTAGCGAATCTCTTTTTCATCATCTATGATATGTATTAAATCCACAACACTGTAATTTAAGAATTAACCACATACCGAACAATTGCTCGAGTTTCTTTAATAATTTTAAATTCCAACTTTTCTAATTACAATCCAATCATAAAAATCACCATCAAGAAAGCTCTATTACGTATTATATTTCGCTGCTAAAAAAGCTTAAGCGCAGCCACGATTAGTTAAAATGGTTCAGCTGATTGGAGTAAATATAAATAACTAAACTACAAAGCGAAAATCAATGCGAGCGACATACACGTATCAGGATATCTCATTAGTACCCCGGAAATTGTCTACCATCAGAAGCCGAAAGAATATTGACCTTACCTTTGATCTGTCATTTAACGGTATACCCTACAAATTACGCCTACCGATTTTGCCGGCCCCGATGGATACAATCTGCAGTGTACATATGTGCCGGCTGCTGGCCGGAAACCAAATGCTGGGAATGATCCATCGCTTCCAGTCCGATGAAGAGCGCCTGAACGGTTACCGGGATCTTAATGCGGCCGGTCAGGATGCCATTATTGCCGTTGGATTGGACGAAAATACCGTAATAAACAAATTCTATAATCGCGGGGCGCGTTTGTATATCATTGATGTGGCCAATGGTTTTAATACGGCGGTCGAACCTGCCATAAAATATCTGCAGGATTTGGGTAACACCTTTATCATCTGCGGTAATGTGGATTCCAGGGAAGGCTTCGAATATTTGGCCGGGCTGGGTGTTCAGGCTATTCGGGTAGGAATCGGTACCGGGTCAATGTGCACCACTTCAATTATGACCGGTGTAGGACAGGGAATCGTATCTTCCATCAGGGAATGCAAAGCGGTCAAGGATGAGTTACAATTGAAAGCGCTGATTATTGCGGACGGCGGTATCCGAGGAGCGGGTGATATTGCCAAAGCACTGGCCTTGGGTGCCGATCTGGTGATGGTCGGCCGACTGCTGGCGGGTACGAAAGAAGCAGAAGGCAATATACTGAAATATGAAGGTAAATTATATAAAGCCTATCGGGGATCAGCTTCGTTTGCCGTTCAGCAAAAAGGCGGTAAAAACCCTTATTATGTGGAGGGTGACGAAACAATTGTAGAATACAAAGGCGGAGTACAAAATATCCTGGAACAGATCGAGGCCGGCCTACGCAGTTCACTCAGCTATATGGCAGCCCGCAATATCACTGAGTTTGTTACCAACAGTGATTATGTAATTCATCACTCCCGGGATTAATTGGATCCTTTACGATTCCTCCTGCATTAAATTATTATTCAGGTGGTTTAAAGTGAAAAAACGTTTAATCTGGTTTATTCTATTTGGAATTGCCTTCGGTTTTATTGAAGCAGCGATAGTTATATACTTGCGAAAACTGTATTATCCCAGCGGATTCAGCTTTCCGGTTATTATTGCCACCAGTGATATTGCCCACGTTGAAATTCTGCGCGAAATCGCTACCATCGTTTTAATTTGGTCAGCAGCGGAATTAACGGCTGGCTCGAGACTGGTTAAACTGGCGGCCTTTAGTATCATCTTCGCCGTCTGGGACATATTTTACTATATCTTCCTGAAGCTGGTTTTGGGGTGGCCGGAGAGTCTTTTTACCTGGGACATTCTGTTTCTAATCCCCTACCCCTGGGCAGGACCAGTCTGGGCGCCGGTAGCGATTTCAATCGGCCTGATTTACGGAGGGGTAGCGCTGCTACGGGCGGATGAACGCAACCAGGCGCTGGTTTTCACCATAAAATTCTGGTTTTTAGAAATACTGATGGGTATTGGGATAATTGCAACTTTCCTGATTCCCGGCCGCGTTGTAATAACCCAAACCGTGCCCGAACATTATCCCTGGTATCTCTTCTGGCCCTGCTTCATCATCGGTTTAGCGATCTTTATCCGGGTCCAATTCCAAGCCCGGAATGCAGCGGACAATACTCCGGCCGATCGGTAATGATCCCGTCGACATCTTTTTTCACCAACCAGTCGATGGCCGGTTGGCTATTAACTGTCCATACATTCACCGCCAGGCCGCGCTGACGGGCAAAACGCAGCAGGTCATCGGTAACCAGTCCAGCCTCGGGATGTAGGCAATCCGGGTGAGCCAGGTTTATGAAACGCATCAAAGGCCAGGTGTCCGGCTCTACCAGAAAACCGGTCAGAATGGCGCTGTCCACCCATTTGACTGCCATGAGGGCGACCGGATTAAAGCAGGAAATAATAATCCTGCCCTGAAGGTCCAGCTTTTTTACCAGGCGGGCTACTTTTAGGGTAGTGAATATATCTGTCAGCGAACGCGATTTGACCTCGATATTCACGCGGAATTCAGCCGGAAAAAAGTTCAATACATCTGTTAGAAGCGGTATCCTGGCAGCGGAAGCTTCGGGAAAACGATAGGCCGCGTCAACTTTTTCTATTTCCGAATAATTCAGATTAAAGATATAGCCCTGGCCATCGGTAATTCGTTCCAGGTCGAAATTATGGGAGCAGATCAGTTGTCCATCCTTGGTTTCCATAACATCTAATTCCGTTCCTTTCAATCCGGCATCAATTGCGGCGGAATAGGCCGAAAACGTATTCTCCGGTGCTCTGGTCATCACTCCACGGTGAGCCATATAAAACGGTTTTACCGGATAAAATCCACTGCTGCCGTTTGGTCTCCATAAATACAGATATTTAGCCAGCAAAACCAAGACTGTGACTAATATAGTAAGGACCATTGTCATGCCCGGTAGTCCTCACGATAGTAACAGCAATTGGTTGTACGGCACGTAATGATTTTAACCTTGATCATATTCTTGGAATAAATTCGGCTATTAAACGGAACAGCACCATAAAAATTACAGTAACCAGTTATCCAAATGAAATAATTGAATGGTTGAATTCTACATTACAAGACTTTCTTCAAATCCCATTTTTAACTGACAGAATGATTTATATCAGATGTATCCGGCCAGTGGATCCCCACGCTACGGCGACACCGCGCCGAAGCAAATTCGCCTTCAGCTATGAAGGATGAGCCTCCGGGGCTTTCTGCGTAGGCTGGTAATTCCTCTAAAAATCACAACTGCCCTCCGGTTACCCGGAAGGCAGTTGAGTATAGAGAAACAGCCAGATTATAAGTAAGATGTAGCAATGAACCACCCAAACACAGTTTGGGCTTGTAAAAAATACAATGGTTTCAAAAAAGAGTCAAGGCGGTTCATTCGCTCAAATCCGACGCAGTGACATAAATTCTGCTAATAAATTTGTTTTTCCCAACCTGAATTCAATGATTGAAAAAGATTGAGGGATTTTTAGCCTTTTTAGCAACTATCTTTGGCATTTACGCCTTGGATGACGGCCACCATCGGCAAAATGCTAAACAAGGGTACGGACATAATCAGCGGCTTGATACCTATGCTCTGCTCACATTCGTTCCCGGATTACGGGTAATAGCATGGTATAAGTTTTCCTTTAATTGCTGGCCTGCAACGGTTTATATTTCGGATTCCTGCTGTGCTAAAACATGAAAAGCGCCAACCAAATACTGTAATGCATAAATTAATCAACTATTCATTATTCTATATAATAATATTGCTGGCCGCCTGCACCCTGCCCACCGGTCTCGAACCGGTTTCCGGAGTGGAAGGTTATCTGCAGGTAGCTGATTCAACTTTTTATTCCGGTGATATTAAAGCGATAGCCTTGATCGTACTGGATCGACTTGACCTCGACCATCTGGCTGATCATTTTGTCACCTACGGCGATCCCATTCTGCCCTGTGAATCAAATATACCATGTGATTCACTGAACTATTTTTTTATTCAACTGCCGCCAGGGGGTTATCTGCTGGCACCGGTTGGGCTGTTGATCCCACCGGAAAAATTAATAACCGACCTTGATTCAATTCTAGCCGATCCCCTATCCTACATAAAATTGCCAGGATCAACGGACATCAAGACAGTATTGATTCGGGAAAAAGAAATCACAGCGCAAGATGTGACCTGGTGAATGGACTTATAAAGCAGTATGATTAAACTATTCCTTAGATTATTGTTAAGCTTGTTTTGCGGCGTACAATTGACGCTGGGACAGAATACGGCTGAAATATTTGGAACAATCAGCGCAGGAACAACGGGTCAGCCCCTGGCCGGTGCTAACGTTTTAATTAAAAATACTTATATCGGAACCGCCACTGCAAATGATGGTTCGTTCAGCCTGAAACAATTAGAGGCCGGGGAATACACACTTGTAATTACAATGATGGGATATCGACGCCAGGTGCAGCCGGTGCTACTACCACAAGTAACCTCAGTCGTACAAATCGATATCCAAATGACGCCTGATGTATTATCTTCGCCCCAGGTGGTGGTAACCGCCACCCGCAAGGTACAGGACATAATGGAGGCTCCGGTAGCAGTTTCCGTCCTGGGTCCGCGGCAAATCAATAGTAAAGCCGCATTCTGCCTTACCAGGCTGGTATAAGTAACGTCAGAGATCAAATTAATATCCGCGGCGACAACAGCTATTCCCTC
>JABMQW010000015.1 GCA_013203115.1 Fidelibacterota bacterium
TATGCCGGATCCTTAAAGCCCATGATCTTATTACCAGTCCACTTTATATTGTAATAGCAGCAGCCGATAAGTTCAGACATCCTACAAAGGCCATCAATGAGCTCTGGCAAACTGATTTTACCTACTTGAAGGTAGTTGGTTGGGGCTGGTATTACCTCTCAACAGTGCTGGATGATTATTCCAGATACATACTGGCCTGGTTACTGTTTACGTCAATGAGTGCCTTTGATGTCCAGAAGACTTTGGATGTGGCGTTAGCTAAAACCAATCTGGAGCGGGTCAGAGTTCAGCACCGTCCCCGGCTACTGAGTGATAACGGTCCCTGTTATTTATCCAAGGAGTTGAAAGCCTACTTAAATGATAAACATATGGACCACACCCGTGGTGCCCCTTATCATCCCCAGACCCAGGGTAAGATCGAACGCTATCATAGATCGATGAAAAGTGTCATAAAGCCTGAGCACTATCACATGCCCGGTGAACTGAAACTGGCTATTGGACAGTTCGTGGATCATTACAATAACCATCGCTATCATGAATCATTGGATAACTGTACGCCAGCTGATGTTTACTTTGGCAGGTATAAACAGATCCAATCAGAAAGACAGAAAATCAAACAACAAACACTGAAAATAAGATACGCCCAAAATATGGGCAGTAAATCAATAAACCAGGTAAATTACCCACTACTGTAAATGCGAAAAGTACACCTTGACTTTTTGACTCAAGTGTCCGAAAGATTAAAAAGACATACAAGGATAACAAGATATTGGGATTCGTTGTCAATGGCAGGGACATCACCGAGCGCAAACAGGTAGAGGAGGCGTTGCGGGAGAGCGAAGAGAAATTCCGATTGCTCTCCGAGCAATCCTTGATGGGAATTATCATTGCCCAGGATAACATTTTCAAATACGTGAACCAATCGACTTCCGATATCCTGGAGTATTCAATAGATGAGATAATGGCCTGGGAACCGAAAGAATATCAGAGGATCGTTCATAAAGATGACCTGGTCTTCGTAATGGAACAGGCACAGAAAAAACAATCCGGTGAAAAGGATGTTGTGATCAGTTACGAGTGGAGAGTGATCACGAAGACGGGGAAAGTGAAATGGGTTAGAACACATTCGAAAACAGTCGTCTATAAAGGCAAAATAGCAGATATGGTGGTGTTAGTGGACATCACCGAGCGCCAGCAGGCGAATGAAGCGCTACGGGAGAGTGAAGAGAAATATCGGGTATTGGTTGAAACCTCCCCAGAGCCAATATTCACAATCACCCGTGAGGGAGTCTACGAATTCCTTAACACCACCGCCGCTGAAATGCTGGGTGGCGCTCCATCGGATTATATTGGAAAAACCATGTGGGATCTGTTTCCTAAAGAGATTGCGGATGACCAGATGGGAGAAATTTACCAGGCCCTTGATACCGGCAGGCATGTTTCAAGTATTAGAAAGTCAATTGTTGGTGGTCATAAAATGTGGTTTTCGGCTGAAATTCAACCGATTCAAGATTACAAAAAACAGTATGTAAAGGCACTGGTTATTCTTACTGATATTACTGAGCGTACACGCTTAGATAAACTTAACGGGGTAATATTGCGCATTACAAAAGCAACCAATATGACCCGCGATTTACCAGAGCTGTTAAAGACAACAAGAACCTATCTGCATGAAGTAATCGATACTACTAACTTTTATGTTGGGTTATATGATGGCTCCACAGATACTATCACTGAAATATATTCAGAAGATGAATACGATAAATTTACATCCTATCCCGCAGGAAAGACCCGAACAGCCTATGTAATAAAAATCGGTAAATCATTATTTGCCGATGAAGAGGTTATAGCACAACTAGAAAAAGCGGGCAAAATTGAGTCTTTTGGTACACGATCTGAACTCTGGCTGGGCGTGCCATTGCGTGTAAAAGATGAAGTGATTGGCGCCCTGGCCGTTCAAAGTTATACCGATACCAATCTTTACACTGAAAAAGACCTTGAGATTTTAGAACATGTGTCCAATGAAATAGCAACCGCTATCGAACGGATCAAGTCAGAAGAAGAGTTGCGACAAGCCGAGCAAAAACTCCGGCTCCATATAGATAATACACCGCTGGCTGTAATTGAGTGGGATTTAGATTTTAAAGTCGCTTCCTGGAATATGGCTGCACAAAAAATCTTTGGCTACACATTTGAAGAAGCCCAAGGGCGTTATGCAGCGGGATTAATCGTTCTGGAAAGCGCTAGGGCTCATGTAGACCAAGTTTGGCAAGAAATATTGGAAATGAAAGGAGGCCAACGAAGTTTAAACGAGAATGTAACTAAAGCTGGGGATATCATTGCGTGCGACTGGTATAATACTCCATTAGTAGATGACAATGATAATGTTATTGGTGTTGCCAGTTTGGTACTAGATCTCACCGACCAAAAAAAGCTGGAGGAACAACTCCGCCATGCTCAGAAAATGGAAGCAATTGGTCAACTGGCCGGTGGCGTCGCTCATGATTTCAACAATAAACTGGGAGGAATTATTGGTTTTGCCGAATTAGCGCTGGGCAGCCTGGATGATCGAGTCGCCCTAGCCGACTACTTGAATAAAATTATTGACCGCAGCGATAAATCGGCCCGCTTAGTCAGACAATTACTGGCCTTTAGCAGGCAACAAATCCTGGACTTGAAAAAAGTAGATCTAAATCGGCTAATAATGGAAGCCAGTCGGTTTTTGACTCAGGTAATCGGGGAACATATTGATTTGCAATTGGAACTAACCGGAGAAGAACAGATCATTAATGCTGACCCTAATGCAATCGACCAGATTATTACCAACCTGTGTATTAATGCCCGGGACGCGATGCCAAATGGTGGTAATCTTATCCTAAAGACTGAAAAGGCAGTGTTGGACGATGATTTTTGCGCCCGGTCCCAGTGGATGATCCCTGGTGAATATATATTATTCACTATAACTGATTCAGGACACGGAATGCCCGAAGACATGATCCAACATATATTTGATCCATTCTATACTACCAAGGGAGTAGGCGAAGGTACTGGTCTGGGACTGTCGATGGTATTTGGATTGGTTAAACAGCATAATGGCTATATCGATTGTAAAAGTGAAATCAATAAAGGGACTACTTTTGTAATTTATTTTCCTGTTGTGGCTAATAATGAAATAGCTGCTGATACTGTTGCGGAGGAATCAACAGTTTTCAGCGGTAGCGAGCAGATCTTATTTGCGGAGGATGATGAAGTTCTTTTAGAAGTAATCCAGACCAGTTTGGTTGATTTAGGTTATACGGTATTACCCGCCCGGAACGGTGAAGATGCCTTTAAGATCTTCAAGGTGAATAGTAGTAAGATTGATTTGGTAATCAGCGATGTAATTATGCCGGACATAGGTGGCGCCGATCTGCATCAAATGGTTCGCGCTATAAATCCGGAGGTAAAATTCCTTTTTATATCCGGCTATACGTCTAAAAATACCTTAAGTGTTCTGCCCAGCGATGCTGCTACCGGCATATTAAACAAACCCTTTAAACGCCTGGTACTGGCTGAAAAGATTCGTAAATTATTGAATTGATAGAACAGGGAACAAGGGACTGCCTACCAATCAAAATCCAGATTTATCTGACGCAGGTTGGGAGAACATAGACCATAGAACATTAAAACTTTACATCGGGCTGAAGCCGTGGGGCTCTACAATTGCCGGAATAATTAAAAAGTCCCGGCACTCTGCCAGGACTTGATCAATGTGGGGTCGCTATCCGACGGGTGACTGATCAGATCATTATTAGTCAGTGCTTAATCACATTTTGAGTAACCGCAATCGTGGCAGATGACACAGCCGGCTTCGCTTTTCAGATTGTTGCCACTACATTTGGGGCAAACTTCAAATTTAAAAGGAATTTGTGAAGCAATTGTATCTACATTATCTTCCACTGCATCATTTTTATTGTTGTTGTCAACAAAAGCAAACGGGTGGGCATTATAGTCTTCTTCCGGTTCCAGCTTGCGGGCTTTCAGATAATCGTCCAGCGCTTTACCGATGGCATCCGGTGTTGACAGGATAAGTTGACCATCCTCCCAGGTTGGGTTAGGACCGCTGATTCCCTTCAACTGCTTGACAATAGCCTGTGGTTCAATGCCTGATCGGAGGGAGAGGGAAATCAAGCGGCTGATAGCTTCCGATTGGGCAGCGGCATGTCCGCCTGCTTTTCCAATGGTTGTGAATACCTCGCATAGGCCATTCTCATCCTCATTAATTGTAATATACAGGGTCCCTTCGCCGGTCCTGATTCGCCGTGTGATTCCGGAAGTAATGAGGGGGCGATGGCGGGGTCGGGCTGAAACACCGGCAGAGGTGGTTGGTTTGGCAGTGGCATCCAGCTCGGCAACCCGGGGTTGCTGCGCAGTTGTTTTCGGCTTGGTTTTAGCGTCCGATATTAAGATGCCTTCCCGTGATCCCTCCCGATAAACAGTGATGCCTTTTAAGCCGGCTTTGTAAGCGCTGAGATAAATATCAGCGATGGTATCAATAGTAATATCATGCGGCAGATTCACAGTTGATGATATGGAGCTATCGATATATTTCTGAATTACACCCTGCATTTTTACCCGGAAAAGGGGATCAATATTATGAGCTGTGATTATGTAATCAGGTAGATTTGAATCGTCGCCAAATAATTTTTTGATAATTGGATGGTAAACTTTATATTCATTGAAAGTATCTCCGGAACCATGATTCTTTTTTACGCGCCTGGTATAGGAAGTGTTGAAAATTGGTTCGATGCCGGAGGTTACGCGCGCAACAATTGCTCCACTGCCAGTGGGTGCCAGGGTCAGGATCGTTGAATTGCGGATGCCATCTTTACCAATATCATCACGTATAGATTTTGGTAAATTTTTGATAAATTTACTTTTGTTAAATTGTTCCCAGTCGAAATTCGGAAAGGAACTTTTTTCGCGCGCGAGATTGATGGATGCATCATAGGCTGTGTCACGGAAAATCTGGCAGACTTGTTCTACTGTCTCGATGGCATCTACGCTGTCATATTTAATACTCATTTTCACCAGCATATCACCCAGCCCCAGCAAACCCAGTCCGATACGACGGTCGTTGATTGCATTTTGCTTCTGAATTTCGAGTGCGTGGCGATCAATATTATAATCAATAACATTATCTAAAAAACGCGTTGCATGAATGACCGTTTCCTTAAACTTGCCGATCAGGAAATTTCCTTGATCATCAACAAAACGTTCCAGGTTAATCGATCCTAGATTACAACAACCACCGTCAGGCAGAGGCTGTTCGGCGCAGGGATTGGTAGAGACCAGTGGGCTGCAGTATTCGGCATTGTGGTGTTCTACCATTGTATCCCAGAATATGATGCCGGGCTCGGCGGAATGGTGAGCGTTAGAGATGATCCGGTTCCATAATTCACGGGCGTCGACAGTACGATAAACTTTATTATTCCAACGTAAATCAAAGGTAGTATTTGCTGCAAGGGCGGCCATGAATTCGTTGGTAATTAAAACAGAAATATTGGAATATTTTACTTTTTCCAGATTTCCGCGTTTAATCTCGATGAATTTCTCAATGTCGGGATGATCGACACGCAGGGTTTGCATATTAGCGCCGCGTCGGCCATGCTGGGCGATAGTGTTAGTATTTTCGCTGAACAGGTTCATAAAACCAACCGGTCCGCAGGATTCGCCCCCGGTACCGTTGATCGAATCACCCGCCGGCCGGAGAATGGACAAATCATGTCCGCAGCCGCCGCCATACTTATAGGTCAATGCTTCTTCGTTGATCGTTTGATAAATCGCATCGATCGAATCATCCTTAATGGCGACTACATAGCAATTGTTTAAAGTCGATTTAATATCTTCGCGGCCGGCGCCATGCATAATGCGACCGCCGGGTACAAATTTAAAATCTTCCAGAATCGAAAAGAAATTTTCCGTCCAATTCTCGCGGGCTTTTTTAGTTTTTTCAACGGAAGCTATTGCTAACGACACCCGTTTCCACAAATCCCAGGGATGCCTTTCCCAGGGTGCAAGATATTTTGATTTTATAACATCCTGTCCCAGGGCATCATTTTCATAATAGTTTGTAATTAGGTATTTGTCCGGAATACCGGCATCCAGAACATTTTCAACCGTTGCATTGGATAATTCCCGTAGAGATTCGGCTAAATTTGATTCCGAAATTTTTGTCCCCGATTGAGTTACGGTGAAATCCAATTCAATCGCTTCAGCCATTAACGAGCCCTTCGAATAAAGTTGTCTGATGTAATGTAAAAAATGGTTGGCAAGTCAATACAAAGAAAAATGGACGGGTTGGCGGAACGAATATATTGCCAGAGTGAAAATACAATCAAGTTGAATTCGGAAAAAATCCATTTTTCCGACGATAATTTGGTTTTTTAATTAAGTTATCCACAAAATGTCCACATAGTACTATAGGCTAAAGCATCAGGCTGAATCAGTTATAATCGGGGATAGAAAAACCGGAGAACTACCGGATGAGCGATCCGGGTCAGGCTGGTTGTAGGATCGCAATATTGCTCCTGGTCGATAGCATATTTTACCTTATTAAATTTAATTGTAAATTTGA
>JABMQW010000137.1 GCA_013203115.1 Fidelibacterota bacterium
ATCGCACCCATAACAAACAAGGGATAAAAGATGATCCAATCCACTACAATCCTGTTTGCAGGGCAGCCCCAAGGTAGAATACCGGTAAATAAGTGACCACAACCATTAGCGCAATAATGGCTCCAACAAATAGAATCAGGATCGGTTCAATCAGGGTGGTCAACCGTGATACCATAGCATTGACCTGCTTGTAGTAATAATCCGCCGCTCGGTCCAGCAAGCTGCTCAATTCACCGGTTTCCTCACCGGTAGAGGTTAACTGGAGCATGATCGGGGGGAAAACCTCCGTACGCCGCATGGCTGTACTGATGTCAAAACCGTCGCGTATATATTCCGAACTTTCCTCCACAGCTACCTCATAAACACGATTATCAACTATTTTGGTCAACAGGGCCATTGCCTCCAGTACCGGTACACCGGCGCCCAGTAAAATACCAAATGTCTTGGCATATTTATTCAGGATCGACTGATTCAGCAGTTCACCGAAAATCGGGGTTTTCAATTTAAACGCATCAATCACAAACCCCCCGCGGCGTGTTTTTGAGACAAACCATAATGCTATAATACTAATTAATATGAAAAAAGTTATGCGCCCAAAGTTTTCGCTTAACCATTCACTGATTTGTACCAGTAGCTGGGTGGCATAGGGCAGATCGGCACCAAGCTGGGAATAGACATCGGAGAACATGGGAATGATAAACAGAAACATTCCCGCCATCATGGCCCCCAGAAACAGCATCATAAAAACCGGGTATGTCATGGCTGATTTTACTTTACGGCGGGTATCATCCAGATTTTCCAGGTAGGTCGCTAGATGATCCAGAATTTCCTGCAGATTTCCGCTCACTTCACCTGCTTTTGACAGGGCAACATACAGATTGTTGAAAACACCGGGATGCCGGGCTAGGGCATCCGACAGATTCAGTCCCTTACGGATATTATCGGCTACACTTAAAAGAACTTTTTTCAGTTTAGGATGTTTTTCCTCGCTGGCAAGCCCCTGAATGGAGCGCTCAAGCGTCAGACCGGCTGAAAACATAGTCGCCAGTTGACGGGTAAAAAAGACCAGATTGCTCAAGGGAATGCGATTCTTGAACCGTTCGATTGATAACGCTATTTCATCGAGAAACGGACCAATAAAATCCCAGGAAGTATCGACTTCCTTAATCTGAATGACTAACTGATCATCGGCCGATAGCTTTCTGGCAGCATCATCGATACTGGCTGCCCGGATTTCGCCTTCATTACGCTGGCCCTGGGAATCCTTGGTAAAATAAGTATAGGTGGGCATTAATATTCTTCGACGGTCGAGCGCATTACCTCGTCGGTCGTGGTAATTCCGGTGATTACTTTGCGGAGACCACTTTCACGAAGGTTCACCATCCCCCCTTCCAGTGCTTTTTGGCGAATTGCATCTTCATTGGCATTATCATAGACCAAGCCACGAATTGCCCGCGTCATGAGAATAATTTCAAAGATTCCGGTCCGCCCGTGATACCCGGTTTGGCGGCATTTGTTACAGCCTTTCCCTCGGAACAGTTTACCACCCGCGATCCGTTTGGGATCGAGACCGATCCGCTTCAGAGTTTCGGCCGAAGGTGTATATTCTACCTTACAATGGGGACATATTTTCCGTACCAGACGCTGGGCCATCACCAGATTCAGACAGGAACCAACCAGGAATGGCTTGACCCCAATATCCAGCAGCCTGGTTATCGTGGAGGCGGCATCGTTGGCATGTACGGTTGTGAAGACCAGGTGTCCGGTCAGGGAGAATTTCACCGAAATATCGGCGGTCTCCGCGTCGCGGATTTCACCGATTAACAGAATATCAGGGTCCTGACGCAGAATTGACCGCAGGCTGGCTCCGAAGGTTAAACCGATCTCTTCATGAGCCTGAACCTGGCTGATGCCGTCCAACTGGTATTCCACCGGATCTTCCACAGTAATAATATTGGTCCCCACACTTTTAATATCCTTCAGGGAAGCATAGAGTGAAGTTGATTTTCCGGAACCAGTGGGACCGGAAACAACGATCATACCATAGGGTTGTTTGATCACGCGGCGGAATATTTCATAACTGTCGTCATCAAATCCAAGAGTGCGCAGTGTAAAATCAAAGCCGGTTTTATCTAACAGGCGCAACACGATTTTTTCACCAAAAACAGTCGGCAGAACCGATACGCGAACATCAATTTCACGATTTGGCGCTTTAATCGTAAAGCGTCCGTCCTGGGGCAGGCGTCGCTCGGCAATATTTAAGTTGGATAGAATTTTAATCCTGGTAACCAGACCGCTAAGCGAAGAAATCGGCGGTGACATGATGATCTGCAACACACCATCAATCCTGATCCGCACCACCACCTGATGCCGCTGTGGCTCAACATGAATGTCCGTGGCCCGCTCCTGGATCGCCTCCTGCAGAATCATATTGACCAAGCGGACGATCGGGGCGTCCTCCTTGGATACCTTATCCGGGGAAAGATCAACTTCTTCCCGGTTATCCTCGTCCCCGGAGATCACCGTTATGCCCTCAAGTACTTCCTCGACTTCACCGGACTGTTTGATCCGGGCGTATAATTCGTCCATCGCCCGGTTGAGGGCCGAGACACCCGCGACATAGACTTCCGGGTTCAATCTGGTCAACCGTTTCAGGGCATCGATTCCCGCCAGATCCTCCGGATCTTCCATAGCAACCATGATCGACCGGTCATTCTTGCGAATCGCCATGACCATGTTCTGGCGGGCAAAATCTTCGGGAATCAATTTAACTACCGTCGCATCTGCCAGGAAAAGTTCCTCTTCAGTGACCTGGGGATAGCCAAGCTGCAGTGAGTAAATTCCAATTAATTCATCTTCGGAAAGGTACCCTTTTTCGATCAGGATTTCACCCAGTTTGCTGCTGGTGGTTTTCTGATCTTCCAGGGCGCCGTTCAACTGTACTTCGGTAATCTTACCCTGGTGAACCAGGATTTCACCCAAACGCTTGAACTGGGGATTAAAATCTTTATTCACGTTTATCAATCCGTCTTTTATTTAGTACTGTCGTCAGCTCCGTTGGCCGGTGGATTTGGTAATTGATAGGTTCGGACCAGTAAAATATCCAATGGATCGCTGGTGATTGGCATAGGGTCTAACAGCATCGCTACGCAAGAAGAAGTAAAACTTTCATATTGCTGTGGATCTGAGCCAGCTATCGGTGCACAGATGCCAATTGCCCATTGCACCATAACACCCGCTTGGCCATTTTCATCGGTCAGGGCCGGATTGGCTCCGAAAACAGTTCCCCCGGGAGCTAAAAACTGGATGCGGCCTCCCTCGACAGGAACACCATAATGGTCGGTCAGAGTGGCGGTCAACATGGCCACTGCGGGATCCGGCATGAGAGAAAAATCCCAATATACCATGTTCGATGTCAATAACAGATTGTCACCATAATAAGGCATAATCACATCATCCTCTACATAAGAACCAACAACCACACCACTATCTCCATAGGTATAGGCATATATACTAGCCCAATCGAAGATACCATCACTTGTATAAATTAAATAACTATAAGCGATTCCCGGATAACTATCACCATTTATGCTTTCATTATTAGTAAAACTAACGCCAATAATCGCAGCATGTAGTGTATCGTCTGAATCTGACGGTGCAACATCCATAGACCAATATACATAAGTGCTATCAGCAACTGGGTTACCATGCAAATCATAGACTAAGGCAGACGTTTCAATTTGATATAAACCACCATCAATAGGACTAATAGAGGTACCTGCAACTTGAGGATGTATGTTGAATGCTGGACCAGTTACAATTATTACAGGAATTGATGAAGCAAATATTGAGTCTCCAATCGAAGCTGTTATGTAAACCGGTCCGGGGTTTGTACCACTGTTCAGGGAAACACAGGCGATGCCGTCGGTGCTGGTGGTGGTTATTGTACCCAGGTCATTACTGAATACAGCACCGAGGGGGGTGGCAGGACCTAATTCAAAAGTGACTTCCGTCGGGATATCCACCAGCAACCCATTCTCATCAAATACCTGGGCGCAAATATTGGTCGATTCCAATCCACCGCCGCCGGAGACCATAATATCGCCGGGATGGGATGCTGGAATTACAATGTAAGCCGGAATACCGGAAGTAGATGGATCAATAATCGAAATCTGTAATGAATCGGTAACGTCGAGTTCAAATGAGGGATGCTGATAATTGGCTCTAATTGTTGATATACCCACGTCACCCGGATCGCCCAGATCGGTAAAATACTCGATGGCCGTCCCGGTCGTGTCGGTCTGGGACACATCATTGATAAAACCCAGACTGGCCGAGAAAGTTATTTCGATATTTTTAAGGGGTTTATTCAATCGATTAGATAAAACGACGGTGATCTCAGCTTTAGTTAAACCGTTATCAAGGTTAATGAAATCGCGGTCCTTATACAAATTTAAGCGGTAAGGCCAGACATCTGAAACCTGATCATAAACATTGAATCTGGTCGTGGCAATAAGATTATCAATATAACCAACAACTGTCACCCCTTCATAAGTTGGTGTACCGATATTATCGATTGCAGATTGCCCATTATCATAGAAATTGACCCAGGCCAGTCCTTGGGCATCAGTTGTCACATATTCCAGATCAAAATTATTTTCCGTGGTATCCGAGCCGAAGATAGCCAGGAATTCCACCAACTTCCCGCTGATCGGTTCACCTGCAGCATCGGTTACCAGGGCTGTAATTCGTGATCGCACTGGATGGATAGCAGCGGGTGCCGTGTCTTTCACATCCTCACCGACAAAAACAAAATTAGTATTCGAGCCCACCACCGGTTGGGCTGTCAAGGATAAATTGACAACTGTCCCGTCTTCCTGCTCAATAACTGAAATTTGTTTATCCTTTGATATGGTACCAAACAGAGGATGAACAAATCGGGCAATTACCTCCACCGACCCAGTCAGATCAGGATCGCCCGTATCAAGATATTCTACCGATCCTTGTCCTAATGCATCGGTAATGGTATAGCCAGGATTGAAAAATCCAATAGTATCCGGGTTTGCTTCAAACTGCACCTGCAAATTTTCCAATGGAAGATAATCTTTATTTTTTACCGTGACTGAGAAGAGGGATTTTGTGATTCCACCATCAACATAAATAACGTCATTATCCACATTTAAATAGATATGATAGGGCCAGACATCTTCCTGCTGGGCATAGACATTGAACTGGGCAGTTGCTGTATTATCACCGATATAGGCGACAATGGTAACTCCTTCATATTCAGGGGTGGCAATATTGTCAACTGCCGATTGGCCATTATCGAAAAAATTCACAGTTGTATAACCCTCTGAGTTAGTGCTGGCCTGGTTGTAATCAAAAGTATCCCCGGTAGTATCGGAACCGATTATAGCGAAATACCTAATCTGAACTCCACTGAGAGCGGTTCCGCTTTCATCGGTGGCACGGGTAGTAATTTTAGTCCGCACCGGATTATTGGAACTGTCTACGACTGAATCGTTAACATCCTCACCCACAATAACAGGACTACTGGCAGGACCGGAAACCGGCTGTGCGGTCAGACTTAAATTCACCAGGGTCTGACTGCTGGATTTAATTATCGATACCTGTCTGGTATGATAGGCGGTACCAAATTGGGGATGAAGAAAACTGGCAGTAACATTTACAGTCCCGGTCATATTGGGGTCGCCGGTATCAAGAAAATCTACCGATCCTTGTCCTAATGAATCGGTAATTATATAACCTGAATTGAAAAATCCAATAGTATCCGGGTTTGCTTCAAACTGCACCTGCAAATTTTCCAATGGGAGATAATCTTTATTTTTTACCGTGACTGAGAAGATGGATTTTGTGATCCCGCCATCTACATAAATAACGTCATTATCCACATTCAAATAGAGATGATAGGGCCAGACATCGTCCTGTTGGGCATAAACGTTGAACTGGGTGGTTGCTGTATTATCACCGATATAAGCGATAATGGTAACTCCTTCATATTCAGGGGTGGCAATATTGTCAATTGCAGACTGGCCATTATCGAAAAAATTCACAGTTGTATAACCATCCGAGTTAGTACTGGCCTGGTTGTAATCAAATGCATCCTCCGTAGTATCGGAACCGATTATAGCGAAATACCGAATCTGAATCGCACTGAGAGCGGTTCCGTTTTCATCGGTGGCACGGGTAGTGATTTTAGTCCGCACCGGATTACCAGAACTGTCTACAACTGAATCATTAACATCCTCACCCACAATAACAGGACTACTGGCAGGACCGGAAACCGGCTGTGCGGTCAGACTTAAATACACCGGGGTCTGATCGCTGGGGTTAATTATCGATACCTGTCTGGTATGATAGGTGGTACCAAATTGGGGATGAAAAAAACTGGCGGTGATATTTACCGTCCCGGTTAGATTGGGGTCACCCGTATTAGTGAACTCCACAGTTCCTTTACCGGAAGTATCAGTTACTACATACGGTATATCGAGCAAACCAATTGTATCAGGATTAACAACAAACTGTACTAATAAGCCTTCCAGGGGTTTATAAACATTATTCCTGAGGCTAACTTTCAACTGTGATTTAGTTTCTCCATCATCGGTGTAAATTACATCCGGATCCGGGGTCAATAGCACCCGATAGGGCCAGACTTGCGTCACGCTGGTATCGATCACATCAAATTGGATTGTTTTGCTGAATGTAACCGTGGTATCCGGATTAGTCGGAAATCCTTCCTGAGTAAAAGTGGCAGTTACTATTACACCTTCGAAAGTCGGTGTACCAGGATTATCCATCGCGGGGCCACTATCAACAAAATCTACTTGTACAAACCCATTTTCATCGACCGTTTTTTCACCTACATCAACGAATAATCCGGTTGGCTGTCCATTTGCGACAGCGCTGAATACTACTGTTCGGCCGGTTAAAGCGACATTTTTTTCATCAGTTAAATGAGCTGTAATACGCGTAAACGTTCCAGGCCCCTCAATATCCTCGCCTACCAATACGGCATTCTGAGAATTATCAAGAGCCGTACTCTGGTAATTTACTGCCAGCTTGTAGACCGGGATAGGACCGGTGGCGGACGATTTAGTCGGTGTGCGGTCGTCGCAACTAAGCCACAACATACTTATTAAAGGCAGAACGCTGAGTAGAATTATTAATTTTGTTGGTAAATTATTTTTCATGATCTTCACCTTTACCGGTTTCTTCCGGTTCTTTATAAAACTCTTCCAAAGTATTTACCTCAAAATCCTTAACTGTGCCAGTTTTTTCTATTCCGGAATAGACATCCTTGATTACAGTAGGTGTAATCTGAATGATCAGATCGGTCTTCCGGTCTATTAAATCAGTACTGGTAAACAGTTTTTTGCCCAACCAGGGAATTCTATACAATCCGGGAAATTTCCATTCCGTGGCTTTCTTGTCACGGCTGATCAAACCCCCGATAATGATTGTTTCACCATCTTTAACTCGAATTGTGGTAAAAGACTGGCGGCTCTTTACCCGCGGTATGTTCTTGTCCGGGCCAATGAATTCAAAGATTGTCGATACTTCCGGTACTACGCGCACGGTGATATAGCCATCGGTATTCACGGTTGGCAATATATTTAGCTTTACGCCGACCTCTTCCCGCTGGACCTGGACCTGACCACCAACGCCGCCGGAGCTTAGGATGTAGGGTACAATATCGATCATCTTGATTTCCGCTTCGCGGCCGTTGAGGGTTACCAGTTTGGTGTTGGCCAGGATCTCGGCCTTGTTCTGCTTGATCAACATATCCAAGGTTAAATCCAAGGCTTGCATCTGGCGTGAGAAATTATGCGGCAGCAGATTCTGATCATTCAAATCATTCCAGTATAGCCGGTTGAACTGAAGTTTGTCCGGCAACAGATCCAGATCATCTTCTTCAAAAAATTCCGCTGGCACTTGTCCTTGAGGTCCCGCACCTTCGGCCATACCATGGACCCAACTGCCACCACCATCATACGCGGGCACGCCGTTCTCCGCCAGGATCGTGGTGTATTGAGCGAGCCTATCCCAATCGATTCCCAGATTTTCTTCATCATCGATCCCGATCTCGATTAACCGTGTCTCCAACTGGATCTGGATGGCCGGCACATCGATCTGCCGGATCACTTCTTCTATCTCGGCTATTTTTTTGGGACTGGCATTCACCAGAATCTTATTACCGGAGATATCAACCTGGATCTGTTTAGTTAAATCTGATAAAAAATTTTTAACTTCTTGCGCTTCGGCATATTTCAATTCGATAACCCGGGAAGTGATACCAACTTCCTTGGCCAGCTTTTTGGGATCGGCAACCAGAAAGGAATTTCCGACCACTTCGTAACTAAGCCCCACCGCTCGTACCACCAGATTAATTGCCTGTTCGATTGGTACATTATCCAGATGAATTGATATCTGGTCCATCTTACTCACATTGGGATCGGTAACGATATTGTAACCGCTTTCTTCAGCCAGAATTGATAATATACTGGGCAGATAAGCATCTTCGGCATGAATTGTTATCAGGGTCGGATTTGCTTTTTCCTGGGCTGCGACCGTGCCAAGGACCTGGCTGAATACACTGCCGCTGCCGGCCATGAGAAAAACTAACAGATAAACCATATTAAAACGTTTCATTTGAATTTAAGCTCCTTCAATTCTTCTCTCTAAGTGATTCACTGGGGATATATAAACCAGACAGTTGATAATGTATTTCCGTATCACCTTTAACAATCACAACTTCATCCGCATCGATCCAGACCACTTCGCCGCCGCCGACCGAGTCACCAACCACCACGCGGTAATTCTGCTTGTCGTACTGGATCAGGGCCTGCTGCTGCTTGCCATCGATAATGGCGGTAACCCGCAGCTTATCTTTGTTCCGCATTCGATAGGCCATTCCGCCGCCGCCATACAGGTAGATCACATTGGTCAAATGCATCGGTTCCGCTTCCAAGGTAAACTGGTAGCGGTTGCGCTGATCGAGACGCTGTTCCAGAAATTCTATTACATCTTCCAGATCCTGGTCAGTTCCGAAACGTTCTTCCTGCGCCCGAATCTGGGCTTTACGCCAGTCGCGCTGGACCGGATAAGCAACCACGGCAGTGATTATCAATGATAAAATCGTTAAAAAAATCAGTAGATGCCAGATCGTTCGACTGCGATTACTCATAGTCACCCCGTTTATAATTTTTAACTAACGTCAGGGTGTACAGGCTCAGTTCCACTTCCTGCTGTTCAAGCTGAGCTTCCGTAATCGTACGCTTCAGACGTTCGATTCCATTCTTAATAAAAAATTCTTTGATACCCACCAAGCGGGGTGACCGCTCAACTTCGGTGATAAAAGCGCCTAGTTGACTGTAACTGCATTTTAGTACCAGTTCATAGGGCGACAGTATCCGATTGCCCATATCATCCCGGTGCTTGGGCTTGATGCTGATCAAGGTAATCTCAAGATCATTTAATATCCGGGTCAGGTCATTCATGAACGGCATCGAAGCATCTTCCGCCAGTGAATCGGACTTGGACAAAGCCAGGTTGCCCTCGAACAAGCTGTAAACCTGGTCCAGCTTATTAGCGAGAATCTGGGCGCTGATCAATTGTTCATTCAAATCAATCTGTTCATTTTCCAGATCCCACAGAGTATAAGCCTTATCACCCAGCAATGCTTTTACTTCCACCCAGAATAGCAGGGTCAAAACAATTAATGCCAAAGCAAAAATACTGTTTCTTTTCGTACTCATAATTTAGCTCCGGCGACGCTGTTTTTCGGTTTGGGTAGCCCGCTTCATCGTCGCCTCGATCTGAAATTGCACGATATCCTGCCCCCGAAAATCCTGGCGGGCAAAGGAACTGAAGCGTATCCGGGTGAATTCATTGGCAAATTCCTGATTACTCTTCAGTGTTTTTACATAGGAATTAACAATATCAAATTCTTTCTGATCGGCATAGATCACGGCAATTCCATCGATGGTCAATTTATTTTGGGCATAGCGCAGCCCGGTCAGAGCCATATCATCCGGAGTCATTTCTCCCAGCAGCTCCAGATTCCGGGCCCACAGTATCCGATCATCCTCCAGTTCCGCCAGTCCGAGGATATCATCCTTGGAAAGATTCTTGCCCACTACCCGCAAACGCTCGATTTCATCTTTAACTTCTACGATCTGCTGCCGTTTAACCTGGATCAATTGATTATAGTTGAAATTGATATACAATATCAGGCCATTGGCGTATAAAAGCAGGCCAATCAGAATACCGAATATGACCCAGCGTCCCGCCTCCTTCCAACGTTCAATTTTACTTTCCCGGCTTTCGGCCTGATTGAGATTGATGACGATAAACTTATTCATTGTCCAACCCCCCGCGGATCGCCAGGCCTGTTGCGATTGCATATTGCTGGGGATTAGGCAACGTCAGTTTATCAACCCCGGTGAACTTTTCCAGGGGATGGAACAAGGCTACTTCAATATTCAATTTTTCCTGGATATACAGGGCCAGTCCGGCGGTGGTACTGGCGCCGCCGCTGAGAAAGATTTTTAGGAAAAAACTCTGGTTGGTGGTTTTGGCGTAGTAGCGCAGGGTCCGGCGGATATCTTCCACAAAATTATCGAAGACAGTTCGTTCATCAACGGCGATGCTGTTCTCTTCACCTTCCACGGGCGGTTTTTGGATACTCTTGATGCCAGTCTTATACAATTCATCCTGGGCGCTGAGATAATCCATTGAACGGGCATCCGACACGGCCCGTACAAAATGATAGGAACCGATCGGAATATCGCGGGTGAAGTAGGGATCTGTTTTACCGCGGACAACTAAGCTGGTTGATTCCGCCCCTACATCGATCAGTACCACCACTCCATCTTCCGGTAAATCACGGGTGGCGAAAAAAGCATTCGACAGGGCAATCGGATCCGCATCCACCCAGCCCGGTTTCAGACCGGCATCCTTTAACACTTCCATATGGGTACTGAGTACTTTTTTGGTACAGGCTACCAGAGCTACGTCGATTTTATCGATATCGGTAGGATTGGATCCCAGAATCTGAAAATCGATTACTGCATCGGTACCGTCCATGGCAATATGCTTACGGGCTTCGAAGGTCATGGCGCTGTACAATTCATTGGCCGGCATCTCCAGCGTGCTGATCTGCTTGATGCTGATATTGGATCCTCCGATTGCAGTAACCAGGTTCCGTATCCGGTTTGGCTTGAGTTTCATCTGCCGCAGCAGTTCCTTGATCGCCATAACCCACAATGTTTTATTGACCATTTCCGGATCAAAGGCCCTATTGGGGTCCGGTACGGACCGTAATCCCGCATCAAGAACTTTATAACCGCCTTTAATTCTTTCCAGCAGGACGGCTTTGACGTACTGCCGTCCAATATCTAATCCCACAAACACTTATAATTTTTCCTTAATAAAAAGTTTAACAGTCTTTACCGCCCGTTTTCTCCGGATACCTGCTTAGTGAATTGCATTGTATGAACGCATAGTCAGAATTACACCACCGTCAATGTCAGTCGTAATCGGAAACTTGGGCGGGGGATAAATCCACAGGTTATAATCAAAATGGTAATCTTTATCATAACCAACACCGGGAAAAGCCGAATAGGGCCCCGGCGAATTACGTTTCATATAACCGCGACGTAATTGGATAATAGAACCCCAGAGATGGACGATACCACGAAGATCACTCGCTCCCGTTAAGGTTGGTATTGGCGGAAATCCATGAATATCCTTGTAAGGGCCACGACCATCAGCAAGTGATAAAGCCGGTAATGGTTCATTCGGCGCATGGAAACCGGTCAGTGTATTCTGCCAGTAATGGCAGACAAACGATTCTTCCAGGGCCATCAGGGCTGCATTGATCTTGATATCCTGACCCTCCTGTCTGTTTTTCCAGCCATTGGGGGCAGTATTGGCAATAATTATATTGCCGCCTGATATGAGTCCCAGCCGATTGGGCGACAAGGGTGTAACCGCTCCCGTAATCGGGTTGGAATCCTGATAGACGATATCATCGGTGAGCCAAATATTATTATAACAGCGATCCCAGCGATCGGACCGGTCATGGCGGCGGTACCAGGTGGGATCGTCGGTTACGATGGTATACTGCCCGTCGACTATTCCTTTGACCTGCACCTGCCCACCCTTGATGTAGATGATCTTGGGTCCGACGACAGGAAAAGTAGTCGGCGGCAAGACCCAAGCCGGTAAATTACTCAGTGGCGGCGGATCGAAATCAAAATGGTGAAAACCAGCCGACTGACAAACACTGCCATCATCGGGATGATTATGATAATTGGCAAACTTTTGTCTCACACCGCCAACCGATGGGGCCAGGTAATGAAACAGCACTTCTTCGCCGGCACTGAAGCCATGGCTGCCAGCCGGGAATTGCTGACTATAAAACTGTACTGTAAAGATAAAACGCGACGGCTGCTCCTGGATCGTCTGGATCACACCCAACCAGACTTTGGCGGAGTCTGGCGAGGTGGAGGAGACGAAGAGCGTATCGCCGGGATCGTATTGATCCAGCTCATCCCGCACCGGATTGCCTTCGGAATCCTCCAGAGTCGCGATAATGGTATCGACCCGAAAATAGCCCCATAAATTATCAAAGCTTTCATCAAAGCCGATTTTGCGATTATCAATTAGAAAGATTGTGGTATCGGTATCCCAGGTATAGGTGATCGGCTCGGGACCATCCGCCCCGAGTGGTGGAATTACATAAGGCCATTGGCTGGCGGTAAACCCATTGAAATGAAATTCTATCTCGGTCATGATCAGCGAATCTTTTTTATTGCGGCGGCCCAGCAGATCTTCGGCCGTAAAAATATAATTGGCACTGTTTTTAACCAGGTCCACCGAAAAAGTCGGCGGATACTGTCGGTAGCGAGCAGAATCATCCCATTCGCCAGAAAAAATAGCATTTGAATCGCAGCCAGCAAGATCGATACCCTGATGGGCACCAACATCGCTTAACTCGTCGCCAGTAAATTGAGGACAGCCATAATCGCTAATGGTCATTGTACCATTAGTATGCACTCTGCCCTCCAGTACATCATTGGCACCAAAGGTCACGATGGCTCCATCCCCGGTATACGGTCCCCCGCCCGGCTCTTCGGTCTCGGTGAAATACATGAAGTCGGAAAAAGCTTCTCCCGCCATTTCCGCCACCACCGTCCGGCGTATTTTTATCGGATCACCATAAGGATTCGGCAAAGTCACAATACCCCGGGCATAACCGTAATAGACGGTCTGCAGGTTTTCGTCGAGATAAGTGCCGCAACCGACCGAATCGAAGGTACCCATCTCATGCTCCATTTCCGGCAGGTAGGGATAGACCTCATCGTGGAAATCGGATACAATCACCGTATCCTGGGTTATCTTCGGCAGCGCCGGCATGGCGAGGTAGTTCAGCCCGGTCTCGGCCATCAACAGTGCTTTCTCCCGGGCAATCCGCCGATCCTGCATGGCTTTGTTGGAAACAGAATAACGTAAAAAACCCACCGTCAGCAGCATGCTGACCATCGTAAATATAATTGCGGTGGGCGTTACCGAGCCGCGCAACGATCGTATCATGTCGGCAGGTCCGGTATGCCGCCTGCTGTCTTTAATTTGCCGATATACCGATTGGGTACAAATACCCGGCGGGTAAATTTGATATATTCCGGTTCAGCCTTGGTATACTTCTTCCGGCCGGGGGCAACTTTCGTTTCCAATCCCAGAGTCAGGACAATATCCAGGGCCGATTCCCAATATTTCTTGCGGTTGGAATTCAGACCCCGATCATAGATTACCTCAAAATCAACCAGGGTAATCGTTCGCACACCGTTATCAACAGCTTGTCCGAAATCCGGCAGCTCCAGATCGCCGTTAAAAGGAATTTCACCATTAAACAGCAGACCAGTATTTTTCCGGGCCGTGATGCGAATATTTTCAAAAAGGCCGGTTTCACTGTTACGTTTTACACCAGTAATCATGCCGTAGCCATTGAAATGGCCAGGTGGATTCAGCTCAACAACCGTATTCAATTCTTCCACGACCAGATTCATGACCATCCGGCCGTATTCATTAATATCGCTGACCACTTTTTCCTGCCGGTAGTGATAATAAAAATTAACTAAACTAATCATCATTCCCAGCGATACCGTACCCATAATCAAGATCGTTGCGGTCACTTCCACAAAGGTGGTTCCGGAATAAAAACGTTTCAGTTTCATCAGTCGAATTTCAGCATCACCATTGACAGACTCATTTGGCGGTCCCGCGCCTTGCCGATCATGGTATAATCCTGCCATTTAATATTAACCCGCAACTGGTAGCGTTTGGCGACGGAGATACCATCCGGCACTTTTATAATAGGATCGTAAGTAATGACCGCTTTGATGGCATTATCACTTAAGTTATCGCCTTCTAAGTAAACTGTCTTCCCCTGGGGATCGCCATTCCTTTCACGGGTCAGGATATGTCCGTCGGCGATCCGTCCCCGCCAGCGTTCCAGTTCCATCCGCAGTTCTTCGAAAGCCCGTTCCTTCAGTTCCGTTGTACGCAGGATATTATGGGCTTGGACCACTCCGGTCAGCATGGAAACAACCCCAATATTCACAATCAGGATTCCGATCATGGCTTCCATCAGGGTAAACCCCTGTTCCAGCTTTTGACGGAACTTCTTCATATAATATTTGAAGTAAATAATTTGGGATTATCAGCGATCTGAGCCGCCATGGAACGTTCAATCATACCCTGTGCCAACAGCCGCTGCAGATCCTGATCGAGGGACTGCATACCATCCGCTCCACCAGACTGAATCACGGAAGGAATCTGAAAAATACGGTCTTCACGAATCAGATTCCGGATCGCCGTGGTGGCAATCATAACCTCACAGACCGGAATCCGTGACTTGCCATCCTTGGAAGGCAGAAGCTTCTGGGCAATTACCGCAATCAGACTTTCGGACATCATCGAACGAATCTGGCCTTTCTGGCTAGCTGGAAAAATATCGATGATCCGGTCCACCGCTTTCACGGCGCTGGAAGTATGCAAGGTGGATAATACCAGATGGCCGGTCTCAGCAGCGGTCAGGGCCAGCGATATGGTTTCCAGATCACGCATCTCACCGACCAGGATCACGTCCGGGTCCAGCCTAAGCATCGAGCGAAGGCCGCTGGCGAAGGTGATTCCGGCGCGGGCGTTGACCTGCACCTGATTAATGTCATGGAAACGGTACTCCACCGGGTCTTCGACGGTGATGATGTTCTTCGCGACGTGGTTCATCGCGTTCAGTGAAGCGTAGAGGGTAGTCGTCTTCCCGGCGCCGGTGGGGCCGCTGACCAGGATGATGCCGTAAGAGGCGGACAGCATCGCCTTGTACTGTTCCATGGCGGCGTGCCGGAATCCAAGCTCACCCATGTCGAGCACCACCCTGGACTTATCCAGCAGGCGCAGTACCGCCATCTCACCGTAGACGGTGGGCGCGGTACCGACGCGGATGTCGATGCGGCGGCCCTTGGTCTCCACCGAGAAGCGCCCGTCCTGCGGGCGGTGGTGGTCCGCGATATTCATGTTGGCCAGGATTTTGATCCGCGAAATTAGCGGTGCGTCCGAATGGCGCGGCAGCGACAGGGCGGGGCGCAGCACGCCGTCGATCCGGTAGCGTATCTGAAGGCGGTCTTCCTGTGGTTGCAGGTGGATGTCCGAGGCGCGCGCCTTGACCGCTTCCTCGATGATCAGGCGCAGGGCGTGAGACGCCGGGGCCTCGGTGCCCGTGTCGGTGCTCTGGATTTCCATGGCGTCGCTGTCGGCGGGTGTCATCTGTGATATCTGCTGCTCGATTTCCTCGTAGCCCTGGAAACTGAAATCGATCGCTTCCTGAACCTGCGCCGCGGTGGCGGCTACCGGCTGGATGCGGCGGCGGCAGTGGGCGGCCAGCGCTTCCAGCGCGTTGACGTCCGATGGTTTGACCATCGCCACGCGGATGACGTCACCCTTGACCTCCAGCGGCACGGCCTGGTAACGGCGCGCCATTACTTCGGGAATTAACCCGATGGCGGCGGCCTCAGGGATCAGGCGTCGCGCTTTGGCCCCGGCGGCGGTCTGGATGTTGGCGTTGCTGAGTTTATCTTCCATGATTCAAGAGCTCGAATACAGGCTATTTCAGGCGTAATGCGGCCTCTTGAATTACCTTAAATCATGGTACCTGTCGGGACAATGGTTCTTTGGTCATGTAACCCGGAGTACTTTGGTCAAACCGGGACTCTACAGGGTGACATTTGCGGTTACCCATCGGTTAACGAAAGTACTATCC
>JABMQW010000138.1 GCA_013203115.1 Fidelibacterota bacterium
ATATCACAATCAATACGTAAGTGACCCTCAATTCGAGTGACGGGATCAACTGTAATTGATCTTGCCATAAAATGTTCCTCCGATAATATCTATGCTTGTTCAGATTTATGTTGCGCCAAAATGCTATTCCAGCGTCGCATCTTAAATATCTTCAACTTCTTCAAAAGCCGGTTTGGTAAAACCAACTCCTTCTTCGGCACATCCGAAGCAGGGATGTCCGCCGCCTACTGGCCAGCTTCCCGTATCACCGTATCGGATTGTGGAACAGTTGGCGTGGGTTTCCGGTCCTTTACAGCCCAGGAAATAGAGGCAGTGTCCCGCAAGGTGACCTTCATCACCGAACTGCTCGGCGAAATTACCTGCCTCGAACTGAAGACGTCGTTCGCAATATTCATGAATCGTGTGCTCATAAGCAAACAACGGCCGGCCTTGGTCGTCTAATTCCGGTAGCTTTTTCAGGGTCAGGTAATACAAAATAGTTGATAAAAGATTATAGGGACTGGCAGGACAGCCAGGTAAAGCAATGACCGGAATCTCGGTAAGTATTTTATTTAAACCGACAGCGCCGGTTGGATTGGGGCTTGCGGATTGTACGCCGCCCCAGGATGCACAAGAACCGATGGCTATGGCAGCTAAGGCTTTAGGGCCTATATCCTCAACAATCTCCTGTGCGGTTCGTCCACCAATCTGGCAGTATAAACCGTTATTCTTAGTCGGAATCGATCCTTCCACCACCAGAATAAATTTTCCGGTATTCTGATTAACCGAGGCTTGCAGGGCACTTTCAGCCTGGTGCCCGGCGGCGGCCATCAGCGTTTCGGAATAATCTAATGAGATCATATCCAGAATCAGATCTTCCACTTTGGGATGGGTAGCCCGTAACAGCGATTCGGTGCACCCGGTGCACTCCTGCAAATGCAGCCATATGACCGGTGGTCGTTGAGGATTGGAAATCACTTTAGCTACCTGCGCTACAGCTGTAAATGGTAAACCCATGGCAGCGGTTATGGCCGTACAAAATTTTAAAAACTCTCTTCGGTGTATTCCCCTCGCTTCCATTTCTGAAGAATGGTATTGTGCTATCTCCGAATCCGGAGTGGTTGCGAATCGCTTTTTCATTGCATTCTTCCCCATATTTTATGCGTTATTTTCTAATTACTATCGTGATTATTGATCTTCAATACTCTGTTCAATGTTGGATGATATCACGACATGTCATTGTTTTACTGTGCTAATGTCTGTTTTTGATTGAGATGACAAATATGTTTATGATGCTGGATCTTGCAGAATTTCTTGAGGTGCCCTTCGCAGTTCAGGCATAATATTTCAAGATTATCTTCATTTTCAAGACACAAATCAATGAATTTTTCCAAACCGTTGTTAAAACAATCGCGTTCTTCATAAGTAAAATAATTTAATACATTGGCATGGCGCGCAAGTATGTATTCTTCATAAGTGTTTACAATATCCTGGCCGCGCTTAGTCAGTGAAATATTCACCGAGCGGCGATCCACGGAATCAGTTTCCCGGCTTACCAGATTCAGTTTTAACAGTTTATCGACCTGTTGGGTTATAGCTGGGCGACTGACCCGCAGAATATCAGAGATAGCACTGGCTGTTTTATCATCGGATATGAATAAAGTTGTTAATATTTTTAATTGATTTTTTGATATGTTGACCGGGCAAATATCATTTAAAAATATCTGGCTGTAGATATTATTTATTATTTCAGCAAAAAGCTGGATATTGCTGGCAATCAGAGGTATTCGTGGATATTTAGTTAACATGCTTAACTATTAAATGTATGAATAATATAGCAAATAAACAAATTATACAATTGGTTTATTGGTCTATCGGTTTGACCGAGAATGAGTCTGTAGATTGAGTATTGATATTTTTAAAGTGGACAGGCGAATATCCAGGATGCTGCCGCTTGGAAATTGTTAGGGAAGACTGAATACGGTCAGCAGACTGGCATAGGCTTTGGAATAATCTTGACTGGTGACTACGCAGCAAACGGAAGAAACAGATGATGAAATTCCTAAGATATTGATATTATTTGTCCCCAGGGCAAAACACAGTCGGGAGGAAATCGCCGGTTTTTCGCGGAAGTGGGGTCCGTAAACCGTTAGTAAACCCACATGAGGACGACTTTTAATTATTACCGATTCCGGTTTGGATATAGTATTGTTTATGATTTCCAAAGCTTGGTCGGCATGCCGGTGGTGCAGGCATATAGCGATATTGGCATAGCCGTGCTTATCTTCCAATTCTGCGATGAAGTGGAGGTTTATACCGGCGTCTCCTAATAAGGTAAGGTATTGACCAGCGGAACCGGGCAAGTTGGGTATGCCTAGGATCTCGATCATTGTCAGATCCTTAACCTCTAAAATTCCGCCGACAGTCAGTTTATTCATGAATAGGTATTCTTACTGTAATAATAGTACCCTGATCCAGCTTGCTTACCAAGTCGATAGTGCCACCCAGTTGATACACCATTTTCTTTACGATGTTTAGACCTAATCCGGTACCTATGGTCGCGAATTTTTTGGCGTTTTCCGCTCGGTAGAATTCGTTAAATATTTTGACCTGGTCTAAATCAGATACCCCAATGCCGGTATCAGATATTATGAG
>JABMQW010000139.1 GCA_013203115.1 Fidelibacterota bacterium
GAATCTTGAAAGTATCACTAAACCTTCTTCTCCTTCTTTCGGCAATACTCATTTTAAATTGTTCTCTTCTTGCCATTTTTGATCACCTATTATAACATTTTGTTGCTTTTTAGTGGTCAACGTATTTCAGGCATTGACAAGTGGCCAGGGCTTTGGACCTCGCGACACGGGAAGGTGTGATTATCAGTCAGGTGGTTGAAGATAGTCCGGCCGAGAAAGCGGGCATCCGGATAGGAGATATAATCATTGGCTTTGATGGAGTTAAAATAAATGGCCCATCGAAATTGCAAAATGTGGTATCATCCACCAAGCCGGGAAAGAGATCGAAAGTGGAAATAATCCGCGATGGAAAGAAAAAGACCATCGGTGTGGTTTTAGGGGAATTATCCCAGGATGATCAAGTGCTTGCCAGCCGTTTGACCAGCAATAAAAATGAACTTGGTATCAATGTTCAGGAATTGACCCGATCGCTAGCAGAACGGTTTAATATTGATTATGATACGGAAGGCGTGATCATTACTGAGGTTGAGCGTGGTAGTCGCGGTGATGAAGCCGGTTTGCGCCCCGGCGATGTGATCGTTCGGGCTGGCTCGGAGGATATCACTACCATCAAGGAATTCCGCCGCCTGAGTAACCCCGAGGATAGGGATATTCTTTTACTGCTTGTCAAACGCGGTAATGTTTCTCGTTATTATACTTTGGATATTGGTTAATACTGAAATCCGGCGCTAAAGGAAAATCCTCCTTCCGGGAGGATTTTCCTTATAAAGACTAGCAGTACAAATTGACACTGGTAAGCTACTGCAATTAACTTTATAAGCTAAAAATGTACCGAATAAAGTATCTATTGGTGGTATTATTTTTGAAACACAGCTCCTGTTATAATTATGCTAAATGAATATTAAAGACACGGTAGACGCATGATCAAGAAAGTTGATCCAAAAGTTGATTTCATCGCGCTGGAACACGAGATTCAGGAATTTTGGAAATCCAAACGGATTTTTGAGAAGCGCGTACAGGCTAATCAGGGCAAGCCACGCTGGAGTTTTCTGGATGGACCGATTACGGCTAATAATCCAATGGGTGTGCACCATGCCTGGGGACGTACTTTGAAAGACGTATTTCAGCGCTATATGGCGATGACCGGTCATGAATTGCGCTATCAGAATGGATTCGACTGCCAGGGATTATGGGTTGAAGTTGAAGTGGAGAAGGAACTGGGCTTTAAATCCAAGCGCGATGTGGAAGAATTTGGAATTGAGAAATTTGTTAATCTTTGCAAGGATCGAGTCCGTAAATATTCTGAAATCCAGACCCAACAATCAATTCGGCTTGGTTATTGGATGGACTGGGATAATTCCTATTATACCATGTCGGATGAAAATAATTATACGATCTGGGCATTTCTGAAAAAATTATTCGAAAAGGGTAAGATATATAAAGGTACCGATGTTGTTCCATGGTCCGGTAAATCCGGTACATCGTATTCGCAGATGGAAATTATCGAAGGCCGTAAACTGGTGGCACACGATGCTGTTTTTGTCCGTTTTCCATTGCAGGATCGTGAAAATGAATACCTTCTGGTTTGGACTACGACACCTTGGACATTGACTTCTAATGTTGCTGCTGCTGTAAATGTTAATCTGGATTATGTTCGCTTACGTGCCAAAGATGGATCGTTATATTATATTATTGCTGATAATCTGGAATACCAGCGACTGGAAAAGCAATTCGCCGATAAAAAACAATGGGTCAATGGTGTTCCGAAATTGAAGACAATTGCTCAGGTATTCAAAGAACAGGGCGGCTATACACTGGAAGGCACAACAAAAGGCTCTGAAATGGTTGGCTGGCAGTATATTGGACCTTTTGATGATTTGGAAGCCCAATCAATTGCCGGTGGTCATCCCTTTGCCCGGCCTGAATTAGAAAAAGATGGCGTAACCGGAATAAATTGTCATAAAGTAATTGATGGCGGCAAAGATTCTGAAGGTAAAGATGTTGTTGTGGCTGGTGAAGGAACCGGGATTGTTCATGTTGCTCCCGGTTGCGGAGATATTGATCATAAAATTGGTTTGGAATTGGGCTTGGTTGATATAGCTCCCCTGGATGATGAATCAAAATATATCGAAGGTTTTGGCTGGTTAACCGGTTTGCTGGCTACTGATCAGGCGACCACTAATAAAATTGTTGAGAATCTTAAACAAAATGATTTTCTGGTTCATGTTGAACGATACCCGCATGTTTATCCCCATTGTTGGCGGTCAGGCGACGAGTTGGTTTTCCGGATGGTGAGCGAATGGTATATCAAAATGGATTGGCGCGAGGATATTAAAACCATAGTTGATCAAATTAATTGGCTACCAGCATGGGGTCGTGAACGTGAACACGAATGGTTAGACAACATGAGTGACTGGATGATTTCAAAAAAACGTTTTTGGGGTCTTGCTTTACCGATCTGGACGTTTGGTGATGGTAGTTACTATGTTATTGGTTCCAAGGCAGAATTAAAAGAGTTAAGCGTAGCAGGTTGGGATGAATTTGAAGGGCACAGCCCGCACCGTCCCTGGGTGGACAAGGTAAAAATCCGTCATCCTGAAACCGGCTTAATCGGTACCCGCATACCCGATGTTGGCAATCCCTGGCTGGATGCCGGTATTGTACCTTATTCAACGATGAATTATCTAAGCGACCCGGATTATTGGCAGAAATGGTTCCCGGCTGATTTTATTACTGAATGTTTTCCGGGTCAATTCCGCAACTGGTTTTATTCATTGCTGGCTATGTCTGTCATTATGGAGAACAAACCTCCTTTTAAAACTTTGCTGGGGCATGCCTTAGTCAAAGACGAAACCGGCCGTGATATGCATAAATCCTGGGGCAATACAATCTGGTTTGATGATGCGGCCGAGAAAATGGGCGTGGATGTAATGCGCTGGATGTATGCGGCCCAGAATGTTGAGCATAATCTACTGTTTGGGTACCACCGTGCCGATGATATGCGTAAACGGGTTATTACCCTCTGGAATTCCTATTCGTTTTTTGCCACTTATGCTGCTTTAGATCAATTTTCACCAACCGATTTAAACCTAAGTGAAGATGACCTCACTATTCTTGATCGATGGATTCTTTCTAAATTGAATCAATTAATTATTGATTGTCGTGCAGCAATTGAAAATTTCCAGATTTTTCGGATGATGCGCAAAATCAATCTGTTTCTGGAGGATTTGTCTAACTGGTACATTCGTCGTAATCGCCGTCGTTTCTGGAAAAGTGAAGATGATGCGGACAAAAATGCCGCCTATCAGGTTTTATACGAAGTATTGCTGAAATCAATTCAATTGTTAGCACCGGTATTACCGTTTATTACCGAGAACATATATCAAAATCTGGCATGTAATAGTGGTTCAGACTTGCCGGAAAGCGTTCATTTATGTGATTATCCCATTGCTGATCAAGATCGCATCGATAATGAATTGATGCAACAGGTTGATGCCTTACGTAAATTGGTTGAACTGGGGCGATCGGCTCGCAATCAGGCTGGCTTGAAAATCAGACAACCACTGGCAAAACTAGCTTACATCATTAAAGATGATGCGACTTCCGACTTTATTCAGGAGCATAAATCGGTAATTCTTGAAGAATTAAATGTTAAAGCAATTGAAAGAGTTGGTGAATCAAGTCAATTGCTAAGTTACCGTGTTAAGCCCAATTTACCGGTGCTTGGTCCAAAGTATGGAAGACTAATGGATGGCATCCAGAGCGAATTATCGAAACTGCCAGTTGAGGATATAATGGCATCAATCGAGAATTCAGGTCAAATACATTTAACAATTGATTCTTCTGGCATTATTCTTGAGGTAAATGATTTGTTAATTGATAAAACTTCTGCCGCAGGTTATACTTCAACCAGCGATGGTGAAATGACCGTGGGTCTTGTTACCGAATTGTCTGAGGAATTGATTCAGGAAGGAATCGTCCGAGATGTAATTAGACAGGTGCAAATTATGCGAAAAAAGGCTAAATTCGCAGTTGAAGATAGAATCAATATTTATGGTACGTTTGATGGACCAACAGGCGCTGCGATAAGGGCCAATAAGGAATATTTTTATAACGAAACATTAACTCAAAAGCTAATACCTGAGCTGCAACCGGGTGAATATAGTGAAACTATCACTGTACGCGATTGGAGCTTTACCATTGCTATTAAACGTGTGAAAAAGGGTTAAATGAGGTCTACTATGGCAAAGAAGCAATATCCCACAGGAAAATTGGAAAAATTTCGGAAGCTAATTCTGGAAAAAATGAACGTAGTTGCCGATGAAGTGGTAACAATTCAGGATGGTATCAATACGTCCAAAAATCCCAATGGAGCGATGTCCCAGGATTCAATTTACAGTGTCCATATGGCTGATGCCGGTACGGATTCTCATGAACGGGAAAAAAATTATCTGCTCATGACCAGGGAAGAGAATTACTATCGTAATCTAACAGTGGCACTTGAGCGGATCGATACCAAAGAATTCGGGACTTGTATTATTTGTGGTGAGTTAATTGCCGAAGAGCGCATGATTGAAGTCCCCAATACTAATAAATGTGTATCCTGTAAGTTGAAAGAGAAACTCAATCTGGTATGAGGGTGCTTTTCGTCACCGTATTTCTTTTAATACTGGATCAGATTACCAAAGCCCTAACCCGTGTACAGATGGATTTACATGAATCCATTCCCATCATTCAGGATTTTTTCCATCTTACACATGTAGCTAATGATGGAATGGCATTTGGGATTAATTTTCCGGCCGGGATTTATGTCTTTACTTTCGTATCATTTATCGCTTCCATCGGATTGGCCTGGTATCTGTGGCATGTTCGGAAGGCGACCTTGCTCTTGCGTTTATCGCTGGCTTTTATCCTGGCAGGAGCTGTCGGTAATCTGATTGACCGGGTACTGTTCCAAGAAGTAGTAGATTTTCTTGATTTTATGATCGCCGGTCATCATTGGCCGGTATTTAATGTGGCCGATTCTTCCGTAACAGTCGGCATGTTTTTTTTCCTTTATTATTCACTAATCCTTCAGCCCAAACTGGAAACTGCCCATTCACCCAATTGAATACTGTTACTTTACAGGTACAGATTAGGGAAAAAATTCGACTTGATAAGTATCTGTCGGATCAGTTAACAGATATATCGCGGACACGGATTCAACAGCAGATTAAATCCGGTAATGTTACGGTAAATGGTAAACCGGTAAAAGCCAGTTATCAATTGGAGGGGGGGGAAGAAATTTACGTTGTTTTAATCGACAGTCAACCGGAACCGGCAATAGTTATCCCGCAACAGATGGATTTGGATATAATTTATGAAGATAGTGCCCTGGCGGTTATCAATAAACCGGCTGGGTTGGTGGTACATCCGGGCAAAGGTAACAGGGAAGATACTCTGGCCAATGGATTGGCATACCATTTTCGAAATTTATCCGATGTAAATGGGGTTTTGCGTCCCGGTCTAATTCATCGATTGGATAAAAATACCACTGGATTAATTATTATTGCCAAAACCAATCAAGCGCACCTAAAATTAGCGCGCTTATTTGAACAGCGTGAGATTGAAAAAACCTATTTGGGAGTGACTTGGGGCGAATGGGATTCAAGAACCGGAAGAATCGAAATTGGTATTCGGCGTCAGCGTTCCGATCCTACCCGGTTTGAAGCATCAAACGATGGTAAACCAGCCATTACTGATTACGAAGTAATCGATACGTTTCGCTATTTAAGTTATGTCCAATTCTTTCCGCGGACTGGTAGAACACATCAAATCCGTGTTCATTCGGCTCATTCGGGATTTGCTATTTTTGCCGATACAGTGTATAATGGAGGTGTGAATCGCACCAAAGGGTATCTGCCTGAGGTTAGAAAATTTTTACAAGGATTATTGAATAAAATTAATCGGCAAGCCTTACACGCTTTCCGGATTCGGTTTAAGCATCCGAATTCCGGGGAGGACATCCAGTTTGAAGCACCACTTCCACCGGATATGACCTATTTGCTATCGGAAATCAAGCGATTTAATGGATGATCCGAAACTAATTTTAATAAACGATTTTCTTGCTTATATCATTAAAGAACGCAATTATTCCATTAAAACCAGACTGGCATATGCCCATGACCTTGAACGATTTCAGGTTTTTTTCGATTCGTATACCGGCTTATTAACAAATGATTTTTTAAAAGTTGATCGAACTACCATCAGGCATTTTCTCGGTTCCGAATTTGAAAATGGATTTTCCAGTCGAACGGTTGCCCGCCGATTAGCCTCGTTAAAATCCTTTTTTAAATATTTGCTGAAAGCTGAAGAACTGCAAGCAAATCCTACCCTTGGAATAAAAACTCCCCGTACCCCCAAATCTTTACCAAACGTATTCTCTGAAAAATTAATTAACCAGTTGATGACTCTACCACCGGCAAATACCTTATCAGGTTTATGTGATCGAGCGATTTTAGAGTTGTTTTATAGTACCGGAATACGTTTAAGTGAATTAGCCACACTAAATATTGGCGATGTCTATTTTGAAAATCTGTTAATAAAAGTGACCGGGAAAGGAAATAGGCAAAGGATAATACCATTTGGTTTAACAGCCAAAAAATCCCTGGAACATTATCTGCGTGAACGTGGTAATACAAGTCTACATATCGATCGACGGCAACCAGTATTTATGAACAGTCGGAAAAAGCGATTATCAATTAGAACTATTCAGCGTCACGTAAAACAATATTTACATTTATTAATGGAAGGGGAAAATTTAGGACCGCACACTCTGCGGCATTCATTTGCCACACACTTGATGAATAAAGGTGCTGATATCAGATCGGTTAAAGATTTATTAGGGCATAGCAGTTTATCTTCTACTCAGGTTTATACCCATCTTCAACCGGAGCGTATGAAGAAAATTCACAACCAAGCCCACCCGCACGGAAGTACACACCGTAAGTGATCAGAATTTCTGTGGAACGGATAAGATTTGGTACATGATTTGTACCAAATGAAGTACATTGCAACAGAACAATGCACATTAAAGTGAAAGGTAATAGAATATGATAATTGAATTCACTGCTCGTCATTTTAAAGCACCCGATCAACTGAGAGAATATGCTGAAAACGAAATGAATCGATTGACTCGATATTTCGATCGGATTACGCAGGGACAGATAATATTAATTCACGAGAATAATCACTACTCGGTAGAAATTAACATTTCCGTTCCGAATGACAAATTAAATGTGAAGGAATCATCAGATAATATTACAAAAAGTATTGATCGTGCCGTAGACACTATGGTAACTCGAGTTAAAAAATATAAACAGAAATTGAGACATTTTTAACCACCTGAATATCTATTTCCGTGAAAGTCATCCTGCCTGTGGCGGGTTATGGAACCCGCCTCAAACCCCATACTGATACTATTCAAAAAGCGCTTTTACCTGTTGCCGGTAAAGCACTATTGGATCATATCATCGAAGATCTGTTAAAATATGGTATTGACCGAATCAATTTAATTATCGGCCATTTGGGTGAACAGATTATAAGTTATATGGAAAAATATGCCGGTGACTTCGAATTCATCACTCAAACCGAACGCTTGGGATTGGGTCATGCAGTTTTACAGGGATTGAAGGATGTTGATGAACCGGTTCTGGTACATCTGGGTGATGCAGTATATAAATATCCATTTTCGCAATTGAATGATTTGACTGCCAACGGAATTGCCGTTTTACCCGTTGATGATCCGACTCGCTTTGGAGTAGTGGAATTAGATGGTGATACAATAATTGGTTTTCATGAAAAAGTAGCAGATCCGCCGAGTAATCTCGCTATCATCGGATTGTACTATTTCCAGAGCGAAGCACGCTTGAAGCAGGCAATCGAATATTTGGTTCAAAATGACCTGCGCACGAAAGGCGAGTACCAGATAACCGATGCGATGGCAGTGATGCTGGGCTGGGGAGATCCGTTCACGGCTCTACCCGGGGCTGAGTGGTACGACGCCGGTGTTCCGGGTACTTACCTGGAAACCAATCGATTGTTGCTGGAGACCCATCATGAAAATATTCAAAGTGTGGAATTTAAAGAACCGGTTTTTATCGGCGAAAACTGCTCTATTAACAATTCAATAATTGGTCCGAACGTTACCATCATGTCAAATTGCATTATTTCTGATTGCAACATCGCGGATAGTATCGTACTTGCTGATTCCAAGTTGGAAAATCAACAGATCGTTTCCAAAATCATTGCTGAAGACGGTTTAAAATTCTGCTGATTAATATAGGAAAAAAACCTTTGAATCATTATTGAAAACTATTTAAAATTAGAGCCGTCGGGATTTGAGCCATATTGCTCCGACGTTAAATAATGCAGCTAAAAAGGCCAATCAGCCGGTTTAGCGCCGGCTTTTTTACTATGCAGAACTTACGCGAAATACTAAAAAAAAGAATCCTGGTCCTGGATGGGGCTATGGGCACGATGATTCAATCCTGTCATCTGCAAGAAACAGATTTTCGGGGTGAACTATTTGTTGATCATCCAGTAGATCTGCAGGGCAATAATGATATTTTATCCCTGACAAAACCGGATTTAATCGAGTCAATCCATTATGACTATTTAAAAGCCGGGGCTGATATAATTGAAACCAACACTTTTAACGCCAATGCCATTTCTCAGCAGGATTTCCAACTTGGGGAACCAGTATACGATATGAATCTAACTGCTGCCAGGATTGCCTGTAAAGTTGCTGGTGAATTCACCAGACAGGAGCCGGATAAACCCCGGTTTGTGGCCGGTGTTTTGGGTCCCACCAATCGAACTGCATCGCTTTCCCCGGATGTGGAACGCCCTGAATACCGGAATGTAAATTTTGATACTTTAAGCGATGCCTATGGTACTCAAGTCACGGCTCTAATAAAAGGCGGCGTAGATTTACTGCTGGTGGAGACGGTATTTGATACGCTTAATTGCAAAGCGGCATTATTTGCTATTCAAAATTATTTCTTTGAGCACGGGACATCGATACCGGTCATGGTTTCAGGTACGATAACCGATGCCAGTGGCCGGACTCTATCGGGGCAGACGCTGGAAGCATTCTGGAATTCGATTAGTCCTGCGGATCTTTTCTGCGTCGGTCTGAATTGCTCCCTGGGTGCTAAGGAGCTGCGACCATATATCCGTGAGTTATCGGAAATTGCCAATACACTAGTCTCGATTCATCCCAATGCCGGCTTGCCTAATGAATTAGGTGAATATGATGAGTCACCGGAAAATATGGCTGATTTAATTGACGAATTTGCTGAAAAGGGACAAGTCAATATTGTTGGTGGTTGTTGTGGAACAACACCAGCCCATATAACTTCTATTGCTGCCGCTGTCGCTGGAAAAGCGCCGCGTAAAGTCCCTGAAATTCCGCATTTTACTCGTCTTAGCGGACTGGAACCGTTGACCATCCAACCTGATTCATTGTTTGTCAACATTGGGGAACGGACCAATATGGCTGGTTCAGCCCGCTTTGCTCGTTTAATTCGTGCAGATGATTACGAGCAAGCCTTGGAAGTGGCCCGCCAACAAATTGATAATGGTGCCCAGATTATTGATATCAATATGGACGATGCTATGCTGGATTCGGCGGCGGTGATGGAAATATTTCTGAATATGATCGCTTCTGATCCCGGAATCAGTAAAGTACCGATAATGCTGGATTCATCCGATTGGAAAGTTCTGGAGGCAGGATTGAAATGCCTGCAGGGCAAGGGAATTGTCAATTCGATCAGTTTGAAGGATGGTGAAGAAGTGTTTTTGCGGCGGGCGCAATTGGTCCGACGTTATGGTGCCGCCCTGATTGTGATGGCGTTTGATGAAACCGGGCAGGCTGAAACTTACGAACGCAAAATTTCAATCTGCCGACGTGCTTACCGTTTATTAATCGATCAGGTTGGTTTTCCACCCCAGGATATTATTTTTGATCCCAATATCTTTGCTATTGCAACCGGTATTGATATTCATAATACTTACGCCGTTGATTTCATATCAGCCTGTCGCACTATTAAACAGGAATATCCCGAATCATTGATCAGTGGCGGGGTGAGTAACGTATCGTTTGCTTTCCGTGGAAATAATACCATCCGTGAGGCTATTCATTCGGTGTTTTTATACCATGCCATTCAGGCCGGAATGGATATGGGGATAGTGAATGCGGGGCAGTTAGCGGTTTATGATGATTTGCCGGAAGAACTGCGTCAAGCAGTGGAAGACATGGTACTAAATAGACACCTGAAAGCCCTAGATCATTTAACCAATCTGGCTTTGAAGTATCAGAAAAACAGCAAGAAAATGGTCGCTGTTCGGGAATGGCGCAATCAGCCGGTTGAGGAGCGGATAAAACATGCTCTAATTGAAGGATTAGCTGACGATATTGAAAACGATGTCGAAGAATTAAGGAAAAAATGGCAGCAGGCCTTATCAGTAATCGAAGGACCTTTAATGGACGCCCTGAAGGTTGTAGGTGATTTGTTCGGCGCCGGTAAAATGTTTCTTCCGCAAGTTATTAAGAGTGCCCGGGTGATGAAAAAAGCAGTGGCCTACTTAGTACCATTTGTTGAGCAAGAGCGCTTGCGGGCCGGCCGGGAATTACAGACCAAGGGGAAAATCCTGTTAGCAACTGTGAAAGGCGATGTGCATGATATCGGAAAAAATATCGTTGCCGTAGTATTAGGCTGCAATAATTACGATATCGTTGATCTGGGAGTAATGGTACCGGCCGAACGCATAATAGCAGAAGCTTATAAACACCAGGTTGATATAATAGGTTTAAGTGGACTGATAACGCCCTCGTTGGTGGAAATGACCAGACTTGCTCATGATCTGGAGCAACAACAATCTCAAATTCCGGTATTGATTGGCGGTGCCACCACTTCCAAAATCCATACTGCCGTTAAAATTGATCCTGAATATTCCGGTCCGGTGATTCATGTAAACGATGCCTCGCGTAGCGTTGAAACAGTGAATAATCTATTGGATCACAAATCAAAGACAATATTTGTTAGATCTACAAAGGAGACCTACCAGCAATTACGCCGTAATTATAAAAACCAGCGTAAAACCACTAACCTACTGACAATAGCTCAAGCCCGCCGGAATAGTTTTACTCCTGTTTGGGTGGATTATCAACCACCTGCACCGCGGATAAATGAGCGGCAGGTGTTCAAGCAATTTCCATTGGAAAAACTAACGCCCTATATCGATTGGACACCCTTTTTCCATGTGTGGGAATTAAAAGGTCGTTATCCGGTCATTTTAGATGATCCGCGATTCGGCCTGCAGGCACGTGAATTGCTTAAAAATGGACAAGCTTGGTTAGATCGAATTATTAATGAAAAATTAATCGAAGCACGTTCTGTAATGGAATTATTCCCGGCCAATTCACAAGGTGATGATATTTTGGTTTACGCAAGTGAAGCTCGTTCAACTCTGAAAACAAAAATATTCGGATTACGTCAACAAACTGAGCATAGTCCTGATAAACCATATTATTGCTTAAGCGATTTTATTGCTCCAGTCAGTACTGGTTTAGCTGATTGGATAGGAGCTTTTGTAGTCAGTACCGGTTTTGGTGTCCCGGATTTGGTTAGGCAGTTGCGAAGGGAAAATGATGAGTATGCCAGTATCATTGTAAAAGCGCTGGCTGACCGTTTAGCGGAAGCTTTTGCCGAGTATCTGCATGAATTAGTACGCAAGGAATTATGGGGCTATGCTGCTGATGAACAGTTCAGTCCTGAGGAATTACGAAAAGAAAACTATCGTGGTATCCGACCAGCGCCCGGATATCCAGCCTGCCCGGATCATTCCGAAAAACAATCCTTATTCAATCTGTTAGACGCAACTAGGGAAATTGGAACTGAATTGACAGAAAATTTTGCCATGCAACCGGCGGCTTCGGTCAGTGGTTGGTATCTGGCTCATCCACAAGCGCGCTATTTTTCGGTTGCTAAACTGGATCGGGACCAGATTAAGGATTACGCCGGACGTAAAGGAATGCCCGTGGCTGAAATCGAAAAATTCTTAGTTGCAAATTTGGCTTACGAGCCGCCATCAGAACCGGAAGGATCATAATAATTATGGCTATTTTTGAATTATGAAAGTAATTGAACATATAAATCGCGCTCAGGCACCTTTGTTCAGTTTTGAAATTATTCCACCTCCGCGCGGCAAAAGTGCTCAGGAGATCATAGATATTGTTAAAATGCTGCAACCGTATCAACCGCCCTATATTGACGTAACTAGCCACTCCGCCGAGGCAACATATGAAGAAAGACCTGATGGTACGATTAAGCGGCGTATCCGCAAGAAACGCCCCGGAACGATCAGTATCTGTGGTATTATTCAGAATCGCTTCAAAATCGACACTGTTGCTCATTTATTATGTCGCGGGTTTAGTCAGGAAGAAACAGAAGATGCCCTGATTGAATTAAATTATTTGGGGATTGAAAATGTTCTGGCGGTGAGAGGTGATGAGACCAATTATAAAAAACCGTTGAGCAAGGATAGGAGCATTAATTTTTATACCAGTGATCTGGTTACGCAGGTTGACAAAATGAATCGGGGACAATATCTGGAGGAATTATTAAACGCTGAGCCGACTAATTTCTGTATTGGTGTGGGCGGTTATCCCGAGAAACATTTTGAAGCACCGAACCTTAAGACCGATGTAGAGCATTTAAAAACAAAAGTTAATGTCGGCGCTGAGTACGTGGTTACACAGATGTTTTTTAATAACATGGTATATTTTGATTTTGTTGACCGTTGTCGGGCTGCCGGTATTGAAGTACCGATAATCCCGGGTATCAAAGTGTTGAATCAACTGTCTCAATTGAAGAATATTCCCCGCAATTTTCATGTCGATTTGCCGGATGAACTGGTAGATGAAATTCGGGAAAACCCCAGCCATATAAAAGATATTGGCTTTGAATGGGCTTATCAGCAATGTGCTGAATTATTGAACCGTGGTATTAAAAATCTACATTTCTACATTATGAATGATGCCAGTGTGATAACCAGAATTATTGATCGATTGAATTAAAATCTTAAAACAAGCAAGAATTAATATGAATAATGAAACTGAGGAGTTAATATGAGTCGATTCTTATTTACATCAGAATCTGTTACTGAAGGACATCCCGATAAAGTGTGTGATGCAATTTCGGATGCTATCTTAGACGATTTATTACGCCAGGATCCCGATTCCCATGTGGCTTGTGAAACACTCGCTACTAAAGGAATGGTCATCGTATCGGGCGAGGTGAGCACCAATGGTTTCGCGGAGGTAGAGGCGATTGTAAAGCGCACACTGGAGGAAATTGGTTATATCGATCAGGCCTACGGCATGGATAGAGATGAAGTACGAGTACTATCATTGTTGCATCAGCAAAGTGCTGATATTGCTCGGGGTGTTGAACGGGATAAAGACCATGAACAAGGCGCCGGTGACCAGGGACTAATGTTTGGTTATGCCTGCCGGGAAACACCGGAACTAATGCCTTTACCAATTCAGTTAGCCCAACAACTGACTGCACGTTTAGCTGAATTAAGGAAAAACGGAACCCTGGATTGGCTGCGCCCAGACGGGAAATCGCAGGTCACGGTGGAATATGATGGTGATAAACCAATCCGGATTGAAAAAGTAGTTATTGCAACCCAGCATGACGATTTGATGGATCGTTTCAGCAGTGAAGAAAAGGAACATGCCTTCATTTCAAGGGAGGTAATTAAACATATAATCAAACCGGTTTTGGATAAAACAGATTTACCCTACGAAAATAAATTTATTGTTAATGGAACCGGACGATTTGTAAAAGGCGGACCGGATGCGGATACTGGTTTGACCGGCCGGAAGATAATCGTTGATACCTATGGTGGTTATGCTCCCCATGGTGGTGGTGCTTTCAGCGGGAAGGATCCCTCCAAAGTGGATCGATCCGGGACCTACATGGCGCGTTATATCGCCAAAAATATCGTAGCAGCCGGATTGGCTGACCGCTGCGAAATTCAGTTATCATACAGTATTGGTGTGGCTGAGCCGACATCTCTTAGCGTGCGGACATTTGGATCGGGAAAGTTGAGTAATGAGCGGATTACCGAAATTGTACAAGAAGTCTTTCCCTTGAAACCGCGTCAAATCATCGAGCACCTGCAATTGAAACAGCCCCGATATCGTAAAACAGCTGCCTATGGTCACTTTGGCCGAAATGGTGATAATTTCTCCTGGGAGAAAACAGACTTGGTAGATCGTTTGAAGACCTACCTGTAATAAGGAATTAAAAAATGAGTGTAATTGAAAAACCACTGAAATCGGATGTGGATTTATCCTATAAAGTAAAAGATATCAGTCTGGCGGATGCCGGACAAAAAGCCATTTCGATGGCTGAAAAAGAGATGCCGGGCCTGATGGCTATACGACGTAAGTACAGTGCGGATCAACCTCTGAAAGGTTTACGTGTCACCGGCTCCCTGCACATGACTGTAGAAACAGCCGTTCTCATCGAAACTTTATGTGATTTGGGTGCTGATGTTCGCTGGGCCAGTTGTAATATCTTTTCTACCCAGGATCATGCTGCCGCGGCTATTGCCACCCGGGGCATACCGGTCTTTGCCTGGAAAGGTGAAACACTGGATGAATACTGGTGGTGTACCCGTCAGGCGCTGACATTTCCGGGTAATAAAGGACCGCAATTAATCGTTGACGATGGCGGAGATGCTACCTTGCTGATTCACCGGGGAGCCGAACTGGAACGGGAGCTGGCTGAACAGGGCGAACTCGCTCCGGATAATTCCGAAAGCGGGGATGAAAAAGCCATAGCAGCCAATCTGCGGGATGCCCTGTTAACCGAACCGGATCACTGGCAGAATATTGTGAAGGATATTATCGGCGTATCCGAAGAAACGACGACCGGTGTCCACCGCTTGGAACAAATGGCCGCCGCCGGCAAATTATTATTTGCAGCGTACAACGTCAATGATTCAGTGACCAAATCAAAATTTGATAATGTTTATGGTTGCCGGGAATCTTTGGCGGATGGTATAAAACGCGCTACTGATGTCATGATCGCTGGTAAGACGATAGTTATCTGTGGCTATGGCGACGTAGGTCGTGGCTGTGCCCAATCCATGCGGGGCTACGGCGCCAAAGTGCTGGTGACCGAGATTGATCCGATCTGTGCCTTGCAAGCCGCGATGGAGGGTTACCGGGTGGTTTCACTGGAGCAGAGCCTGGCAGAAGGCAATATTTTTGTCACTGCGACCGGCAATATCGACGTGATAACGCTCGAGCATATGGAACTGATGAATGACCAGTCAATTATTTGTAATATCGGTCATTTCGATAACGAAATTCAAGTGGAGCCGTTGAATGCAGCTCCCCAGGTCAAGCGTGAGACCATCAAACCCCAGGTTGATCGGTATACATTTCCCGATGGCCACCAGATTTTCATGCTGGCCGAGGGACGTCTGGTTAATCTCGGTTGTGCCACCGGCCATCCTAGCTTTGTCATGTCTAATTCCTTTACCAATCAGATCTTGGCCCAGATGGCCCTGGCCAAGGACCGGCCTGAAATCGGCGTTTATCGATTACCGAAAGAACTGGACGAAGAAGTGGCCCGGTTGCATCTCGATCATGTTGGTGTAACCTTGACTGAATTGACTGATGAACAAGCGGAATACCTGGGAATACCAAAGGGCGGTCCCTATAAATCAGAGCATTACCGGTATTAATACAATTCCGAAAACTATGAAAAACACTCCATTTCGACGGGGTGTTTTTTTTATGGTAAAGCTCATAAAAATGAGTGAACTTTAGACTGTAAACTTATGTCCATTCGTTTAAACAACTTATCAGATAGTATTTGGGTAAGCGAGTAACCATAAACCAGAATATTAACATATGAAAATATTTAGGAAGAAAAAAAGCATAATAAAACAGGTAATATTAATAACAGCTTTATTATTAATCATACTTGCGGTCAGTTGTGATTTTCAAAGTCCGGCCAGTTTTGAAATGCCGACCTGGTTCATGGATTTGACCATTCCATTAATTCAGGAACGCTATCCATTGGCCGGGATTGTCGACAGTACGCAGATTTTTGTCACGTCTGATTCCCTTGGCATGCAGATAATGTTTAGTGACACCCTCGATAAGATTGCCATCGATGCATCCTATCTGGAAGTAAAGCTTAACCAGGATATCGCCTTTACCCAGGATCCGATTTATCTACCGGAAATGGCGTTCGTATTTGATACGCTGATCATTATCGAAATTCCATTTGCCCCAAATAATAAATTTATTGATGTTGCACTGGATACTTTCGATGTCCCCCCGGCAGTCGACCGCGAGATCTTCGCATCAACCTGGAACCAAATCGCATCTGCTTTTGATACATCAATTTTCCTGGAAATTAATATTCCCCAAGTAGATGAATCGGTTTTACCGGAGTTTATTACCTCAGTAGATGCTGTTGTAATTAGTGGTGACAGTGAAACAGACTCCAGTGTGTTTGCCACCAGCCTGATAAATAATGGACTGCCGACTGCGGTCAAGGATGTTGAATTCAGTCTAATCACCGATCTGGACAGTCCCAATGATTCACTGGCTGGTCATTCCTGCAACCGCGTACTAAAAGACAGCACATTCTCCAAGCATACGCTGATTGGTGATAAGCAGCTCGGTTCAAAAATCAGGATGAATTTTGGTTTTAGTCTCGAAACAGAAACGGCATTGGATACTATACTGATCAATGCCGGCGATTCGGTAAAAGTAAATCTGTCGTTCCGGATCAGGATCGCTGGTGTCGATGAAGCGGTGGTTCAGATCAGTGAATATGATCTTTCGCCTGAGATACCAGTCGTGGAGTTCCCTTCGGACATCCAAATCTACTCCGGCGTCTTCAAAACCGGAACCTGGGCTGGAATCAATGAAATAGTCGTATCCGACCTGCAGAGTACTTACATCTTTGACATTGATTTTGTTATGAATTTCCGCAACTTCATGCCTCCTGAGGGTGAAGATTCGGTAAAAATTGAAACAGTCCTCAGCCGTGACAGCAGCGCTTACGGCCGGACCTTTGATATCGATGGCTATACTTTCGCCAATCCCGCCGGAGCCGACAGCGCTCTGGAATCCCTCATTATTGATGTATCAGCAGTGATTCAACATCAGACGGCCACAATTCCCCTGGATGGATCGGAATTCGGGCGCATGAGCCTTGGGGTTCAGGTCGATGAACTGCATTTTGCGTCTATGAATGTATACCTGACAGAGGAATTCCCGCCCAGCGAACAGGAAATTACCGGCATGCCGCAGGGTTTCTCAGGGATGGCATTTACCGATGTAAATATAACTTTTATTATAATGAGTTCTATCCAGCTTCCGGTATCAATTGACCTAGACTTTATCGGGGTAAACACCTTCGGTGATTCGGTAATTGTTCGTGTCATATCAAAGGTTGGAAATCCTGATACCTATGGTGATTCAGTAAAAACAGCGATACTATTAAACCGCAATGGGACAACTACGACTATCTACGTACGAAACAGCGATACTGAAATTGACAGTGTAATCACTGATGACAGTGGTGAGTTCACCATTGTGGATTTGCTATCATCTAATCCGGAAGACCTAATAATCAATTCATCTGCCAAGATAGATGGTGAACGTGGTGATCTTATCCCCGGTGCTTCTATCGGTTTCAGCTATGAACTCACAGCGCCGCTCGAGGTGAAAATGGCGCCTATGACTTTTATACCGGTCAATGAATCGCCCTTGGAAGAATGGGATTATGAATTGCGTAATAAGATTCGCAGCGGACTTCGCAGTGCTTCAGCCGTAGCCCGGGTAATCAATCATTTTCCGGTCGGAGGAGAGATATCCATTCTGCTGTCTGATCAGAGTCATTTTCCCCTTGATCTGAGCCGGAAAAATCTGGATAGCCTGGCTATTGATCTGGGAATTGATATTTCCACCGGTGACAGTCTCTACGTGATCAATGAATGTTCCAGTCTGGATCCAGCGCTGGGGACCGATTCAACCGCGATTTATATATTCAACGTGATGTCTGATTTTAGTGAATGCGTGGATGGGGTCACCTATTTTATCCGCAGTTCCGCTTCCGGTACCGATACGGTCATGACTTATGTGGATACGCTGCTGAATATTGTGTTGCCCGATCCGCTGCTGATTAACTATGACTCGGATATTGATGACCGGCGACTCGTAGAAAACCCCGGCGATATCGTCAGCATCAGTGAAATCGATCCCGATAAAATCCGTTTAATGACCAGCCTCGGTAATCATTATACCACTCCCCGGATTCATCTGAACGGTTCACCAATTGATCCCATTACCGGCGATACGCTATCTGTCTTTCTCTCGATCAATGACTATGTTGAGATTAAATCTTTTCTGACCTTTGAGATTAGTAGTACCGGTGTCATGGAACCGGCTCCGGGAGAATTGGTCATGATTTATCCCAATGGTGGTGAATCGCTGAATGTGCTGGAGTTGATAACCATCCGTTGGCGAACTTTCGGTAAGGTGAAAAATGTCAATCTTGATTATTCGATAGTAACCGATCCGGATATTGAAAATGACCAGGATTGGACAGCGCTGGAATCGAACTGGACGGCAATTGCCAACGTGGATTCATTTGTTTGGGATGCAAATACTGAGTTCCCGAATATTCCCAGCCTGCAACGCGACAGCATACGTATCCGTGTTTCGGATGCCGGGTCGGATATCAGTGATATGAGCGGCTGGTATTTTACTTTGAAGCAAGTATTGCGCTCCTTTAGTAGCGGTTGTACCAGTGCCGCCGCTGCCGGATCAAACCGGGGAGAGAGCCGCTGATGAGTACTAAATTTATCCGGCTGGTCGTACTTGGTTGCATTATCTCAATGTCCCTGTTTGGTCAGTCGAAGCGCGATCCCCGTGTGGTTGGTTTGGCCGGGGCTTATGGTTCAGTTGCCGATGGTATTTTCGCTGTTGGGTATAATCCAGCCCTGCTGGCCTTGCAACAGGATAAGCCCTTTATGCTGCAATTGGTTGGTATCGATTTTGGTATAGTCAGCAATTATATCTCACTCGGTAATCTGAATGAGATCAGTGGTGATACATTGACCTCTGCCGATACCGATCTGATATTGCGTGAACTGGATCGCAGTGGGGGCTTACGATTGTTTACTGACTTGCACCTGCCCCTTCCGATAATGAATTTTGCTTCCGGCAACATGGCCCTGACTTCCAATATGGTAATTCTTGGCGATGTAACAATTCCTACTGGAATTATGGGTCTGTTACTGAAGGGTAATGGTGCCTATCTGACCGAAGAAATTGACATGACCCTCAAGCTGGACCTATTAGGTGTTAATGAATTCGGTTTCTCGTTTGCCATTCCGAGTACGGATTTTGCCTGGGGAATGACACTGAAATATTTGCAGGGTTTGTTTTATTTCGGAATTGATCCTGATTCAAGTTCCGCCTTTATGATTACCGACACCACCGCACTGTACGGTAGTGGTACCTATTATTTCAGGCAGGGAATCGGAGGCAGTGGTCTGGGACTGGATATCGGCTTTTGCACCAAGGATTTGGATGGCTGGCGGGTTGGGGTTTCGATGATAAATGCTTTGGGCAAAATCAACTGGAACCGCCCTAGTTTTATAAAAGATATCATGGCTGGTAGCGATAATCAATATGGCAATTCAGACGATCTATTTCATTTATCCTGGGGTGGTATAGCCTTAAATGATAGTAATGCAGTCCGTTATATTTATACGATTGATACCTTGAACGCTCAGACTATGTCTAGCGATTCCTTGTTTTATTCTAATCCAACTGATGAACAGGTGGTTTATGACCTCACTGCCGATGGAAAACTGAAACAATTTTCCACCCGCTATCCGGCTCTGTTCAGGATTTCGGTTTCCAAACGATTCCCGGATGTATTAGTTGTCTCCGATTTAGTAGCCGGGTTCGAAGACCGCTTCTTTGTCCGTGATCGCTGGCGTTGGTCGATTGGGGCGGAATTACTACGCAATCCCGCATTCCCGATCAGGTTTGGCTATTCCTGGGCCGGTTATGATTTCAAAGAGTTGGGGATGGGTTTCGGCGTGCACAAGGGACCGATCATTTTTGACTTTGGGCTGGCATTTAGAAATGGACTCTGGATCCATTCCATGAAAGGGGTGAATATATCACTCGGTGTAACCATTACCAGTTTTAAGAGTCGCAAGGAAACCCCGCCGGAGCCGGGTGCTGTAGAAGAGCCAATCATTCTGCCACCGGACACTAACGATAATCAGAACTGATTATTTACGTACACCGAGCAGCAGTAAAATTCCGCCAATCGAAAAGACCACATTGCCCATCCAAGCGGCATAGATCGGTTCAATGATTCCCTTATAGCCCAGGGATTGACCGAATTTTATAAAAGCATAATACGAAAAGATCACCAATACACTCATTCCGGCGCCGAAGGAAAGTCCGCCTTTTGGTTTTAATAGTACCAGCGGCAGTCCGAACAGGACAACAATCAAGTTGGTAAAAGCGAAGGATATCTTGAAATCACGAACAACTTCCCAACGGGTTGTATCAACACCGTTTTCATCCAATTGGGCAATAAAATCCTTTAAGTCTGCATAGCTCAGTTCCTCCGGTGATGAAGATTTTCGCTCCACATCCGCTGGACTGAAGCCCAGATACAACAAGGTGTCGGTAGCACTTATACGTACCTTTTCTTCCTCACCGGCTAAATTAAAATTTCTGATCGAATACCGGCTAACCGCCCAATACTCCAGTGAATCTATCCAGGTAATTTTCTGAATATCGATTCGTTCGCTAATCTGCCCCTGATTCATAATCTGTACGGTAACGTCATCGGCGGATTTTTGGTTATAATTGTATTTGCCAATTGCAATATGGTATTTTTCGGATCGTTGCAGGAAAATATTGGTTTTGATATTCTTACTGCGTCGTTTGTATTTCTGTATATATTCTTTTTTCAATTCCGCCCGATTCACGTTTCCCCAGATTACCAGCCGGTCTTCAAACTGGAATGAGATCAAACTGATTATGAATCCAATCACGAACAGCGGTACGGCAACCCGGTAAAGGCTGATTCCCGTTGCTTTCATGGCGGTCAATTCGTTGCGTTTCGCGGCTATACCAATGGAAAAAACTGTCGCGATTAGCACGGCCATCGGCAGGCCAATATTGAAGAACCAGGGCAGGCTATAGAAGTAATAGCGCAATATAATCGGAAATGGCACCGAACTGTCGATGAATTTGTCTAATTGTTCAAATATATCAACGATGATAAATATAGTGATAAAGCCTAACAGAGCCATTAACAGGACGGTCAGGAATTGTCGTACCAGGTAGATATCAAGCTTTTTCATCCAAACATGTGTCTATTTCAGGTCGGTAATTTGGCTATAATATGAATATAATTGAAGTGATTTAGGGTCTTAAGCAAACTTTAATTTCTGGCCTGAAAGCATAAACCAGTCGCCTATATTTTCTGGCGCAGACATGGAAAAATAGTGTTGATAAACGTGTTGTACCGCACCGGATTGAGCTTTCAATATTCCCGATAATGCAATCCTACCCCCATCGTTCAGTAATTCGGAAAATGATAGCGACAGTTCCAGCAGGGGATTAGTTTGGATGTTGGCAATAATTATATCGAATTTGCCTGCGGGCAACTCTTCCGGCAAAAAGGTTGGAAAATTGACCTGATTAATCGAAGCATTTTCCAGGGCCGCCGCATTGGCCTGGGGATCAATATCCACACCAACTGCCTTAGCAGCACCCAGCTTCAGAGCTGCAATTCCCAGAATACCTGATCCGCAGCCATAATCAAGTACCTGTTCGCCACCACTGATTTCCTGGTCCAGCCACTGCAGACATAATCTGGTGGAAGGATGAGTACCACTGCCAAAGGCAATCCCCGGATCGAGGCGGATATTGACTGCTTTTGGATCTATGATGGTTTCCCAGGTTGGTACGATCCACAGGCGCTCACTAATTTTCTGTGGTCTCGATAATTTCCGGACACTTTTCACCCAGTCCTGCTCAGGAATTTGTTCAATTTTATGGGCTGGTAATCCAGCTAACTTGAAATGTGTTTTAAGTTGTTCCAGCAATGGTTCGATTTTTGTATCCAATGGTAACAGTACCGCAACAGCAGCAGAGTTGGGGATTATTAGCGCTGGTTGGCTGGAATCATCAAACCATTCATCTTCAACGGTGCTATCGGGATTGGTATTGACTATTGAGACAGATAGTCCACCCTGGTCCAATAAAAAATCAGCCAGGTTGCGGGGGTCTAACTCAGAGCAGGTGATGGTCACATTTATCCAACCCATAGCACGCTTATAAATACTCAATCTGTTGATGGGTAATATCGGCCTGGCGCCAGCTATCGATTTTATTCAAAATTGCTTGCAGAGTTTGTCCCAGTTTACGTCGATCGTTTCCAACCGTGCAGATAGCCAGGGTGGCCGTTTGCCATTTCTCCGTGTCACCAAACTCAGCTATAGAAATATTGTAATGAGCTTTGATTCGTTCTTTGATACTTTTCACTACCTGACGTTTGTCTTTTAACGATTCGGCTGATGGAATATACAATTCCAAAGTCAGGACAGCGATAGGAGGTGGTTTAATGATAGCCATGACAATTTTCCCGTTAAGTGGGTGAAATTTGAATAAATTGCTTTAGATAATCAAAGCTGCATTTTTGATTTTTTTTGATATTACGCAATTAGCAGTAAATACGTATAAGTGAACACTTTTAAATTTGAATATGGAAAATACTAAACCGCAGGCTCGCAAAGACCTGACCACAGAGAAACAGAACCCCAATTCCCTGCGGATTGACAAGCGTTCGATCCCGGAAATCCTGGAGATAATGAATAAGGAAGATCAATCTATTGCCCTTAAAATCCAGGCGGTGCTACCTGAAATCAGCAGGGCTGTGGAACTGGCTGTCAAGGCCATCCAATGTGGCGGACACGTGTATTATATCGGTGCCGGTACCAGCGGTCGCCTGGGAGTTCTGGATGCTTCCGAAATACCACCTACATTTTCTGCTCCCAGAGATTGGTTCCAGGGGGTAATAGCCGGAGGACGGGAAGCATTGGTGCGTTCCATTGAAGGTGCCGAGGATATACCGGAAGATGCTGAAAAAGCATTGCAGAAGGTTGGTTTTTGTTCCAAAGATTTTTTAGTTGGTATTGCCAGCAGCAGCGCCACGCCCTATGTTGTTCATGCTTTGGGATGGGCGCGTGGCATCGGTGCCAGTACGGCCTATATAATATGTAATCCCAAGCCCCTGCTGGATATTGAAGTTGACACGCTGATCGCCGTTGATGTGGGACCGGAAATCCTGACTGGTTCCACCAGACTGAAATCGGGGACAGCCACCAAATTGGTTTTGAATATGATATCAACTACCACGATGATCAGAATAGGGAAAGTATACGGGAATCTGATGGTGGACTTGGATGCGGTCAATCAAAAGCTGGTGGATCGCGGCTCCCGAATCATTCAGCAACTGACGGACCTGCCCTATGATAAAGCCCGGGAAATGCTGTTTGCCTCTGGTAAAGAAGTGAAGACGGCGATTGTAATGACCCGCCAGCAGTGCGGCAAAGAGGAAGCCCGTCAACTGATACGGAACAACGACGGTTTCCTGCGGCGCATTATTGGAGACGTGGCCGGACAGTAATTTTTCATCTTTATGATTTATTAATTGCCGATCATGGAAAAAGGAAAAAATGGTTATCTCTTTATTAAATTAAAAATCAATGATTAAAAGCTTGAGAGGGGAAATATGAATGATCAGAAAAAGCGCGTAAAAGACCACCATGAGCGTACTGATCTGACCGGAGAACATAAACTTGGCGATGCCGGGCAGATGATCCTGGCGATCCTGTTTATCGGCGTCTGGCTGAGCGATGCGTTCATCTTTAAATATTCCATCGGCCTGAATGAATATATTTCGTTGGCGGTACGTTTACCGGTGGGAGTCGCCCTGTTGATTTTATCCGGTTACCTGGCCTGGACCAGCATGAATATTGTATTCAGTGAGGTGCGCTCTGAACCAGTAGTGATCAGGGATCGGGTCTATAAATATATTCGCCATCCCATGTATGTCAGCGAAATATTGCTGTATCTCGGTTTATTGCTAATCAATCTGTCAATCATTGCGGCTATTGTCTGGCTGGCAGCAATCGTCTTTTTGTATTTTATCTGTCGCTATGAAGAAAAACTTTTGCTGGCACGTTTCGGCACTGATTATGAACAATACATGTGTGAAGTGCCAATGTGGATTCCCGGATTTAAAAGACGGAAAAAATTCTAATTACGGATAGGACAACTCGCGAGTTGTCCCTACGTTAAAATTATATTTTCATGAACCATGACATCCACACTCTATTTTGTTAAAAACCTGATAGCATCTATAAGAACGAATTATATTTATTGCAATTCCGATCCTGTATAAATTCCAGTAACCGAATTAGAATTATGCTTAGGTTGTACGGTGAGGGCGGAGGATAGAAAATAATCCAGATGGTAGAATGATATGAGTAAAATATTTCCACATATTGACACCGTTAGGCATTTGAAAATGATTTTTAGGTATTGCTGACAATTAGGAAAAATTGTATATGAAAAAACAGCTTGTCAGATATAAAACGAAGGTTCTTATATTAACTTTCATTCTTTCGTTACTGGATCCATTCCAAATACTTGCGCAAAAACAATCCAGAACACACCCGGAATGGAGCAAAAATCTAACAATTTATGAAGCCAACATGCGCCAGCATTCATCCGAAGGAACGTTCAAAGCATTCGAGACCTATTTACCACAACTAAAAGAAATGGGTATTGGCATTATCTGGTTAATGCCCATTCATCCCATCGGCTCAAAGAATAGAAAAGGCAGTTTGGGAAGTTATTATTCCGTAAAAGATTATAAAGCAGTAAACCCGGAATTTGGCACGCTAGAGGATTTTAAATCTTTGGTTAATAAAACACATGAATTAGGCCTGTATGTTATTATCGATTGGGTTGCTAATCATACTGCCTGGGATCATCCCTGGGTTTCATCCAATCCGGACTTCTATACTAAAGACTCCTCAGGAAATTTTATATCTCCTGTTCCGGATTGGAGTGATGTTATTGACTTAAACTTTGAAAATCAAAACCTTCGCAAAGAGATGTATAATGCCATGAAATACTGGGTAACAGAATGCGATATCGACGGTTTTAGATGCGATGTGGCAGCTATGGTACCCACCGATTTCTGGAATATGGTTTCCGATAGTTTAAACAAAATCAAACCCGTGTTCATGCTTGCGGAGGCTCATGAGCCTGAATTACACGCAAAAGCGTTTGATATGACTTATGGCTGGCAATTTAAGGACTTGATGAATGATATTGCGCAAGGGAAGAAAACTGTCGAGGATCTCGATAACTATTACCAGCAGGAGAAATCTATATATCACCCAGATGCTTATCGAATGATTTTCACAACAAATCATGATGAAAATTCGTGGAATGGAACAGTTTATAAAAGATTAGGCCCGGCCGTAGAAACATTTGCGGTTTTCTCAGGAGTATTCAGGGGCATGCCTCTGGTTTATAGTGGACAGGAAGCCGGTCTGAACAAAGCTCTGGAATTTTTTGAGAAAGACCCGGTTGAATGGCAAGATCACAAATTGCGAGGGATATATACTAAACTGTTTCAGTTAAAAAAGCAAAATAAAGCTCTTTGGAATGGTCTGTATGGGGGAGAAATCGTTCGCCTTAAAACCAGCAATGACAAAAACATCTATAGTTTTGCCAGAGAGAAAGATGGTGACAAAATAATCGCTATTTTTAATTTTTCTCCGGTAAAACAGACATTTTCAATTAACAGCAGCCTGTTGGGAGGCAGTTACACAAACCTTTTTACGGAAGAAAAAATTGAATTACCGGAAAATGAAGAATTTGAACTGGATAGCTGGGGTTACCTGGTTTTTACGAATACGGAAATCATTGCGCAAGAAACTGAGACCGTGCGATTTAACTTTTACTCATCCAACGCAAATAAAGTATCAGTCGCAGGCAGTTTTAATAACTGGAATCCTAGTGAACACCTTATGCAACAGCAGGATTCATTATGGCAAATAGATATCGATTTAGCGCCTGGTTATTATTACTACAAGATTGTATCCGATGGACAATGGCTACCTGACCCTGGCAATCCGCTACAAATAAACGACGGGGGTGAAAGTTTCAACTCCATTATAAAAGTTGGTAATCCAAAAAAACCTTTGCGCGCTAGTAGTTGTGAAGCCTTTCCCCGGGGAGCACTTCCCGAACCTGTTTTAGAGCAGAATCCTGAATGGGTTGATTTATATTATGCAGCCTGGGAAATGGCCTGGAATAAAATCAAAAAAGGCACCCCACAAAACGGCTTTGTAGAGTCTTACATGGACGAGGGTTTTAATGAGTTGATCTATCAATGGGATACTTGTTTTATGACCGTCTTTGCGGTGTATGGAAGGAACATCTTTCCCGTTATGCCATCACTGGACAATTTCTATCTCAAACAGCGATCAGATGGTTATATACAACGGGTTTATTGGGAGTCTACCGGTGAAATGGCACAGCCACCAACACTTGACGAACCAATGGTGAACCCGCCGTTGTTTGCCTGGTTGGAGCTTCGTTATTATGAAATTATCGGAGATAGTTCCCGATTAAAAAAAGTGCTGCCCGTCCTGGTAAAATATTTTAATTGGATAGAGAATAATTGTCGGTCATCTGCCGGTAAGGGGCTTTATTATATTTCACCATTAGGAAGCGGGATGGATAACACCCCCAGGCCTAATGTGGGGAAGGCAGGATGGATAGATTTTTCCGCACAACAAACGCTGGCTGCAAAATCGATTGCCCAAATTGCTGAGATTACCGGGGAAAAAAGTATTGCTTTAGAGTATGCGGACAAATACCGTCGAATAAAATCCTTAATTAATCAGCACAACTGGAACACTGTGGACCAATATTATTTTGACATGACTGAGGATGCAGCGCTGAGTAATGTTAAACATATCGGATCATTTTGGACTCTTTTATCTGAAGTAGCCTCAGATGAAAGAGCGGAACTGCTGCTTAACCATTTACAGAATCCGACAGAATTTTGGCGACCGCATTTGGTGCCAACTTTATCGGCTGATAATCAGGACTACGATCCCAAAGGTCATTATTGGCTGGGCAGTGTTTGGGCGCCAACTAATTATATGGTCGTAAAAGGATTAGAAAAATACCAGAAATTTTCTATTGCCAACAAAATCGCTCAAAATCACATCCAAAACATGGTTGAAGTGTACAATAACTTTAATCCAATCGAAGAAAAAATCGCTTTTGAAGAGCGGTATGCCGATGGTTACAAAACGATTTGGGAATGTTATTCACCGGAAATAGCCGAACCGGCCACGCGCTGGGATAATACGTTCTACTCCAGGCAGGATTTTGTGGGTTGGTCAGGATTAGGCCCAATTGCAATGCTTATCGAAAATATAATCGGCCTGGATATTAGGGGTAGTGAAAATACAATACGATGGCGCATATCCCGAGCAGACCGGCATGGAATTAAAAACTTACAGTTTAAAGAACAACTTGTTAGTTTGATTTGTAATCCCTCAGGAAAATCTTTAAAAATTGATATTGAATGCCAGCAGCCTTTCCAATTGGAGATTTTTTGGAGAGACAAACATTATAAAAGGAAAATAAATCAAAACTCTCAACAACTGGTTATTAAGTAACCGGTACTTAATAAGTATGATGCCCAACACTCGCTTCCTTCAGGTAATTATAAAGATTTATTTGTCTATCCCCTCATAGAATCCTAACCAATAAATCCGTAAATTTTAATTATCATTTATGTAACATTAACACCTTAACACTTTTACGAGGTAATCAGTGAAAATTAATCCTTATATGTTTCGTGAATACGACATTCGCGGCAATGTAGCAGAAGATTTCCCACCGGACGTGGTGGTTGCATTAGGTAAAGGTTATGGCACATTCGTAGCCGACCAGGGCGGTCGCGAAATCACGCTATCCGGCGATATCCGTTTAACCACCCCCAGTTTGATGGACCAATTCAAACGTGGTGTATTGTCCACTGGTGTCGATGTTATCGATCTGGGTTTATTGCCCACGCCGGTCAATTATTTTTCCATGTTTCAACTGGACGTGGCTGGCGCCGTTCAGATAACCGGCAGCCACAATCCCCCGGAGTATAACGGCTTCAAGCTGAGTTACCAGCGGGGCGCTGTTTATGGTCAGCAAATTCAGGATATTCGTCAAATTATTGAATCGGGTCACTTTGCTATTGGTGAAGGCAAAGCAGTTAGCCATGAAATCAAGGCTGATTATGAGCAAATGATTTTGAGTAAGATTAAACTGGAAAGACCGGTGAAAGTTGTCATGGATTGCGGCAATGCCGCTGCTTGTATCAACTCGCCCACCATCTTTAAAGCGCTTGGTGTTGAATTAACCGAATTATTCTGCGATATCGACGGCACTTTTCCAAATCACCATCCCGATCCCACAGTGGAAGCCAACCTCACCGAATTGATCACCTTGATGAAAACTGGTAAATACGACGTGGGTCTTTCCTTTGATGGTGACGCCGACCGGGTCGGGGTAGTGGACGAAACGGGTAAAATTATCTGGGCTGACCAGTTGATGTCACTCTTTCTACCAGAGATCGTGGAGCCGGGTGATGACATCCTGTTCGATGTTAAATGCTCCCAGGCCCTAGAAGACATGATTATTAAAAATGGCGGTAATCCGGTCATGTGGAAAACCGGACATTCTTTAATCAAAGTCAAGATGCGCGAATTAAATTGCAAATTCGGTGGTGAAATGAGTGGACACATCTTCTTTGCCGATGATTATTATGGCTATGATGATGCTACCTACGTGGCCGCCCGGCTGGTTCAGCTACTGTCCCGGGGTGATAAAAAATTATCGGAACTGGCAGCGGAAATACCAAAATATTATTCCACGCCGGAAATGCGGTTGATGTGTGAATCGGATGAAGAGAAATTCCGGATTGCTAAGGAAGCGGCGGAATTCTTCAGCGCTAATTACGATGTAATCGATGTTGACGGAGTCCGAATCAAATTTGGCGATGGCTGGGGTCTGGTACGCTCATCCAATACTCAACCGGTTATCGTTTGCCGTTTCGAAGCTTCTACACAAGCCCGTATGGAAGAAATCAAAAGCCTGGTTCTAAGCAAACTGCAATCCATTGGTAAAATCGAACTAGATGCCGGTCACTGATCATTTCTTGGTTCGTATCTCAGTTCTTCATGAAGAATTGAACCGGGCGCTGGCAGAACTTGATCTGCCAGAAACGCCCCACTACCTTTACGCCCCGATTCGTTATGTTAATACCGGCCAGGGTAAGCGCCTCCGTCCGATCCTGGTGCGGCTGACCGGGGAAGCCTGCGGTGCGAATGTTGCTGACCTGCTGAACGCGGGTCTGGCGGTGGAGTTATTACATAATTTCACCTTAGTACACGATGATATCATGGATGGTGATAACCAAAGGCATGGTCAGCCTACCGTGCATAAGCAATGGGACGAATCCACAGCAATTCTGGCTGGTGATGGCCTGTTTGCATTAAGTCAATTATTGTTATTGAAGGTATGCGTAAATCCGTTAAAAGCACTACGGCGATTCAATGAAGCTACACTGGCGGTCTGTGAAGGCCAGGGTTTTGACAAGGAATTTGAGGCTGATTCCGCCATTACGCTGGATCATTATCTAATCATGATCGAAAAGAAGACCGGTAACCTGATCGGATTGTGTGCCGAACTGGGTGCTATTTTAGGTGATCAGCCGGAGGCTACTATCCAAGCCCTGTTTAATTATGGATTGGCATTGGGCAAAGCCTTTCAAATCCATGACGATGTTCTTGAGATTACAGCCGACCCGGAAATAATGGGGAAGAGTCTTGGCAGTGATATTAAAGCTGGCAAACAAACCATCCTCACTATTCTGGCTCGTGAAAAAGATGCTGGTAATTGGGGACAATTCTGTGCCTCAGTGGATACCAGTGACGAAACGAATCTTTGTCGGGCTTACCGGAATTATTTTGAATCAACCGGTGTACTCAATCAGGCCATAGCCAATGCCAAGCAGTATGGCCGGCAGGCCTTGGATTTGTTAGAAGTAATACCCTCAAAAAGTAGAAGTGTCCTGATAGAATTCACCGACCTGGTTTTAAACAGGAAGAAATAAAAATTATTCCACTCAAACCATCTAATTAACAGAATGAAATGATTAAAGAACTGATAACAAAATACGACCCGGATAATATGTTTGGTGCAATTTATGATTTTCCCGATCACATTACCGATGCTGTTCGTATCGGAGAGTCGATCCGGTTGCATAATGATTATTCGAATATAGCTACTATTGTTCTGGCGGGAATGGGTGGTTCGGCTATCGGTGGCGATGTAGCACATATGCTGGTAGCAAATGAAATGTCCGTACCATTCAAGGTCGTACGCGGATACCGCCTGCCAAACTGGATCAATTTCAATACGCTGGTGATCTGTTCATCCTACTCCGGAAACACGGAAGAAACATTGGCAGCTTATGCCGCTGCTCGGTCCAAAGGCGCTCGCATCTGCGGGATTACCACCGGTGGCAGAATTGGTGAATTACTCGATACTGACGATCTTGACAAAATTACGATTGTGGCCGGATTACAACCCCGGGCCGCCCTGGCTTATTCATTTGTCACTATTTTGTACCTGTTAAATAAAATTGGGATAATTGGAACCGGGTTTCAGGCGCGCTGTCAGGATACTGTTGAACTACTCAAATCAATGCGTGAGATTTATTCTGCCAGTGACGATAATCCAACCCTGAAGCTGGCGCGCCAGGTCGCAGACCACCTGCCGATCATCTACGGTGAAACGGAAGCGACAGCCATCGTGGCTAATCGCTGGCGGGGGCAGCTCAGTGAAAATTCCAAAATGCTGGCTTATAGCAATGAATTACCGGAGATGAACCATAATGAAATAGTGGGTTGGTCAAATAATCCCGATCTGTTAAAACGGCTGGCGGTTCTCTGGTTACAGGATCAGGATGACCATCCCCGGGTGAAGCTGCGTCAGGAAAACAGTCGTGAATTGATTCGGGATTATTGCCTGCAAGAGGTTATTAGCGTTTCCGGAACCAGTCGTTTTGCCCGGTTGCTGCATTTGATTCACTTTGGTGACTGGCTCAGTTACTGGTGTGCTCTGGAACATGGGACCAATCCCACTCCGGTGGAAAAAATCATGGAATTGAAAGGTCGATTGGCAAAGCTCTAATTGTTATTATGATCTTGTGGAAATTTGAATCACGGGTTATATTGGTACTAAGATGAAGCTGATTCCAGTACAGGTAGAGAAAATTTCCTTTCATCCTTCCAGCCATAGTTATGCTGTAATACTAAAAGAATTGGAAGGGGAAAGAAAATTACCAGTTATTGTAGGTGCTTTCGAAGCTCAGTCGATAGCGCTGGCACTGGAAAAGGTACAACCTCCGCGTCCTATGACCCATGACCTGATCAGGAATGTTGTTCAAAGTATTGATGCTGATCTGACAGCAGTCACCGTAACCGAATTAAAGGATGGTGTTTACTATGCCCGTCTGGAATTGGACAGTATTTTATTTGGATCACGTTCAATCGACAGCCGTCCTAGTGATGCCATCGCGGTAGCTTTGCGATTAAACGCACCAATCATGGTTGCAGAACAGGTGATGCGGGAATCATCAGTTTTGGATAAGGAGGCTCCTGCGATAATTCAACCAGAAACTAAAAATCCCGGTAAACCGACCAGAATGCGACTGGAAAAAGAGCTCGGGCGAGCGGTAGAGCGAGAAGAATATGAAATTGCCGCGAAGCTGCGGGATAAAATCAAAGAATTATATTCTTAATAGGTTTTAATTAAAGTATCCAAAGCTATTTGAGCCGCGGCCTGTTCCGCGGTTTTTTTATTGCTGCCTATTCCTGATGGATAGGAATGGTCACCGATTTTAACATGTACCTCAAATAATTTTTGATGTTCCGGTCCGGAAACCGCGGCCAGGCAGAATTTGGGGTTCTGCAGTTGCCGGGTATGACAGAGTTCGATCAATCGGCCTTTGAAGTTGGTTGCTTTCCAGGCATCAAATCGATGCCGCCAGATGGTATCAAGTACTAATTTTTCACATGGTTCTATCCCACCATCCATGTAGATAGCTCCAATTAGTGCTTCATAAACATTACCCAGTTGTTTGATGGCAATTTTATCTATATCCAAATCAACCGATGGCTCAATCTCCAACAAGGTCAACAGATCAAGCAAATATCCCATGTCAGCCAGAAAAGATTTTTGTACCAGTGCTGATCGTTTCTGGGTTAGGATGCCCTCATCGCCTTCGGGAAATTCCTGCATCAATGCTTCACTGACTACCAGATCAATAACAGCATCACCGAGGAATTCCAGACGTTCGTAATTGGTACGGGGGAGCGAGGTTATGGAACGATGGGTAAAAGCCTGTTCCACATATTTTGTTTGTTTAAATCGATAGTGGATACATTTTTCAAGTTCGGCGAAACGATTATTTTTGTTTCGCCGACGGAAGAAAAACAGGGATAAAAAAGACAATTTATTAATTCCAGCGTTTTATGAGCAGGACGCCGTTATGTCCTCCAAATCCTAAGGAATTAGAAATTATAGTATCAACTTTTGCGGAAATTGCGGTATTGGGAACATAATTCAGGTCACATTCCGGATCAGCGTCAGTCAAGTTGATTGTGGGTGGTATTATTTGGTTTTCTATGATAAGTAAAGCAGCAATTGCCTCGATAGCGCCACTGGCTCCTAACAGGTGTCCGGTCATAGATTTAGTTGAACTGATATATAAATTATCGGCATGATCACCAAATACGGTTCGGATCGCTATTGATTCGTTTTTATCATTATGGGGGGTAGAGGTGCCATGAGCATTAATATAATCTACATCGCTGTATTTCATACTGGCATCGCGAATGGCAGCTTCCATTGCCTTAGCGGCTCCAGCGCCACCGGAAGCGGGCTGTGTTACATGGAAAGCATCATTGGTAGCACCGTACCCGGCGATTTCACCCAATATCCGGGCGCCACGTTGACGGGCGTGTTCCAACTCCTCCAGCACCAGAATGCCAGCTCCTTCGGCAATTACAAACCCGTTGCGATTTAAATCAAATGGTCGGCTGGCTTTAGTTGGTTCATCATTCCTGGTGGACAGGGCTTTCATATTGGCAAAACCGGCTACTGCCATCGGACAAACCGAAGCTTCTGATCCGCCTGAGATCATAATGTCAGCCTCGCCGTACTGGATTGTACGCATTGCTACACCCAGGGCGTCCGTTCCGGAAGCGCAGGCCGATACAACTACGTGGTTGGGACCTTTAAAACCCCATTTGATGGCAATATGACCAGCGGCAATATTAGCAATCATTTTAGGGATGAAGAACGGTGATACCCGGCGTGGACCCTTTTCAAGCAGGTTCCGATGCTGCTCTTCAAATGATTCGATTCCTCCGATTCCGGATCCGATTATTACACCAATGCGATTCAGATTGATTGAATCGACCAACAGACCGGCATCAATAATTGCTTCTTCTACAGCGACCAGGGCATAGATTGTGAAACGGTCGAGCTTACGCGATTCCTTTCTTTCGAAGAAATCATCCAGTTGAAATCCGGTTACTTCACCGGCAATTTTTACCGAGTAATCGGATGTATCAAAATGGGTAATTTTAGCGATGCCGCTTTTACCGGTTCGCAGTGCTTCCCAGTATTGCGGCACCGTGTTACCGTTCGGGGCCAGAACCCCCATTCCGGTAACAACAACTCGCCGTTTAGGCACGATTTAGCTAAATTTTACTTTCGATAAAATCGATGGCAGCGCCAACAGTAGTAATATTTTCGGCATCCTCGTCAGGAATTTCAATTCCGAATTCTTCTTCCAATTGCATAATCAATTCTACCGTATCCAGTGAATCGGCGCCCAAATCATCAACAAAATGCGCTTCACGAGTAATTTTTTCTTCTTCTATGCCCAGTTTATCAATGATTACTTCTTTAACCTTTGCAAAGGTATCCATTCTATTCTCCTTGTGTTAAGACATTGTCAGGCCACCATCGACAGCATAAGTTTGTCCGGTAATATAGCCGGCGGCATCGGATGCCAGAAACTGTACCATAGTAGCGATATCATTAGTGTTTCCAATTTTTCCCAGAGGTATTTGCTTGATTAACTCAGTTTTAACCTCGGCTTTTAAACCGGCAGTCATATCGGTGTCGATATATCCCGGTGCTATACAATTTACGGTTATCCCTCGTGAGGCCAGTTCTCTGGCGGTTGCTTTGGTAAGTCCGATCAATCCCGCCTTGGATGCGGAATAATTTGCTTGTCCGGCATTTCCGGTGAGACCAACCACTGAAGAAATATTGATTATCCGCCCGCGGCGCTGTTTCAGCATTGGACGCGAAACAGCTTTAATCGTATTGAAAGCGCCCTTAAGATTTGTATTTAGCACTGTATCCCAATCAGACTCGGACATGCGCATTAATAGGGTATCGCGGGTTACGCCAGCATTATTTACTAGAATATCGATTTGACCAAATTCCTTTACGATGTTTTGAACCAGAACAGCAACACTTTCCGATTCGACAATATTGCAGGCTGCCGCACTGGCATTTAGTCCCTGGTCTTTCAACGCGTTGGCGACAGATTGAACTGCCTCTAAATTGCGACTGACACACACAACATGGGTACCAGCCTGGGCCAATGTTTCGGCAATGCCGCGCCCGATTCCCCGGGATGCGCCAGTAATTAAAGCTATTTTATTGTCTAATTCAAACATTGTTGAAATGACTGATATCGGTCAACGATTCCACTCCATAGACTAATAATTTACGATTAATTCGACGTAATAAACCTTGTAAAACTCGCCCGGGCCCCACCTCAATAAATCTAGTAATACCGGTACCGGACATATTGGTAATTGAAAGATGCCAGCGGACAGGGTTTTCTAATTGATCGATCAAGGTTTCGCGGATCGCATCAGCGGTTGTTACCGGCTCGGTAGTAACATTAGTATAAACAGGGATTGTTAGATCGTTGATTGATGTATCCTGTAATTTTTTCATTAATTTTTCACGGGCCGGGGCCATTAACGGGGAGTGAAAAGCACCGCTGACTTTTAATTCCACTACTTTTCGGGCACTGGCTTCCTGGGCTAAATCCATAGCCTTATGCACTCCGCTGATCGATCCTGAAATTACTATTTGTCTGGGTGCATTATAATTTGCTGCAACAACAGTCCCGGAAGCTGACGCTTGCTCACAAACATTTTCGACGGTTGCATCATCAAGTCCGATAATTGCGGCCATGGTACCTGTTTGAATCTCGCCTGCTTCCTGCATGCTTTCAGCCCGGATTTTTACCAGGTCCAAACCTGCGCCAAAATCGAACGCGCCAGCAATTGTCAGCGCGGAATATTCACCCAGGCTATGGCCGGCAGCAGCGATTGGGATAACTCCGGATTCGATCAATAATTGCCCTAGAATAACACTTACTATATAAATGGCTGGTTGAGTGTAGCGGGTCTGTTTGAGCATATTTTCCGGCCCGTTGAATGTAATGTCTTTGATATCCAGACCCATGATATCGTTCGCGAGATCGAAACATTGTTTTCCAATTTTGGTTTTAGTATATAATTCCAGTCCCATACCAACTTGCTGGGAGGCTTGGCCGGGGAAAATAAAAGCCGTGTTCATCATCATCTTACCAGCGGATTAACATACTGCCCCAGGAATAACCAGCCCCAAAAGCAGCCAATAATAACAGGTCGCCACTTCGCAATTTACCTTTTTCCACGGATTCATCGATTCCAATCGGAATGGTACCTGCCGTGGTGTTACCATATTTACCAATATTGATAACGACTTGGTCTTCATGAAATCCACAGCGCTTGCTGGTAATATCAATGATGCGCTTATTTGCTTGATGCGGAATAAACAGTGTGACGTCCGACCCGTTAAAATTGTTGCGTTCCAGGATCTCCAGACTAACGTCCGCCATCCCTTTGGCGGCAACTTTAAAAACAGCTTTACCATCCTGCTGAACATAATGCTCTTTATTAGCCACTGTTTCCGCTGATGCAGGTTTCAAACTGCCACCGGCCGGCATAAATAAATATTTACTACCAGAACCATCCAGATGCAACTTGGCATCGATTATGCCTGATTGATTCAGACTGGGTTCCAGCAGAACTGCGCCGGCACCATCACCGAACAATACACAGGTATTGCGGTCCTCAAAATTCAGGATTGAACTCATGGTGTCAGCGCCAATAACCACGACTTTTGAATATTTACCAGACTCAACAAGTTTAGCCCCGGTTTCTAAAGCAAATAAAAAACCAGTACAGGCACCGGATAAATCAAAACCCCAGGCATTTTTAGCTCCCAGATTATTTTGGATCAAAGCAGCGGTAGAGGGAAATAACAAATCAGGTGTGATGGTAGCCACGATAATTACATCAATTTCTTCAGGGCTGTATCCGGAACGCTCCAGTAATTGTTGTGTCACCCGTGTGCCCATATCTGCCGTTGCCTGCCCTGGAACCACAAAACGTCGTTCGGATATACCGGTCCGGGTTCTGATCCACTCGTCATTTGTATCAACTAATTTTTCCATATCCGCATTAGTAAATATCCGCTCTGGTAAATAGCGTGCTGTGGCTGTGATTGCTGATTTCAAAGCTATACTCCCAAATGTTCTGCTAAACTGACCTTAGTATCGTCAATAAGATTTTTTTCAACACATGATATGGCAACCATAATAGAATTTTTAATTGCTTTTTCACTGGAACTACCATGGCAAATAATACTTAATCCATTTACACCCAGTAAAGGAGTTCCACCATATTCCTCGTAATCAAAATGTTTCTTGATTGAAGAAAAAACCGGTTTCAATAGTAAGGCGCCTAATAAGTAACGTTTCCGATTGCCAATCCGATTTTTGATTTCATCAGAAAAAGTTTTAAGCCATCCTTCAGCAAATTTTAATATTGTATTGCCCACGAATCCGTCACAAACCAATACCCGTGCTTCGCAATCTAACAGATGCCGTCCTTCCACATTACCGACAAAATTATCCAGCTCCTGGTCAAGCAAGGCATATGTTTTCTGGTAAAGATCGCTGCCTTTATTGGATTCGGTACCAATATTTATCAATCCAATTGGTGGATTTTTAATTTTTTCAACGTGGGTAAGATAATGAGAAGCCATAATGGCGAATTGTAACATGTGAAATGGTTTAACGTCCGGGTTTGCTCCGACATCACAAATTATTTTACCACCGGTTAAGGTGGGAATATAAGCACCCAGAGCTGGTCGTTTAACACCAGGTATGCGTCCAAAGGACAATAATGAAGTGGACATGACAGCACCCGTGTTCCCAGCGCTGATAAAAGCATCAGCCTTGTTGTCTTTAACCAGCTTAATGCCTTGAACAATCGATGAATCCGGCTTGGCCTTGATAACCCTTGAGGCCGATTCGTGCATGTTGACTATTTGGGTAGCGGGGTGAATACTGATTCGCGAACTTTCCTGACCATTAAGTTCCGCTTCAATTGCTTCCGGCTGCCCAACCAGAATAAATTTTATATCATCGGTAGTTTCTGCCAGAACCCACAGGACTCCCCTTACAACTGCCCGAGGGGCTAAATCTCCCCCCATGGCATCTAAAGCTAATTTCATTTAAACTTGATAAATCATTCCGTCGTAGATATTACCGGCCGCCCACGATAATAACCACAGTTGGGGCAAGCACGGTGCGGCATTTTTGTTTGATTGCATTGTGGGCATTCCATTACGGATACGCTGGCTGCTTTATAATGTGTGCGCCGTTTACGTCCCCGCGCTTTTGATATTCTAGTTTTTGGTAGTGCCATGGTTACTCCTAATCCTTTGCATCGAATTTATTCTACTAATTTTTTCAAGTCGTTCCATTGACCTTCGTCGCGTGGAACAGAGCAGGAACAGGTCTGCTGATTTAAATTCTGTCCGCAGACCGGGCAAATTCCTTTACAATCCTTCCGGCATAAGGTTTTAATCGGTTCATCGAGATAAATCAAGTCGTGAACGATTGTTGATATGTCAACCCAATCCTGACTATCGGGGAACCAAAGAAAATCCTCATTGACTTCCGAAATAAGATCTTGATTGGATGTTAACCAGAATAAAATCGGCAGCTCGTGTTCTTGCGGAAAATTGGTTAAACAACGATCACAAATCTCAATCGTACTCCAGATCAGTTTTCCGGTTATTTTGTATCCATCAAAAGCAGTTACCGCTGTCAACATACATCGGACAATTGGCTCCGCAAATTGGATAATGTCAGTTTTTAGTTCGTTGACTGGTATCTCAAATAGCTTGTCGCTAAATCCAGCGATTAGATCGGAACGAAAAAGCTTCATTTTAAACCAGCAAAAGTAATCTTAGAAGTTCTTTCAAACAAGATTAAAAAGTGCCTGTATTTTCAGGCACTTTTTAATCATTGAACAGCTTAAGTTTTTATTTTGATCAGGTTTTATCCTGATCTTTGTCATCAGTCTCAGTGGATTTCTCTATTGCCGATTCATCCACCGTTTCACTTACTTCTTCCTGTTCCTCTTCTTCTTCAGCTTCCAACTCTTCCTCATCTTTGCGTTCTAGTAAATTATCATCATCGGATTTCTTTTTAAATATGATAAACATTAGAGTTTCTCCGACTGAAAGGATGGAAAGGCCATATGCGATTACTGATGCAAATAGGATGAAAAGGAAAATAGCTACGATAATACCGGCGGCAGAATGTGTGAATGGCATATCAGCGCCCGGAACCGGAAACAGGCTGCACAAACTGGAGCATGAAGAACTGCAGAATGAGGGAAAGACAATTTCACTGGCATAACCGACAATATTGGATAACTTGGATCCCATACCCAAAATCCATTCGGATCCAAATATAAGGTTGACCAACTTATAACCACCGTACCAGAATATGCCGAATAGATAGACTGCCAGGTAGACCAGCGGCAAAAGAATTAGGTGGTAAAGAACAATCCGCCAAGGCTGGGACCAGGTAATGGAATAACTTTGAAATACAGCACCCATTGTGTCTTCCTCGTAGGCACTTACAATTGCGGGTGTATAAACAAAAGAGGTGATCAATACAACGGCGGTATAAACCGTGAAAACTGAACCAAAAAAGTAGAACAGGTAGGGCAGGGCAAACAGAAATTCTCCCACCCAGGGTATCTTCCCAACCAGACCGAAGATAGCCGCCATAATCAGGAAAAATATAATGATTATTGCAACACTCAACGAAGTGAAAATGACCGGATGCCAGTGATTTTTAACGTATTTCCAAGCATCTCCAGAGGAATAAAATTCATCACCCTTCAGTTGTTTGTAAGTTACCCGCGCAACGGCGGTACAAGCTAAATTAATCGTAAAGAACCAGGCGATGATACCAATCCAGTAGATTAACTGGGCGTACCAGGGACCGCAACCGGCGGCGTAGAGACAGGGATATAATCCGAATTCCTTCCAGGCCGAAGCAAAGGATATTCCAGTTAAACCTAATGCAACGTGGGTAAGCAACCAATAGGCAATCCAGCCACTGATCAGCCCGAATAGAAAGATGAATATTTTCTTTCCACTCAAAGCAAGTCGTGGAGCCCTGAAAATATCGCGAACGTCAAAGTACAAATTCATCGGACCCATAATGTTCTCCTTTTAATTTTCTAATCTTATATGGTCAACCCAAGTGTCACCTTTGGTCATCGACCTAATATTGGCAGCTACTGTCACTGCAACAGAATAACTTTCAAAACTGCCTACGCGTACCCGATACCAAATTTCGTCGGTTTCTTTGAAATAGGCTTTTTGAATATAGGAGTCAAACCCTGCTTCTAATAAACTTTCGGCTGATTTTTGTGCATCTTTGAAAGTTCGTTTAGCACTGGTTTGAATCGTATATCGATTGGGATCCTTCGGAATTGTTGCGCCGGGGACTGGCTTGGCAGGTTTCCGTGAGGCAATATAGGTTTGTCGAATCGGTTTAGCTACTGAAGCAATTAGTTGTTCCTCATAACTAGGAACAGGTTCCGGTTCGAAATAGGTTTTGTCATCAAAAAATTGTGCTTCAGGAACTGTATCCGTGATATCTTCTTCAGCAAAATCTTCTTCGTCGTCACTGATATCATCGGATTCAATAATCTCGAAGGGAAAGTTTTGAGATGAAACTTCATCACCAAACTCGTCTGACACTATTACGGCAAATTCATAAGTTCCGGGATAGTCGGGAATGAAAGAGATTGTCTGGTTATCTTCGGACAATTCCAGATCATCGGCGGTTAATGCGCTGGCATCCGGTTGTTGGATTATCGACCAGGTATAGTCAAATATTCCTTCTTCACCAGGTGGCTCAGCGCGTGCCGATTGATATTCACCCACTATTCCTTCATTAATATCCTCTCCGCAACCAGCCAGCAATAAAATGCTGACTATAATTATGATGAAACGTGATATGTTCATAACCCTCGCTTGTGGTTAGGAAAAAAGGTCTCTTATACGGTGTGAATTTGACTGGGTATGAAGAAAAATGCAATTTCTTTTTCAGCATTTTTATCAGAATCTGAGCCGTGAACGGCATTATTCTGGATACTTTCGGCAAAATCCCTACGAATTGTACCTTTCGCAGCTTCCGCCGGATTAGTTGCACCAATGATTTTACGGAAGTTTTCAACTGCATTTTCATGTTCGATAACAAATGGCAGGCATGGTCCGGAAGTCATAAAATTAATCAGATCATTAAAAAACGGACGTTCCTTATGCACGGCGTAAAACTGTTTGGCTTGTTCGCGACTCAAGTGTTCTAACCGGGCGGCAACGATTTTAAATCCGCTGTTTAAGAGGCGATCGATAATTTTTCCGGTATAATTTTTACTGATTGCATCCGGTTTTATAATTCCTAAAGTGTAGTTACCCACAAAATTCTCCTGTTTAGATTATGATGTTAATGCTAACCGATATTGTTAACTGCAGTGTTTGTAAAAAACGCAAATAAATTGATTTTTTCCAGCAAGGTGAAAATGACCTGTAATCCAATTTCTATTTTAGAGCCTCATACATGGTGGAGCCAATTTCAGCCGGACTTTTCACTACCGTGATATCAGCCTTTTTAAGGGCTTTCATTTTATCCTCAGCAGTTCCTTTTCCTCCGGCAATAATGGCACCAGCGTGACCCATTCTACGACCGGATGGAGCTGTTTGTCCGGCTATAAATGCGACAATTGGTTTGCTGAAATCATTATCCACAGTCCATTGAGCCGCTTCTTCCTCGGCAGTGCCACCAATTTCACCAATCAGAACAACTCCTTCAGTGGCATAATCATCTTTGAATAATGACAGCATATCGATAAATGTAGTTCCGATAATCGGATCACCGCCGAGACCGATCGATGTGGATTGTCCCAGTCCTAATTTACCCAATTGGTGAACAGCCTCGTAGGTCAGAGTACCGGAACGTGATATCACGCCAATTGATCCCGGTGTATGAATGAAACCGGGCATGATACCAACTTTGGCCTGGCCCGGTGATATCACTCCCGGACAATTGGGTCCCACCAACCTGATAGACTTATCAGCCAGAAATTTATGTACCTGAATCATATCACTGGTTGGTATACCTTCGGTAATACAGACAATTAATTCAATACCGGCCGCGGCTGCTTCCATTATCGCTTCAGCGGCAAAAGCGGGTGGTACAAAAATTACCGATGTATTGGCGGCAGTAGCTACTCGGGCTTCATCTACCGTGTTGAATACAGGCACTTCGAGCGGTTTTTGACCGCCTTTTCCCGGGGTTACTCCGCCAACTAAATTGGTACCGTAATCCTGCATCTGCTGTCCATGAAATGAACCTTCTTGGCCGGTAATACCCTGGATGATCAAGCGGGTGTTTTTATTAACAAGAACACTCATTTTACACCTCCCCCGGCTGCCGATACGGCCTTTACAGCCCCATCCTGCAGACTGGTGGCTACATTAAATTCCAATGGGGATCGTTTCAGTAATTTGACTGCTTCGACGGCGTTAGTACCCTCGAGCCGTATAATTACCGGTACTTTAATGTCGATTTCACTCAGGGCTGTAATGATTCCTTCAGCAACCCGATCACAACGAACAATGCCCCCAAAAATATTAACCAATACCGATTTAACATTCGGGTCGGATAGGATTAACCGAAAGCCATTAGCCACAGTTTTGGCATTAGCAACGCCACCAACATCCAGAAAATTAGCCGGTTCACCGCCATTCAATTTAATGATATCCATTGTGGCCATTGCAAGACCCGCCCCATTGACCATACAGCCCACGTTGCCGTCCAGTTTGATATAATTAAGACTGAATTTATTTGCTTCTGCTTCAGTGGGATCTTCCTCACTGATATCGCGTAATTCCTCGATTTCAGGGTGTCGAAAAAGTCCGTTATCATCGAAATTTATTTTCGCATCCAAGGCAATTATGAGATCACCTTTGGTCACGACCAAAGGGTTGATTTCGATCAGTGAACAATCTTTGGCTGTAAATACTTTCCACAAGGCCATGAATATTTGCGTGGCCGTTTTAACCTGTGCTCCCTGGAGTCCTAGTGCATAGGCCAGTTTCCGAGCCTGGTAGGGGCGTAATCCGAGTCCCGGATTGATCCATTCCTTAATTATTTTATCCGGAGTTTCCCGGGCGATTTTTTCTATCTCGACACCGCCTTCGGTAGAAACCATGAATACATATTCACCGGCTGCCCGATCCAGAACGATACCAGCGTATAATTCACGGGCAATTTCAACTCCGGCCTCGATCAATAACCGCTCTACCTGCTTACCTTCAGAACCAGTTTGATGGGTAACTAATTGCATTCCGAGCATGTTGCGGGCTGTATTGCGAACTTCGACTTCATTTTTAACTAGCTTTATACCACCGCCTTTCCCACGTCCGCCGGCCTGAATCTGTGCTTTTACAACAGCCAGATTGCCGGGCAGCCGGCGATAGGCATCCACCGCTTTGTCAATACTGAAAGCCGGATATCCTTCCGGGACTGCTACGCCGAATTGACGGAATATTTCTTTACCCTGATATTCGTGAATTTTCAAAATTCCTCTCCTGCGCTTATTCGAAAGATTTGAATGATTTCAATTGACATTAACGATTCTGATGGAGTGTAAATGACCCGGCATTATCATTTGTGATATTACAAATAGGGCTTTAGGACGTCTATCAGATTTGGTCGTCCGATTTCCTGTAAGTCATAAGTGACCCTGACCGTAGGTTGCTTAATTTTACACACCCGGCGAAGATCAATGGGTGTCCCGATAATGACTACATCGCAATCAATATTAGCAATGGTAGCCTCAAGGTCCTTCATCTGTTGATCGCCATAACCCATAGCCGGAAGTACCCGACCGATTTCCGGATATTTATCGAAAGTATCAGTAATTGTTCCCACTGTATATCCGCGGGGATCGACAATATCCAAAGCACCGAATTTTTCCGCTGCTATGGTACCGGCACCAAATTTCATTTCGCCATGGGTCAGTGTTGGTCCGTCTTCAATTACCAAGGCTTTTTTACCTAGGATCAGGTCGGCATTTTCGACAGCAACCGGTGAGGCTGCATCGATAACGATCGCAGTTGGGTTAACTTGCCGGATATTCCAGCGGACTTCTTCAATGTAGTCAGCATCGGCAGTATCAATCTTATTGATCACAACAACATCAGCCATCAGCAGGTTGGTTTCACCAGGGTAGTAAGTCAATTCATGTCCCGGGCGATGGGGATCAACTATCACTATATTCAGATCTAATTGGTAAAAGGGCAGGTCATTATTACCACCATCCCATAGAATTATATCCGCTTCCTTTTCAGCTTCCCTGAGGATTGCCTCATAATCCACCCCCGCGTAAATGATCGTACCGGTGTTGATATGCGGCTCGTATTCTTCCATTTCTTCGATCGTACATTTGTGCTTTTTCAAATCAGCGATGGAAGCAAAGCGCTGTACTTTCTGAGCCACCAGATCGCCATAAGGCATGGGATGCCGGATGGCGGCCACTTTTTTCCCGGCAGCTCTCAGAATTTCAGCCACTAAGCGGGTAGTCTGACTTTTTCCACAACCAGTACGCACAGCGCCGATACCGATAACCGGTTTGGTGGATTTAACCATGGTTGGTTTTGCACCAAGCAATTTGAAATGAGCACCGGCCGCAATTACCAGGGATGCTTTATGCATAACGGTTTCGTGGGAAATATCTGAGTAGGCAAAAACCACTTCTTCCACTTTAAGCCGATCAATTAGAATCTCCAGATCCGATTCATCATAAATCGGAATCCCTTCCGGGTAGAGTTTGCCAGCCAACTCAGCCGGATATACCCGGCCTTCAATATCCGGTATCTGGGTAGCGGTGAAAGCTACTACATCGTATTTTTCGTTATCCCGGTAAATAACATTGAAATTGTGAAAGTCGCGTCCTGCGGCGCCCATAATCAGAGTTTTAATTCGATTCATGGTTACTCCATAATTTGAATTTAAAAGATTAGATAAATGGTGTGTTCACACCCATTTTATTCGATTACTTATCTTAATTGGAAGGACTGTTATGAAAAGCCAAAGCTTTGGCGGAAAGATAGAATATGGGCAATTATTTCAATCATTTTTCAGACATAAACGGATAGCGGTAATTAGTGGCGGGCACGAAAGTTTCTTTAATCGTCCTTTGCGAAACCCAACGCACCAGGTTAAACATGGAACCTGCTTTATCATTTGTACCGGAAGCACGGCTACCGCCAAAGGGCTGCTGACCGACAACGGCTCCGGTGGGTTTATCGTTGATGTAGAAATTTCCGGCCGCATGGGTTAAAGCGGCGGAAGCCTCAACTAGCGCCTGGCGGTCATCGGCGAATACACAGCCGGTAAGGGCATAGGGAGAAGTACTGTCAACCAATTTAAGTGTCTCAACCCAATTTTTCGGATCGTAAACATAGATCGTTAATACCGGACCAAAAATCTCCTCTTCCATTGTTTTGAAATGGGGATCGGTTGTTAAAATTGTAGTTGGTTCGATAAAATAGCCTTCTTCGTCACTATAATTTCCACCAGTGAGAATCTGCGCAGCGGCTGATTTTTTGGCGTAATCAATATAAGTGGTAATCGATTCGAAAGCGGCTTTATCAATAACGGCATTCATGAAATTACTGAAATCTTCCACGTCACCCATTTTAATAGTAGCCACTTCAGTTAGATACCCCTTCCGTACCTCATCCCAAATAGTATCGGGAATATAACAACGGGATAGGGCGGAACATTTCTGGCCTTGATATTCAAAGGCTCCTCTGATCATTGCTGTTATCAAACCTTTAATATCTGCGGATTCATGAGCAATGCAAAAATCTTTTCCACCGGTTTCACCGACAATCCGGGGATAAGTTTTGTAATTGCTGATATTGTTACCAAGCGTTTGCCACATGCCCTGGAAAACTCCGGTTGATCCGGTAAAGTGAATACCAGTTAAATTTGAATCTTGCAGCACGATCGGTCCGACCTGAGAACCGGGACCGGGAATAAAATTAATCACGCCGTCCGGCAAACCGGCTTTTTTAAATAACTCCATCAGGAAATAGGCCGGGTAAACAGCGCTGGAAGCAGGCTTCCATAAAGCTACATTGCCCATTAAGGCCGGTGCGGAGGGCAGGTTGCCGGCAATCGAGGTAAAATTGAATGGTGTTACGGCAAAGATGAAACCTTCCAACGGACGATGCTCCACCATATTCCACATTCCACTGGGAGAATACGGTGGTTGTTGTTCATAAATATCCTGGGCATACCCGGCATTAAAACTAAAGAAATCGATCAGTTCACAGGCGGCATCGATCTCGGCCTGAAAGGCATTTTTACTCATGTTAAGCATGGTGGCTGCATTCAGCGTCTGGCGATAAGGACCTGCCAGTAGAATTGCCATCTTCTGGAAAATAGCTACCCGGCTTTCCCAAGGCATGGTTGACCAGGTTTTCCAGGCCCGCTGCGAGGCTTCGATAGCCTCAGCTACTTCCTTTTTCCCGGCCTGATGATAACGTGCCAGTACATGCTGGTGATTGTGCGGCATTACGCATTCGGTTATTCGGCCGGTTCTGACTTCTTTCCCATCAATAATCAAAGGAATCTCGATTTCAGTGGATTTCAATTCAGTCAATTTGTCAATTAATTCTGATTTTTCCGGAGTACCGGGGGCATAAGATTTGATCGGTTCGTTAACAGCTTTCGGAACAGTAACTTTTACATTCGGCATTGATTGCCTCCGTACTGGTAGTTATTAAATTTTTAAGTTTTAAAACCTGAAAATTTACCAGTTAATAAAAATCATAAGCAAGGTAGAAGGGGGAGTAATATTTTGAATAAACTAACCAACGATTTGTACTTGTGGAGTTTGGTCAGCATAGTCAGCAATTTCATCTAAAATCACAAGCATTTCGTTCCCATCCGTAGCGGTTACTAATCGGTTTCGATATTGGGGCGCACCCGGGAAGCTTTTCAGATACCAACCGAAATGCTTGCGCATCAAATTGGCACCCATTTGCGCTCCGCAATAATCCACCTGCATCTTCAAATGCCTGATACACAGGGCAACTTGCTCCTTCAGGGTTGCCGGAGCAAATAGTTTTGCATTTTGCCAGGCAGCTTTCAATTCCCTGAAAATAAATGGATTCCCCAGTGCCGCTCGGCCAATCATCACTGCGTCACATCCGGTAGTATCAAACATACGCCTCATATCTTCCACGGATTTGATATCGCCATTCCCAATTACTGGCATATCCACGGCTGCTTTAAGTTCCTTTATCAAAGCCCAGTCTGCCGACCCGCCATAGCTTTGTCTGGCGGTTCTGGGGTGCAGGGTGATCGCTTTGATTCCGCATTGTTCCAGGCGTACCCCAGCCTCTGGTACCACTATTCGGTTTTGGTCCCAACCGGCGCGCATTTTCACTGTGACTGGTATTTTGGGTACTGCCTCTACCACTGCCAATGTAATCTCATCCATGAGATTCAAATCCCGCAAAGCGGCCGATCCGGCTCCTCTTTTAGTGACCTTTGGAACCGGACAACCGTAATTGATATCGATTAAATCCGGCCGGAACTGTTTATTAATCGTTCGTGCTGCTTCAGCCATGATCTCCGGTGAATCACCAAATATTTGAATACCGATTGGCCGTTCCTCGTCGCTGAACCGGATCATGCTCAGAGTTTTATCATTAGCGCGGAATATTCCATCCGCCGATACAAATTCGGAATAGACCAGACCGGCCCCATATTCTTTACATAGTAGTCTGAAGGGGTAGTCACTAACCCCGGCCATAGGAGCTAAGAATATGGGATTATCAATTTGGAGTCGGCCAATTTTCATGGGTTACAATCGTATATTAATCGGTTAATTCCTGTTCATACATTAAATAATGGGATTGGTTCATTCCGAATTTTTTAATACAGACCGGAAAAAATGCCGGAACGACGATATTCCGGTAGGGACTGAATCCACCGGAAGGTTTTATAGCGCCAATCTGACCATTCCCGGGTGATCATCAATTGCCCGGCTGGTTGATCGTCCACTTCGGCAATCAAGTAAAAACCTTTGTTTGAATCACAAAGTGCGGATTTAGCACCTTTGATAACTATCGATTTATCCAAATCAATACCTTCGGTTTCACGAACCAATTCTATGTTATTAAATACTATAGTATCAAAATCAAACTCTGTGGCCCGGCGGAAAATTGTTCCCGGCATAAGCAACCTTTTCGTTTGTGCTTTCCATTATGAAGTGTAAATTTGCTGGCTTTTTTGGTTAAGAACAAAACAATTATCCGGAGAATATAATGAGCAGAGTATGTGACGTAACTGGGAAAAAACCGATGTATGGCAATAATGTCAGCCATGCTCACAATAAATCCCGACGTCGGTTTAATATCAACCTTCAGAAAAAACGCTTCTGGTTGCCGGACGAAAAACGGTTTGTGACTTTGATGGTTTCCACGCAGGGTATGCGCCTGATTGATAAAAATGGAATTCGAAAAATAGTAAATAATTTACGTTCCCAAGGAATGAAAATATAATTCTGCTTTCATTCTGTACTCTTAAGTGCCCGGTTTATGCCGGGTATTTTTTTTAGAAGCGGTTTTCCGGCTAAGGAACTGCTGGCAGATCGGGTGACAACGCCTAGCATTGTACCCATGGATAGAAAAAATATATAGTCAATATCAGAGAAAATATGGAACCCCACGCCTGCGTGCCGAAACGCACTTCGGTGTGTAGGCACGGGTGAACCCATGGTACCTAAAATTTACGCCTTGTGGGGCAACATCCCGATCCCAGGATGAATTTTGGAATTCATCCACGCCTAAAGGACATGGTATTCTTCTTATCGGGATATTTTTTACGAAACTCATGTTCAATAGTCCTGATCAATGTTAAAAATTAATGCGAAAACCTGATCAGATGTTTAGGTTAAGATTGTTAAACGCACCATTCCTCGAAATCCACTGTTTACCTGCCTATGCAGAAAGCCCCACCGCCCCCCCGGCGCAGGCTGGTACAATAGCGCTCTACATACTGGTCATTGGCGCGATTTGCAATCTGGTCCGTACTGGGATAAATTAGTTTATGTTTAATTGGTTCAATGCATTGATATTAGGGTAAGCAGGTTAAAATTACAGGTGAATGGCAGCGGATTAGTCAAACATGGAAAGAAAAAAAAATTTCCAGCTGTAGGGGTGATATGAGTCAAAATTTTCCACATATTGACACTGTTAGCCAGGCAATCTGAAATTCAAGCAAGCATGAGGATGGTAAGAATGACACAAGATCAACCAATTGTACCATTTGACTGGTTCGCAAATCAATTTACGTTCGAAAGCCGGGAGGAATTCATTGATCAGGTAAGCCCTTATCTAAGATCATTTATAAAAGTAGGTGATTACGCGCTGGATCTTTGTTGTGGCGCAGGTCCTATTGCTTTCTTTCTAGAAGATCAAGGAGCACACGTCACTGGAATTGATCTTGCTCCATCACTGATTGCTATGGCGCGTCAAGAAGCTATCAAGCGTGGTTCTCGAGCCGCTTTTATTCACGCCAGTGTTCTAACTCATCCACTGGGGAACGGTGTGTATGACCTGGCAGTGTGCTTTGGCAATGCCATCCTTGATTTTCCCCACCAGAGCTTTCCCCAGTTTCGAGACCGAGTATATCAGGCATTAAAATCCCGGGGGCGCTTTGTCATTGAGTACAGAGATGGGTTATTGAGAGTAGCACACATGAGTGAGCCGAAAGAAGTGATTGAACAAGGTTTGGATAGTCAGATCTTGCGACGCTTTTAAAGAATACGATCCCGTAATGAGCGCTCTTAAGATGGAGTATCGTCACCTATTAAGCAATGAGACTTATGATTATACAGGATACATATACACTGGGCCGTTGATACGAATTGTACTGGAAGCAAGGTTTGAGTTAGAACGATCGATCCAGTTAGAAAAGAGTTTTGTGGATGTGTATGTCAAACGATAAAATAAATGGTAATAATCTTACAGTTCGTTTGGTGAGTAGCTGGCTAATAAAGGCTTAGAGCTGACTCACACGCAGTGTAGTGCTTGAGGAGAATGATGAAGCAGGATACACGGAATTTACAAATCGATGCTATGTCGAGAAGCAGCTCAAACGCAGGACGTTAGGCCGGTTCTGCTTAGATTAAGACATTAAGCAGCATAATACGAATAAGGAATTAGAACTACAATTTACACTTGAGGAAATGATGAATTTTTATGAATTGATAAGAAGAAGAGAAAGCGTCAGGGATTATGACCCAAACAAGACAATTGATGATACTGTTTTAAATCGAATATTGAATGCGGGAAGATTGGCTCCATCAGCATCCAATATGCAACCTTGGATATTTCTACTTGTTTCATCAAAAGAGAAACTCGAAAAAGTACGGGCATGCTATAAAAAGTCGTGGTTTCAACAAGCTCCTCATATTTTGATAATAATTGGAGATACAACAAAGTCTTGGATTCGGTCGTATGATGGATACAATTCAATTGAAACTGATTTAACAATAGCCATGGATCATATTATTTTGGCAGCGGAATATGAAAATATTGGTACATGTTGGGTTGAAGCATATGATTTGAAAATACTATCCGATGCTATTTCTCTAAAAGAAAACGAGGTAGTATTTTCGATCACTCCTTTAGGATATCAAAATAAGGGATATCAAAAACTGGGTAAAAAAAAGAGAAAGCCTTTAGAAGAAATTATAAAAATAATTTAATTTTACTCAGTCATACGAAATTAGTGGACATAATAGAGGATTTCACTGGGCTTAACGTAATAAGACTCACCAACCACTGTCCAAGTTTTGCCATCCGGCACAAAGGGATGTAGATATCGTTAGGCGTATAGAAAGACGATGACAAATCAAGAATTCGACAATATTGAAGTCAAACCCTCCCCTGTTGAGGGCCTGGGAGTCTTTGTAAAACAAAGTTTCCGCACCGGAGAGCGTATCAGATGCGTTAATATCGTGCGTGAGATTACTGCTGAATCACCACTGCGAGAAGAAGATGGAGAACGCCTAGAACACTGCGCCTATCCTGATGGAAAAGTCGTCCTTTGGGGCTTCCCTGATAGACACGCCAACCATAGTTGTGATCCCAACATCTATGAACTCCACGAAGGAGATAAGGTTTATATCGTAGCCAGACGGCACATTGCACCCGGCGAAGAAATCACTTTTGACTACAATATTAACACAGCCGACGGCAGCACATGGCCATGCAACTGCGGCGCAGCTCGTTGTCGAGGCGAATCAGTAGGCGATTTCTTTCATTTGCCACTCGACCAACAACTCGAGTATCGCCCCCTACTTGCTGATTGGTTTGTGGCAAGACATCGAGAACAGATCGAAGTCCTTGATGCCGAAATTAGAAATGGCAGTCATAACCACACATAACGTAATAAGAGTTAACAACTGACGGAATGTCAGCTTGCCTGCCTAACGGCAGACAGGCCCAGCCTACACTTTGTTTCGGCGGGCAGGCGGCGTGGCAAGCCCGCCCTAATCAACACTAAAACTTCGACAGCGAAGTAGCTGAATCCGGGGGGTTCCACATAATTGACCGACCTTGATTTATATGTATTTTAATCCAATTTAAGTATAATTTAGATGCAGTAGAATTAGAACAGATATTGAGGCAATTATGAACAGAAACAAATTTAGCTTTCTTTTAATACTAGTCCTGCCGATGCTCCTGATCGGTCAACAATGGACTATCCTAACAACTTACACTATACCCGGTAAGGCTTCAGGGTTGGCTTATGACGGAACCTACTTATACAGCGGGATCTACGGCAGCAATGGAGATGAAGTACATCGCATCAATCCAACCGATGGGACCTATTCACTGCAGTTTGCCGACACAAATTTGGCTGACACCTACGGGATGACCTTCAACGGCAGCAGCTTGTGGATCACCGACCACCGCACTGGAACATACGAACCGGCAATTGCCTATGAATACAGCATTACGGGAGATTCATTATCTCAGTTCGACCTGCCCGATCACTACATGTCCGGAATTACTTATGATGACGGCGATTTCTGGGTAGCGACCTACTACCCGGACCCAGGCACGATTTACAAACTTAACGCGACTGGCAGTGTCCTCTCCTCTTTCACGGCTCCGGCCAATCAACCCTGGGATTTGTGCCTGGAAAATGGCGACCTGTGGGTAGCTGATTATTATGAAAACACATTGTTTGAAGTTGATACCTCATCTGGAGCGATTATTGAGAGTCACCTGGCTGAAAACATCAAACCGGCGGGAATTGTTTACGACGGTCAATACCTCTGGTACGTGGATGGTCCCCTCTCCTCCCCCAGTACGCTTTACAAAGTGGACCTGGGCGGGGCCGGTACGCCGGCGATCGAACTAAGTTTCGATCAATATGATTTCGGAAATGTCAACCTGAGTAGTTACGGCAGCGTAAACCTGGTAATCACCAATGCTGGGACCGGCGATTTGACGATCAGCGGATTCAATTTCAGCAGCAATCGTTTTTCATCAACTTTTGCGGTGCCCCAGACGATCACCGCTTCCGGTTCCGTCAATGCTTCCCTCCTGTTTATACCCATCGTTACCGGTCCAACTTACGGAACGCTGACAATCGACTGTAACGATCCCATCGATCCTCAGGTCCAGGTTGAACTAACCGGCTATGGTCTGACGCCGGTCAGAGATATTAAAGCGGAATATACCCTGATGGATTTCTACAATATCCGCATCGGCGCCCATACTGCCCGCAAGATTCTAATCAGCAACCAGGGCGCTACCAACCTGACGATCAGCGACGTCAATTTTGATAACACCGTTTTTTATGTCGATCCGGGGCATACTTTCCCGGTTAACCTAACCACCCGGGACACTATGAGTCTGCGCTACTGGTTCTCACCGCCCACCACTGGTCAGTATCTCGGTGCAATGACAATCGTTTCCGATGATCCGGATGAACCCAACCTGGAGGTTACCGTGGCCGGGACCGGAATCCAGAGCGACCCGGCGATTGGGACTGAATTATGGCATCTCACCAGTAATCTCGATTACGAAAAAATTATTGCCTGCCGGAATTTCGTCGATATTACCGGCGATGGTATCCGGGAACTGCTGGTGGCCGATAATGAATACCAGGTTCATTGTGTCAATGGTAACAGTTCCGGCAAGGCCGATATAATCTGGACTTTCAGCAGCCAGCTCGGGACCTATTGGACCGGATCGATCTATCAGGAACCGGGGCTGAAGGTGACTGGTGATCTCAACGGCGATGGCATAGCCGATGTCGTGGTTGGAACGGCCTGGGGCAGCCGGTCGATTTTCACCTTAGATGGCGGCGATGGCAGTATCATCTGGTATTTCGATTCCCATACTATTGGTGGCGGGGGCTGGGTCTATGAAGTCGATGGGAAATATGACTTTAACTCCGATGGCATCCCTGACATCCTGGCCTGTGCCGGGGATGACAGTTATGGAACGGGTCCCAAGCGAGTCTGGCTGTTTGACGGAAGCAATGGCAACCTGATCTGGCAGCATTTATTCGGTGTGGCCGTTGCTTCGGTGATCAGCATCCAGGATGCCACCGGAGATGGGATTCCGGAGGTTGTCTGCGGTGAATCGGTCAATTCCGGTTCCGCTTACGTATATTTATTGAACGGAGCCAATGGCAATACGCTCTACTCCTGGAATTCAGGTTCATCGGCTGTGATGGCCCTGACGACTATCGCCGACGGCAATAATGATGGACTGGAAGATTTCTGCTACGGCGATTTCCAAGGTGATTTTGTGGCTCACTCAACAAACAATACTGTATTGTGGACGGTCTCCCTGGGCTCAGGATTAATAACTTACCTCGATAAACTGACCACCAGCAACGGGGAATATATTCTACCGGCGATCCTGGGTAATTACACCTTTCCCGTCATCGATACTGATGATGGTTCATTCCTGTGGTCTATTTCACCCGGCGGCTATACCCTTGATTCTGCCCCGATTGCCGATATCGATGCTGATGGAATTAATGATGTCCTGATCGGAACTTATGATGGCTCCGGCGGTGCTCATAAAATTCTGGTTGCCTCCGGTAGCGATGGCCAACTGGTCTACGACCATACGCCCGGCAGCCCGGTCGAACAGGTGATCGCCATCGATGACTTAGATGGGAACGGCAGTTCCGAGATCGTCTATGGCTTACGCAATGGTAATCTGTACTGTATCTCCGGTGGTACCGAGGGCAGCCAGACCAACAATCCGCCCCTGATCACGGCAATTGCCCATGATCCGGCCGTTCCCTCCTCGGATGACGCTGTCCTGGTTTCGGCAACGATCACTGACGATATCAGTATTATTTCCACCATCTGCTACTGGGGAAATGACAGCATTTATTTTCCCAACGCGATTACTATGGTCCCTGCCGGTGGTCTAAATCGTTTCAGTACAGCAACACCGATCCCACCGGAATCTGCTGGTTTTTCGATTTATTATTTTATCGAAGCTCAGGACCTGACCGATACAACCACTTCCTCGGTTTTTGGTTATACGGTCTTCGATCCACCTAATTTGTTCATCAATGAGATCATGTACAATTCACCGGAAGTTGCCGATAATGAATGGATTGAGTTATACAATGGTGAATCCGTGGCCTTGGATCTGGCAGGCTATTTTCTGAAGACTGGTAGCTCGGGAGCCAATATGGTTATCCTTCCCCAGGGAGCAAGTATCGCATCGGGAGACTATTTCACGATTGCCCTGACAATAGGGACACCACCGCTCTCCTTTACACCGGATTACGATGGCAGTGGTTTAATCAGCCTGAATGATAATGGTGATCTGATCAGCCTCTACCATCCCGATGGTCCGTTGGTCAACAACCTGGTATTCGATGATGCCAGTCCCTGGCCGCCGGAACCGGATGGAACCGGTCCATCGCTGGAATTAATCTCGCTTACATTGGATAATTCCATACCAGTTAGTTGGCAGGCCAGTTGGATCGCCGGCGGTACACCCGGCGTGATGAACAGTGATTCAACCATGGTTGGCACCAGTCCTGACAACCACCAATTACCCCGGGAGTTTACGCTCTATCAGAATTATCCCAATCCCTTTAACCCACGCTCAACCATTCCCTTTGCCCTACCGGTTGCCGATCGGGTCAATCTATCCGTTTTCGACCTTACCGGGCAGCGGGTTGCGGTACTGATTGATGGTTATCTAAAGGCAGGCTATTACACACAAACTTTCCGGGCGGATGGTCTGGCCAGTGGAATTTATTTATACCGCCTGAAGACTAGTCGGTTTGTTTCGACCAAAAAATTGATAATCGTAAAATAGTATCGAGCAAACCGTCAGAAATAAATGGTATTAAACCCCAGGGCAAGCCCTGATGCCTCCTCCGACCTGTCCGCCGAAGCTCGAAGAGCGTAGGCGGGAAGCAGCGGGGATTGGCTATTTCTGACCTTGATGGGACTGAATATTCATGGAGAGTTCATGGCACTACGGCTGACTATTCAATTACACTACCTGAATTACCGCAAACATTCCTTGATAAATATCCTGGAATAAATCGAGATGATTTTACTCTCCTGGGGATCAGTATATATGTCCAAGATGAGTTTGAGTCGCAGGATGAAGTCATTGAGTAGACCTTCGAAGCAGGCAAATATTTTTACAATTTATAAAGTGAACAACTTCACTACTTCAAAGGGAACCCCGATCTGTAAAATATCTCGTTACCACAACAGAGTATCGTCCCTTACTCCTGAACTCTGATGATTGTCATTCAATGTTGGATAAAAAGAACTTACAGTGCACAATTGAAGAACTTATAGAAAGGTTCGCAAGAAGGATTGTGCAGAATAAGTGCGGTATAACATAATAAGAGTTAGCAACTGACGGAGCGTCAGCTTGCCTGCCTGGCGGCGGACAGGCAACTCAGGGTCATGCTGAGCAAAAGTGAGTATTCTATTTGGAGTTTATATGGAGTCCCAGGGGTGAACCCGTAGTTCCATTATCCGCCCGTCTTTGCCATCGGCTTCAATGCGGTTATATACCAGAGTTTCCTATTCTCCACACTCTGAGCAACTATGAGGCACGCGGGGTGACATCACGACGTAGCACAGATTAATGTGGACCCCAAAAACCCCTATTAGCAAATGGAGTGAATATTCGAATTTTTAATCAGGCTAAGCTGTCTGATCATATCTATTTTAGTTATCGGTTTTTGCAAAATAGCATCAACTTCCAAATGTTGAATATTTTCCTTATGAATATTATTCGATGTGATAATGACAATCGGATTTGAGAAACCGCGTTTCCGTAATTCTCTGACAGCATCAATACCATTTCTAACGGGCATATTAATATCCATAAAGATCAGTTCCGGCTGATGAACTTCGCATTGCTCAATGGCATTTTGCCCTTCGCTGGCTGATAGAATAGTGCCAGCATACTCCCGTTTCAGGAAGTATTGATAAAGCTTGTTGACTGAATTATCATCCTCGACAATCATTATTGATCGATTGTCATTATTGTTTATATTGTAGTTAGGTTCCATTAAGCTTTACTTTTGGTCTTAAGTAGCACTTGCTGATAAGATATCTTCAGACTATCTGCGATACTTTTTTTATTATGCTGATGATGTTTCAAAAGGAAAGTGAATAAATCGGTCTCAAATTTCTGATTAGCTCCCCGCCAATCCATGTCAGCGATACTATCGAGATAGCGTAAGAAATAGGGATTATTTTCGATAAGATCGGGAATACCTGGTCCGCGTTGCAGACCCAGCTTTTTCTGATGCAGGAAGTACGTTCGCGGTTCAATCCCAAGGTGTTGACACAATTCCGGAGCAGCCTTGGTCCGGTTTAAATGCAACTGGAGCAGATTAGTATGGAAAATCCTGCGGATATCGTTCATCGATTTATTCATCGTGAAATTGAATATTTCAGCGTTGACATCGATATTTGGCAATGATTTGTTCCGGTTCAGAAATTCGATATAGGTATACAATAGTTTCTTCCGAAAACCCAGGATACGCAGTTCCAGGTTGATTTCATACTGCAAGTCATGGTAGCCGGTGCTGAAGTATTTATCCGCCAGATCCAATTCACCCACCTTATCGTGACAAATACCCAATTTATAATAATCTTCAAACGCCATATCCCGCATCTCGTAACGCGTCGTCAGATGTAGGGACTGGGAATGGTAATTGATCGCTTCAGCAAAGCGGTCCTGGTCAAATTCAAGACAACCCAGGTTCTGTAAGACCAGACTGCGCTGATATGGAGGAGGATCGAATCCCAGTATTCCCAAATAAATTTGTTCGGCCCGGTTGAATTCTTTTTCAAGATAATACAGCCAGCCCCGATCATTTAACAATTCATATTTAAAAATAACCATCTTATGCTCGTCAGCCAGAGCGAGGGCTTCATCATAGATTTGAATCGCTTTATTATATTCACCCAGCACAACGTATGTATTGGCAATGTGCCTTAAAATTCGGGCTGCTCTGACATGGTTCTTGACAGAGTAAAAATAGTCCAACGATCTTTTCAGGATCCGAATCGATTTACGACTATTGGAAAATTTATAACACAGTCCCAATTGTGTATTCAAGCGCCAGATCAAGGCTTCATTCTGGGAATATTTCAGGGCTTCCTGGAGAATGGTGATCGCCTCATTGCGATAGCCCAGCTTTCGTAAAAGGCTGGATAATTCGGAATACACGACTGCCAGACCCTCCTCATTAGTCACCAGATCGATCGACTTATGGAATGCTGCAAAGGCGCTGATATAATTACCGACAAAGGTATGAATGCCCCCCAAGCCGGCAAATACGACCCCTTTGATAGTGGGATCGGCAACCTGCTCGAGGGCATTCAAGCGGTCTAAAGCCAATTCAGTCGAAATTACATTCAGATCATAGATGTCCGTTATAATGGCTGAGAAATGATTGATTAACTCTTTATTCTGGATCAGTTTTGCAGTGGAAATATCCTTATTCGGAAACGGGATAAGAGTTTTAACATCAACAGATACAGTTTTAATCATTTTCCCCCTGTCCTGAATCAACTGTGTAAACTACCTCGTTCATTGTGTCATAATAACCACCGTCTTTTACAACTTCATCCTTGGCAGTACCAGTGTAGACAGTCGTCATTAATGCGATTAAAATCATGAATAATATTTGTTTTAGTGACATGTTTTACTCCTTTTGTAGTTTTGTTTTCATCATATTGTACTGAAATATTTTGTATATATCAAGTAATATTTTATATATTCCAGCAGTCCCGTAACCATTGCGCGGATTGAATTGGGTACGCCACTTACCCAAACTACTTCAACAGGAGTCATCCAGTAGATTGAAAATCGATAATAATACTAATCAAATGTGGCAATTATCACAGGACTCAGCAATAACTGTTTTAGACGGACAGGCGCCGGATGTTACCAGCATTCTCATCGTAGAAGATGACGATGCCATCGCCAAACAACTACAGTATTTGTTAAACAAATTTGAGTATTCTGTCCAGGATGTACTGAAAAGTGGCGAAGAGTTAATTGAAAAATTGAACTATTTGGAGCCTGATGTTTTAATAATGGATATTGGACTCAGCGGCGAATTGGATGGGATCAGTACCGTTGAAAAACTGCATAAACAGTACAAACTTCCAATCATCTATTTATCAGCAAAAACCGACCGCAAGACTCTGAGGAGGGCGCTATGCACTGATCCCTTTGGCTATCTGACTAAACCGGTCAATCCAATCGAATTACGCTTCACAATTGAGCTGGCAATATATAAGCATCGTACAGAGCAAAAATTACAGACTCAAAGAGAATGGTTAAAGACCGCATTGACAAGTATTGGAGATGGTGTAATCAGCACTGACAATACCGGGGTAGTGACTTTTATTAATCCCAATGCTGAAATTGGTTTGCAGATAAAAAGTGAAGCAATCCTTAACAGGGAATTCAATTCAATCCTAAACTTGGTAGATGATGATAATAATGCTCCAGTTGATCCGGTTAAACAGGCAATCCGGCAAGATTGTTCAATTCAGTTCAATAACCATATCCTGCAGAACAAAGCCACTGGACATAGTTTACCCGTCGATTGCACAGTAGCTCCCCTTTTTAATTCTAAAAAACAAATATCAGGCAGCATAATCATATTCCGTGATGTCTCGCAGCGAATTAAAGATTACCAGGAAAAAAGTCAGATAGAAGCACAGTTGCGACATGCTCAGAAAATGGAGGCGATTGGCCAATTAACCAGCGGCATTGCTCATGAATTCAACAACATCATAACCGGCATTTCCAGTTACACTGAATTAGCCCAAGCTGAACTCCCGCCAGAAGACCCTATACAAAGATATCACTGTACTATTTTAAAAAAACTGGATCAAGCTATGTTATTGACCCGCAAATTGCTGACTTTCAGTCGTAATGAAGATCTTCATTTTCAAACAACAGATCTAAATAACATTATTGATAATCACCTTCAATTTTTACAGCAAACAATAAGGGATGGGGTAACAATTAAAGCTGACTTAGATTCCAACATTGGTCTGGTTAATGCTGATGTAAATGCCCTGGAACAGATTATCACCAACCTTTGCCTCAATGCCCGGGATGCGATTGAGGATTATGGTACAATTGAATTGCAAACAGAGCAGTATGAAATAACTGCAAACCCCCAGCATTATTCAGTCAATATAAGTCCCGGTTCCTATGTAAAACTGACAGTAAAAGACAACGGTGCCGGAATGGATGAGGAAACCAGACAAAAAATATTTGAACCGTTCTTTACAACAAAAGAGGCTACCAACGGTTCCGGTCTCGGTCTGTCAATCGTTTATGGACTAATTGAGCAACATCATGGTTGGATCAATTGCATAAGCTATCCTCAGATTGGAACAGTATTCGAGTTATATTTTCCTGCTACACAACCGTAATCTATAATAATCACTATCATATAAAATACGAGGGCTGCCTGTTTAGACAGCCCTTTTATTAAAGTTGATATTGATTTTAAGTCCTCAAACTCGCTTTGGCGCTTTCACCAAAGAAATTATTATTGCTGCAAATAGACATAATATGCCACAAATAGTGAACGCTAATGGGAAATTCCCCAGATCACCAAGTTTACCGCCTAAAATCGGACCAAAGATGCCGCCGATTCCATACGCCAGAAATACCCAGCCATAATTCTGACCAACATATTTAGTACCGAATGTATCGGCAGTCATCGTGGGGAAAAGAGCAAAGTTACCCCCAAAATTAAAACCGATTAAAGTAGCACCCAGGTATAATAATGCCGGAATCCCTGCCATCCACTGGAAGAGAATTACAATAATTCCTTGAGTAGCCATCATAATAATTATAGATCGTTTGCGACCCAATTTGTCGCTGATGGCGCCCCAGGCAATTCGCCCTATTCCATTGGCCAGAGAGAAAAAGACCGCCATGGCCGTACCGGCAATTGCACTGGCATTTGCCACAGCAGCAGCCGTAAGAGCTTGCATGGGAAAGAGTTTCATTAAGCCGATGCTCATCAGACCAGCACTGGCGCCAAATGCGAATGTCAGCAGAATCATATAGAATTGGGGTGTTTTAAGCATTTCACCACTGCTGAAATCCACCGATCCGATCAGGCGGGCCGCACCCGGCTGTTGCTCGGGAGGTGTCCAGCCTTCCGGTTTCCAGCCCTCCGGCGGAAATACCATCCAGATACCACCGATCACTACTGAAAGCAGAAATACGACACCATAGATTGAAAAAGTGGTGCTGATACCCAGATCGGTAATAAGATTTCCCCAGGTACCGGCCAGCTTGACCCACAGCATTGCACCGAATCCGAATCCGGCCACTGCTAATCCGGTGATCAATCCTTTTTTATCCGGAAACCAGCGCATCCCAACCGCGATTGGGACCACATAGGCCAGCCCGATACCCGATCCACCGATCACACCGATAAAAATTAAAATCGCCCAGAAATTGGTGCCACCGAATAATCCCGCCAGTAAATATCCGGCACCGAGGACAATTCCACCGGCCATAGCCAGATTACGAGGTCCGATCTTGGGCATTAAACGGCCTGCAATTACCATGACAATAGCAAAAAATGCTAACCCGGCTGAAAAAACAACCTGGGTTTGAGCGGCTGACCAACCAGCTTGTTTTAATTGCGGTGTAAAGACCGACCAGGCATAGATGGCACCCAGACAAAGCTGAATCAAAATCGCCCCAATAACAACGAACCAGCGATTCATCACCTTAGTATTCGAATTCATTATTTCCCCTTCTTCATTTAACTGATTTATTTTGATAACTGTAGCTATGAAACACTAATATAATGTTTATAGTAATTTCCATATTCCGGTTACCATTACCAAAAGTATTGAATGGAAACCAAATTTCTGTCTGGAATTTATCTTGGTTTATTAATATCTAACCTGAATAATTCATCAGCAAAACCTACCAGAGTACAAGTCCCCGAATAAGCCAAGCTAAAAATATGCTGCTAAATTATTCACCAAAGATCATTAATAGTGTGACTAATAATGGTAAAATTGATTTCATACTCAGACAATACGGAATATTTTTTAAATCCTATTTGCTCATAAACGGATATTATTAAGGCACCAATGCAAAATAATCGATTTATTCAATAGAGAAATAAATCCACTCCGATTCACCGCTTGCTTCATCTATCGTTGTATTATTGTCGACCTCACTGATGGCTTTCACTTTCCAACGATAGATACCCGGGGGCAACGTTTGATACAGACCATTACAAATTAACAGATTTGAAGGTCCACTTTGTTCACTGGGAAAATAATTAAAAGGAATTGGTATTGTATTCTCATGGCCGTACCAGCTATTAGTAAATCGACAGATCCATACTGTTTGATTCAAATTAATGTTGTCAACTCTAAGTACATATTCAGTTGAGTATTCATATCCACTTGCTCGATCCATCCATTCAAAGGTGAAATTTTGCCCAACACTGATATCGATTGGTGCAATACACTGGGGTGCCTGCAACAAACGATAGGTCATAGTATCTGATGGGAGGCTGTGGTTACCGGCATGATCCCGAGCACGGATGAAATAAAAATAGTCCACATAGGTTCGCAGACTATCGTCATAATATATTGTATCGGCTCCCAGGGTGTGAAAAAGATCTATTGTAGCTATATGATTGAATTTATTGGTAATTACGGTATCCGCCCGGTAAATGGCATAACCCGCCAGATCTTCTTCCTGATTTGGATGCCACATCAGTACGATTTGATCTTCACTGGTATTATCAGCATCGATTCCCTGTTCTACCCAGGCCTCCGGAAGTGATTTTTCCACTATTTCTGGTGGTGCCGGCGGGTCCGGATCTTCCACAACCTTCGGACAAGCCCAAAAAAAGAACCCTACTAAAATAATCCCCATTTTCAAAATCTACCGGATCATAGTATATCTATCTTAATCATTTATTCTTAAATCTATTACAATGTGATGCTTCCACCAATCCGGTGAGCATTCCCGAGGTCATGCGCGGTAAAACTGTAATCAATACTAACCGGTCTTGTTCCAAATGGAAGCATTAATCCCAATCCCCCCTGCATAGCCCCAAGATTAGTTCCAAAACGCACGGCTACCAGGTTTTTTAAAATGCATTCCATACCGAAATCAAATTCGGATTCAGTCGACTTTTTCTGCGTTAGAAAAATAATATCCACCGGAATTACTTGAAACGAATGACGATATCCAACTCCGGATATTACAGCCGGATGGATTTTATCATATTTTCCGCTGTTCCAATAAATTAAAGTCCCGGCGACATCGGAAACTGATAGTCCCAGGGTTAATTCGCCGATCCAGTCATAGCCTGTGGCATCGGCTAAATTAAAGCTCAGCATTGTACCAAGATCAACACCTATGCCATTTCCAACCAGATTGTATAATTCCTTGTGTAATAATTTGATATTCAAACCGATAGGAATTTGAACATCAAATGGTGTTATTTGCCAACCAAGATCAATGGTTGTTGATAAATTGCGGGTAAGTGTAAGAAATACCCCGGTTTCCCGATCTTTAAATATTGAAAAACCACGTGCCACAAGGGTCCTGATCGAATCACGCCGGGTCTCCAAATCCAGGATACTCCGCAGATCCGGTCGCTCAGGAATATTATCAACCGATAAATTCACTAGATTGATTCCCACTTGCCAGATTTGACGCCAAGGATGATTAGTACTAATAGCGATATAATCTGCCAAACCAAACTGGTTGATATACATAGCTGATAAATTAGTACCATTGACAAATCCATTGGCGGCAGGATTAATGAGAAAACCACCAATTATTACTGGTTAAAGCACAGACCGCCTGTCCAACACCAATTGAGCGCGGATAAGCACCAATCCTGAGGAAAGCATCCGTGTATTGTTGGCCTGTCAGAATAGTGGAAACGATTAAGGCTGGCAGGAGATATTTCATTATATCTGTTCTTCCGCCCAAGCGGCTTTGCCAAATTCTAATCGCTTGAAGAAAGAAAGAGTTTCTGATTCAGATTACGTCTTAGCTCCATCTCATCCATATCAACTTTGATGAAGCGACCATTGTCGGCCATTGAAACACGCTGTTTTTCTTCTGATACAACAACAACGATAGCATCGGTTTCTTCCGATATTCCCAAAGCCGCACGATGGCGTGTTCCCATTTCGGGGTCGACCATTGAGCTTTCGGTCAAAGGCAATATACAACCAGCAGCATCAAGAATGTCGTTCTGTATAATAACCGCACCGTCGTGCAATGGCGAAGTCGGGTTAAAAATAGATAATAATAATGGGGTGCTAACTTCAGCTTTTATACTAGTCCCTGTTTCTTTATAACTCCGCAGACCGGTTTCCCGTTGAACAATGATCAGAGCGCCCCATTTCCGCTGTTTCAGCTCATTTGTAACTTCGGCAATTGACTGAATCGTTCTTGAAGTCCCCATTCTAAAAATGGACCTGATGAACCTAGTTTGACCGATATAAATTAATAATCGGCGTAATTCGGGCTGGAATAAAATAACGAAAGCAACTACCCATACGGTCTGAAACTGGTTAACTAGCCAGGAAGTACCACTTAGCCCAAACGCATTGAATAAAAATGATAAAAACATGATTATCATCAGCCCCACTAGCATCTGACCGGCCCGGGTGTCTCGGAAATAGACGTAAATTTTATAAAATATCCAAGTTGCGAAAATAATGTCAATGATATCGATTATCGATATGTTCAGGAAGCCGATTTGAATGATCAGTATTGGCGTCATGCCTGCGGGATTCCCCGTATTCGATCGGTTATTGTTATTACCCGTTTCATTTCCAAAACATCATGTATTCGCAATATTCGCGCACCATTCAGGATACCAGCAGTAACAGCCGCCGCGGTTCCTTCACCCCTTTCATCAGGAGGCAGGTTGAGAGTTAAGCCAATGAAAGATTTACGTGACGGACCTATCAATACTGGGTTTCCTAAATCAACAATTTGTCTCAATTTACGTATTATTTCAAAATTATCCTCAAGCCGTTTACCAAATCCAATTCCCGGGTCGAGTATTATCTGGTTTCTATTCAGGCCTGCTCTATGAGCAAAATCAAGCCGTTCCCTAAAATAGGCTGTCAACTCACCCATAAGATCATCATAATGAGGATTAAACTGCATCTGACGGGGAGTTCCCTTAATATGCATTAGTATTGCCAAGGTTCCTGTATCGCGAACTACATTCACCATATCCGGATCAAAATTGAAACCGCTAATATCATTAATGATATCGGCGCCATTGGCAATTGCTTCCCTAGCCAAGCCGGATTTGTAAGTATCCACCGAAATACAGGTGGATGATTTTTCACGTAACTTTCTGATTACCGGAATTACACGCTGCAATTCTTCTTTCAAAGTAATCGGTTTCGATCCTGGTCGGGTTGATTCACCACCAACATCAATTATATCAGCTCCCTGGGAGATCATTTCCAAGCTGTAATCTACAGCTTTGTCCACAGCAAGGTATTTTCCTCCATCACTGAATGAATCAGGCGTTACATTTAAAATACCCATAAGCAGGGATGGTGCTTCCGAATCCCGGAAGACGTTTTTAAATTGATCAATATTCACAGTGATTCAATCTAATGGATTATGTGGCAGTTTTAGCTTTTATAGTGGGTTCGGGTTTGTCTGTTTTTCGTTGTTTAGGTGTCCGTCGACGAGGCCGGCGCTTTGATCCGAGAGAACGTTGAATTTTTTTTCCATCCAGAATTTTCCGAATATCCTCGGCATCTATTGTTTCGTATTTCAGAAGAACTTCAGCCATAGTTTTCAGTAATTCAAAATTATCAGAAAGTAATTTTTGGGCTTGTTTCTGGGCCTTGCGCACAAATCGTACCGTTTCTTCATCAATCATTCTGGCAGTTGCTTCGCTGTAATCCCGGTGTCGTTGTATCTCTCGCCCCAGAAATATTTCTTCATTTTGTTTACCAAAGGTCATTGGTCCCAAGCGATCACTCATGCCCCATTCGCAAACCATCTTTCTGGCAATATCGGTGGCTTGCTCAATATCGTTTCCGGCACCGGTGGATAATTCATTGAAAACCAACTCTTCTGCGGCTCTTCCGCCCATTAAAATTGCCAGCCGGGTTTCAATATAGGTTCTGGAATAACCATGTTTTTCATCAATCGGCAATTGCGTGGTTACACCCAGAGCTAGACCACGCGGGATTATCGAAACCTTATGGATCGGATCAGCCCCCGGTATCAAAGAAGCCACCAGTGCATGACCGGCTTCGTGATGAGCTGTCAAACGTTTTTCCTCGTCGGATAATATCATACTTCGACGCTGAATGCCCATCATTACTTTATCTTTAGCCTCTTCGAAATCGACCATGTCCACAGCATTCTTACGTTTACGTGCCGCCAATAAAGCAGCCTCGTTAACTAAATTCGCCAGATCGGCGCCAACCAGACCGGGGGTCCCTTTGGCTAATGTTTTTAAATTGACACGGGATTTATTAATTATAATATTTTTAGTATGTACCTTTAAAATCCCCAAACGACCCTGTACATCTGGTACATCGACAATAATCTGGCGATCAAATCGCCCCGGACGTAGCAAAGCCCGATCCAGTACATCCGGACGATTGGTTGCAGCCAGGATAATCACCTGTTGATTAACCTCAAAACCATCCATTTCCACTAATAATTGATTCAGGGTCTGTTCGCGTTCATCATGTCCACCGCCCAGACCAGCGCCACGCTGGCGCCCCACAGCATCCAATTCATCTATAAATACAATACAGGGGGCACTTTTTTTACCTTGTTCAAATAAATCACGGACACGAGACGCCCCAACGCCGACAAACATCTCCACAAAGTCAGCACCGCTTAGACTGAAGAAAGCCACCCCTGCTTCCCCGGCTACCGCTCGTGCCAGGAGTGTTTTACCGGTTCCCGTGGGTCCAATCAGTAAGGCACCTTTGGGAATTTTAGCACCCAATCTTTCATAACGTTTTGGCCGTTTCAGGAAATCAACGATTTCTTTTAATTCGTCTTTTGCTTCCACGCAACCGGCTACATCGGCAAAAGTAACTTTAGGCATATCAGAAGTCCAAACCCGAGCCCGGCTTTTACCAAAATTAAATATACCACGCATTCCACCACCGCCACCCTGCATCCGGCGCATAATAAACAGCCACACACCGATCAGGAAAAACCAGGGCAGAAAATTCAATAGATAACCCGACCAGTCGATTGTTTTTTCCTTAAAGCTATAGCGCAGATTATACTCGTCCCAATCTTCCAGAACTTCCCGATCAATGAAGGGTAACTTGACATATACATTATTTACATCATTTAATACGCCAAACTCTTTTACAATCGTCTGGGGCATCATTAATGTTCCATGAAGAATATCATCAATAATAACTGCTTCTTTGAATATCCCCTGAGTCAGAAAATCACGGTATTGAAAGTATTGAATTTCTATTTCTTTGCCATTCTGGTTGGTGAATAATCCGGACAAAATGATTGCAGTCATCAATATCACTACCCAAATCAGTGACGTTTTTCCGGCTCGTTTCCATTGAAAAGCATTTCCCGGTGATTTTTTATTACCTTTGGTGTTGCCGGCATTGGATTTACGGACCGGTCGTTTGCTTTTCCGCATCTCCGGTGGGATTGGTTTTGGTACTTTTCTTCTCCTTCTGCGCGGAGTTTTATTCTCTTCCATGGATTAATCCATTCCTTTTACCCGGTATATTGCCGGTAAATGTCGTAATTTTTGATTATAATCGAGTCCGTAACCCACCACAAAATCCGGTGGTATTTCAAAGCCCACATACTCAATCGGAAATTCGAGCCGGGCTACTGCCGGTTTCATCAACAAAGTGACAATCGTCACCGATTTTGGGGACGCTCCTTTGAGCCGATCTCTTAAAAATTTAATTGTCAATCCGGAATCGATAATGTCCTCAACAATGACTACGTGGCGGCCGGTAATATCGGCTGAAATATCTTTCAGCAATTTAACCGTTCCGGTCGATGTTTGTCCGTCATAACTCGCTAATTTAATAAAATCCATTTCACAATCAATGCTCATGGCACGCATCAGGTCAGACAGGAAAATGAAACTGCCATTCAGGATTCCAATCAGAATCGGGACTTCTTCTTTAAAACGATTCGAGATATCATCAGCTAGTGCCTGTACACGCTGTTCGATCTGCTCCGTTGAAATAATCATTTCCAGATCATAATCGGTTTTTATCATCATTTACCAACTTTAAGTTCAATTGAAAGTTCCACAATTGACTGCGTGTGCGGAGTAATCCTGACCAAATTGCTGATTCTACGGCCGCATACCCAGATAATTTCTTCATCAGCCACCAATACCAGCTGACGCCTTTTCTGGAAGCGATCAACCTGCTCATCAATTAAAAAATCGCTGATTTTTTTTCTACCTTGCATTCCGAGTGGTTGAAAACGATCACCGGGCTGCCAGGTTCTAATAATCAGGCTTTTACCCTGCAAAAAGCCTTCATCAATATACTCTACCCAAGGTGTACTGGTAAATTGTTTAACTTCCTTCACTGATCGCCATTTAAGGAGAAAATAACCGCAGGTTGTCTTCGAATTCCGCACTACAGGTTGGCAATACTGCTTAGATTCACTATCCTGTGATAACAGCCAGTTTCCGCGATCACTGAGCAGTATCCAACCACCGGGCAATTCGTGAAATCGTCCCGTTGATGGACTAACTATAAAATTATGGAGTGAATTCCAGTGATGGCGTCGCCAGGGCTGGTCATTTCCGCCGATTAATTTCCGGATCATTGCCAGTTTTAACAACCGCGGTAATTCTGATAAATATTTTCCATCTAACCGGAAAGAATTACTAGTAACGTTTTGAACAACATCATGATGAATCCGGTCTAAAATAAATTTTAGCGCATTATCATAATCGGTAGCCCGCTCACACAAAAACTGAATTGCTTCTAATAAATTCGGGTTGTCTTTCTGCCAGCGCTTAACAATAATATGCCTGATGTAATTTCGTGGAATATTGATATCCGCGTTAGAGCTATCCTCAATCCATTTGAAACCTTTATCATTATTATACTTTTCCAAGGCACTCTGCTCGAAGGACAACAATGGTCGGATGATATTTCCGCGCTGTTCGCGAATACCTTGCAAGCCTTCAATTCCACTTCCCTCACCCACATGCATTAATACAGTTTCGGTCTGGTCATTTAAATGATGAGCCGTCGCGATGAAATCATATTTTTCAATTTTACACAGCTCCTGTAATACCCGGTATCGTTCTTCACGGGCCCAGGCTTCCGTACTCATAGCCGGTGATTTCTCGGCCGGGTCAAGCGCTAACTCCCAGTATGTAAGATGTAATTTCCGACATAATTCTCTCACAAAATCAGCTTCAACATCTGATTCCGGACGCAATTGATGATTCACATGAGCAATACCGATCCGTAAATCCTGTTCCTGTGAAAGCCGCTGAAAAAGGTGGAGCATGGAAATCGAATCCGAACCACCAGATACTGCCAGCAAAACGCTGGATTTGTGAAACGAATCCCATTTTACCGTAATATTTTGGCAAAACTGCTGATACAAACTATTACTGTAAGAATTATTGGGTTTGGCAGACATGGTTAATACATATCAGACTATTGCAAAATTTCCGACCAGGTGAACCATAATGAAATTGCGGCTACATTGATAACGAATCAGTACTGGCAATACGGTGCTGCAGTGGTCTGATAAATGGATTACCCGACAACTCCAGTTCCCGGTTTGTGTCCGGACCATGGCCGCAATGAATATAATCTTCAGCATTCAAATGCTGAAACAGATGCACTAAAGATGTCTCTAATTCAGACCAATTCCCCCCAGGAAGATCAGTTCGACCGATGGACCCACGAAACAATGTGTCACCAGTAAAAACATGATCGTCAATTCTCAGACAGACACCGCCCGGTGTATGGCCAGGAGTCGCAATGCAGGTTATATGGAATGGTCCAATCTCCAGTGGTTGGTCTATTTCCAGCCAGGCATCCACTACTGGTGCTTTCCGTGGTAGCAATCCGAACATCTGATAAGAGGACTCTGCTGAATCCAGAACCGGTTTTTCATTACGGTGGAGATAAAACGGAATTCCAAAGTGGTCTTTAAGTTCTGCCACCGCGCCGATATGATCCAGATGGGCATGGGTATTGATAATTGCCAGCGGAGTTATTTGCAATTGTTCGACTGTTTCAGTTAAACGCTGGGCCTCATCACCGGGATCTATAAATAGCGCGTATTTGGAATTCATTTCTTCAATTAGAAAAGTATTTTCTTGAAAAGGACCCGTAACAAAATTATGGACTTTGATAATTATATTTCCTTGAAAAAGAGGTCAGACAGACACTGAATTTTATCTTCATAGGAGTGTGGAAACATTAACCATTCGGTCGCCGAGATACTGCTTAAAAGCGAATTTCCATCTTGGGGTGTGAAACAAAATCCACAGATCTCATGATCATTACGTACATTCAAAGTTTGTACTACAATGACGGTCTGATTTAAAATACGACCATAATGTCCCTGGTCACGTCCGAAGGAAAACACTGTACTGGTCATGTCCTTGGTTGTCAGGGCAACCAACGGGTTTGCCCATAAACGGTCTTTAACATCATTTAAGGTAGTTGGTTCTTTTACTTTAAGATCGAACCATAATACATGCATGTACTGGCTGTTGACTTTCATCGCTGAAGAAAAAAGATCAAGGTCCATGTTCAGAGTTCGGAAAAGAGCCGCCGCATCCTTAGCATGGTGTGAACCATATATTTCGGAACTATGACGACCGACCTGAGGAGCAGGTATGTAGCTACCTATCTGGCTGAGATCATTGGCACGGCGTATACACACAAAACGGGCATCAATAAGATTATCCGGATCAACGTTGTCATATAGAGCTAAGGTCCGCGTTATACAAGCCAGATTGTGAGTATTGCAGGAAACGATTTGGATAAAATTATCTTCACCCGATACCAAAGCTTTATCATTGACGCCCCGAGCGTATTTTTTTCCAAATCCATCTTCGCTACCTTGTGCCAGGAAACCTTTTACTGTGTCTTTATATTTTTGGTAGTATTCTTCTTTATGGTAGTTACCAATTCCTTTTGGTGTACAATCAATTATTACCGATGCGCGTTTGATCGATTCTTCTGTCTCAAGTTCCGGGTCCATTCCAAATTTTCGGAATTCGTGGTAGCGCTTTTCATCGACCGATAACCGGGCTCCTCGATGGAGTAAACCATGTATCTTGGGGCGATCACTTTTTAGGGGAGTATTCTTATGAAAAGTTACTTCATCAATCCCCAATTGAGTGCGATAATCACAGAGTAATCCAATCAGGGGTTCCCCGATTGTACCGGTTCCAACGACATGTACAATTTTACGCGGCATAATATTAACTCCCTGTTTTACTCTTATTTGGTCGAATTAATCGCTTTCCTTTGATAAACATCATCGAGAACCAGCCAATCAATGCAATCAGCACAATTAAATAAGTGAAAATAAAATGATTGAAAAAATTGTATTCCATAGCGGACCTATTGATTTTTAACCTTCAAACTCAGGATGCCTGTTCTTATCCACAACATTAAAAAATACAGCATCGTAAACGTGAATAATGAAAAGAAAAACGTCGTCATTATTCCGGTTGGCTGAAGAGCCATTTCCACCTGTGGATGCGATTGTACTTCAGGAGACCAAAAGCGCACTGAAATAAAGATAATCGGTACATCAATAAAAGCGATAATTCCCAGAATGGCGGCATAGCGGGCAACTCTCTCCGGAGCGCCACCAAATTCTCGGAGCATGAAATAACCGCTGTAGATCAGGAATAAAACAAAGGTTGTCGTCAGGCGCGGCTCCCAAGTCCAGGCTTTTCCCCAAATCGCGCTGGCCCAGATTGGCCCGGTAATCAGAACTAATACGGTGAAAAACGTACCTAATTCCGCCGCAGCCAATCCCAGACGATCATATTTGTAATTCTTGGTTTTAAGAAACATTATTCCTGCGATCAACACAATAAAAAATGATAGAAACGCGACCCAGGCACAGGGAACATGGTAATAAAAAATCTTTTGCGCCCATTGCTGAATCGGAACCAGCGGACTATTAAATAAAATATTTACCAGATTAATTATCATTAACAGGATCATTATGATAATTCCGGTTCGCAGTCGGTTATTGAATCGAGTCACAAACATTATTCTTCTGTAATATGTTCAAAAAATAGATATCCGGCCAAACCGAAAACCAGAGCAAATGTAATCATTAAGTTTAGCCACAATTGCCAGCTCGCCAATGGTTTGCCGTCAAACACTGCAGTAGTCGCTTGGACGGTGGCAATAATCTGTGGTGAAACCAGAGGGAACAACAGAATTGGCAGTAATACTTCGCTCATTTTTGCCCGCATTGCTAAACCTGAAACTAAACTGCCAATGGCCATAATACCAATATTTCCAAGTAAAATTATTACGATCAAAATTACCCATTGTTCAGGAATTCCGACCTGAAGAAATAATAGAAATGGCAGGGTTATCAGTATCTCTGCCACCGTCAAGAAAAGGACGCCGCTAACCCACTTAGCGAGAAAAATTAAACCACGTTCCACCGGCGCGGAAATAATCATACTGAAAGTGTCAAATTCTTTCTCGTGACTAAACATGCGATGTAGGCCCAATACCGCAATGAATAATACCATTATCCAATACAATCCGGGAGCAAAACGACGGAATAAATCCGGTGATATATTGATTGAAAAAGAAAATATCATGATCACTGCTAAACCAAATGTGAGCATCGAGGCGCTAACTTCCCGGGAGCGAAATTCAACCAGCAGATCTTTTTTTAACAGCCGTAAAAACATATCAGCCAATTAATTTGCGGAATTGGTTCTCCGCGTCAGTAAAATCGTTATCACTGGGAGAGAAATCATATTGTACAATACCTGATTCAAGGATAACTAGGCGGGTACAAAAGTTCCAACTCCACTCAAAATCATGCGTCACCAACATAACAGTTCGACCAGCTTGTTTCCAATCCGCTAAAATCATTTCGGTAAATTTTCTACCTTGTGCATCCAATCCGGTAAACGGCTCATCAAACAATAAGAGTTTCCAGTCAACCAGAATGGCCAAGGCCAGCTTTAAACGCTGCAACATGCCCTGTGAGTAAATTTTAATCGGATCGTTGACCTGATCAGTCAATCCAACTCTATTCAGGGCAGACTTAACCTCGGATTGTGAAACTGGTGAAGTATAGATGGCAGAAATGAGCTGCAAATTTTCCACCGCAGACAGTGGCGGATACATGCCTGGAGCGTGCCCAAGGTATAAGATACCTTTACGGTTTGAATCAGGTCCCTTCAGAATCGATCTTCCTTGAAAAGTAATTTCGCCGTTTACGGGGGAAGAAATTCGTGCTAAAACCCGGAAAAGAGTCGATTTTCCTACGCCATTTCTCCCCATGACGGCTACAATTTCTCCGCCAGCTATCTGCAGATTAAAATCTTTTAAGATCGGCCGGTGATAAAAAGATTTATCTAGATCGGTAACTGATAACAATTCTGATGCAATCAAGGATGTTTAGCGCTTTACTTTCATAATGTTTATTCTACCAATTACTTGAGAAGCTTCCAATTTTAAGCGTTGGCGGGCAGATTGGTAATCTTCTTCAGAAAGCAGACTCAGATCACGTTCCATTTCAACTTGTTTTATCTGGTGATAAAGGGATAGTTTTTCCGATTCCAACGCAGCTAATTCAGCCTTAGTCTTACTGGTGTCGAGCACAGCCGGTTGAAATAATGGTTGCGCCACAAATATCACACTACTGATAAATATCAGAAAAATGAGTAGTAATTCCATTTATTTTTTCCTCCTATTGGGCCAAAGGGCAATCAGTGTGCCGAGGACAAAAATATAACTGCCAATCCATACCCAACTAACCAAGGGATTGATCATTATTTTAAATGACGCTGACTTAGTTTTAGTGTCATATCCGGAAAATACAGAATATATATCCTGCTTAAGGGTTGTATGGATATCTAATTCACTATGCGGTTGGTGTTTTCGCTGGTCGGGATTACGATGGAAATAAATCCGTTTTTCAGGAAAAAGATGGGTCACAGGTCCTACGCCAAGTTTCACTACTTTAAGATGAGCGATCCAGGCAAAATGATTAGGACGCTCTTCTGTTTCGATTTCCTGCAATTCAAATTCATATCCGGATAGATGAAATTTATCGCCCGTTCGAATAGCGGTTTCAATTTCCCGGTTAAACGCTTTTCCGGTAAATCCTACAAACATTAGGACAATCCCAAAATGGACGATATAGCCCCCATAACGATGTCGGTTTTTCCGGAGCATTTGCCAGAACGCCAATACGACCGATTCATTAAAGCGACGGTGCCTAGCAGCAATGCCTCGAGCAAATTCAAGAACAATTGTTGTCGTCACAAAGACTGCCAAAACAAATGAAATCATGACATAGCCCTGTAAGCCCCGGAGAATGAACACTCCCAGCGCTACCAGACTGACCAACACCGGTAAAGAAAATTGTTTTATTAACACCTGTTTAGATGTACGCCGCCAAGCTAATACCGGACCAATACCGGTCAAAAAGAGTAATGACAATCCAATGGGAATATTAACCTGGTTGAAGAAAGGTGCTCCAACGGTTATTTTTGTTCCCCGAACTGCTTCGGTCAATACCGGGAACATGGTTCCCCAGAATACCGCAAAACACATAACAATGAATATAACGTTATTGAAAAGAAAACCACTCTCACGTGATACAAACGATTCGATACGGTTTTTGGTACGTAACATTGGTAATCGTTTATACAATAATAGGAATGAGCCTGCTAAAATCAAAAATACAAACCCCAGGAATAATGGACCTAAAGATGAAGCCGTAAAGGAATGTACCGAAGACATGATTCCACTACGAGTCAGGAAAGTACCAAAAATGCTGAGTGTAAAAGTAATAATGATCAAAATCATATTCCAGACCCGTAACATATCCCGTTTTTCCTGGATTATGATCGAATGAATAAAGGCCGTAGCGGTCAACCAAGGCATCAATGAAGCATTTTCCACCGGATCCCAAGCCCAGTAACCACCCCAACCCAGTTCCTGATAAGCCCACCAGGCTCCCAGCAATATCCCAATTCCCAACGCTAACCAGGTAAATAAAGTCCAGCGCCGAATCAGTTTGATCCAGGTAGCGGACGTATCACCGGTTATCAAGGCGGCCATTGCGAATGTGAAGGGAATCGCAAACCCTACATAGCCGAGATATAGAGTTGGTGGATGAATTGCCATGGTAACATTCTGTAATAATGGATTCAATCCATTTCCGTCTGATATTATTATACCCGCTTCCACGGGAGAAAAGGGATTCGTTATAAAGTTGGTCATATATAGGAAAAAAAATTGAATCGCCATTAAAATCATGATTACCCAGGGCATCATCACCTTATTAACAGTACGATTTTGATAAATCACAATCAAGATGTAACCCGCTACAATAAAAACCCAGAAGAGTAATGAACCCGCCTGCCCTGCCCATAAAGCAGAAATTTTATATAACAATGGTGTCGCTATACTGGTATAGTGAGCTACATACTCCAAATTAAAATTACTTTGAATTAATTCACGTAGAAGAACTAGCGTTGACAGGATCACAAGACCGGCGGCAATAACGGCAGATCGTCGCCCGCTCACATATAATCTTGTATCTCCTGATCGTAAAAATTGGGCGATTAAAATAATAGAGAGAACCGTAAATCCCAGAGCAAGGCTCTGGGAAACCGTGCCAAGCGTAGCCATGGAATGGATCATATTTCGTCTAAATTATAGGAATTCTTATCGCGCAAATCACCTTCGTAGCGCGAGGCACATTTAGTCATCAAATTATCAGCATAAAACTCATTGTTACGGTATTCACCTTCGACAATGACTTCACAGTAATCTGCAAACAAATCCGGTCGTGTTTTATAATAATGCACTTTTATAATAGATTCACCCTGTTTAAGAATAAATTCCACCTTCAATAAATCATCCTCAGCAATTTGGATTGACCCAGCTTGGACATTACCCCCAAGCCTGAATCTATCCTGATCATATTCACCAGTGACTAATTCCTCAATCGAAAGAAAAGGCACCTCCTTACCCTGAGTCCCGCTTATTATCCATATAAAAAACAGGGTCACAACAACAACAACCGTTATGGTAATCTTAGAGCGATTATTCATCATTCATCCTATTAAAACACGGTTGTTTCCTGCCATTCACCAAACACATCTTTCATGGCAGCAACTATTTCCCCCAGTGTTGCATATGCTTTGGCTGCTTCAATTATGGCAGGTATCAAATTATCCTCGCTGGCACAGGCTGCTTGTACAGCCGCTAAAGTTGAGTTTACATAACTTTCATCACGACGGGCTTTCAAATTCGCAATTGCCTTGTATTGCACTTCCTCTGATTCTTTGCCAATCTCGAGTAATGAAATTTCAATTTGTTCATTTTCTTTGATAAACTCATTAACTCCAACCACTATCCGGCGTTTACTGTCAATCTTACGCTGATATTCAGAAGCGGCATGAGCAATTTCACGTTGGAAATAGCCGGCCTCAATTGCCGGAATGACACCGCCCAATTGTTCGATTTCAGTAAAATAGCGTTCAGCCTCGGCTTCCATTTTATCGGTTAATTGTTCCACATACCATGAACCACCCAAAGGATCAGCTACATTCGCGACACCGGTTTCAAACGCTATCAATTGTTGGGTTCGTAAAGCAATTTCAGCGGCTTTGGCGGTTGGAAGCGCCAGTGTTTCGTCCATTGAATTCGTATGCAGTGATTGAGTTCCACCCAAAACAGCAGCTAAGGCCTGAAATCCGGTGCGGGCGATATTTATCTCTGGTTGTTGCGCAGTCAACGAACAGCCGGCAGTCTGGGTATGAAAACGCAGTTTCCATGAACGCGGATCCCTGGCACCGTATTTCTCTTTCATGTGCCTGGCCCAGATCCGGCGGGCGGCGCGGTATTTGGCAATTTCTTCAAAGAAATCCAGATGAGAATTAAAAAAGAAGGATAACCGGGGAGCGAAGTCATCCACATTCAGCCCTGCTTTTTGGGCATAGTCCACATATGTAAAACCATCCACCAGTGTAAATGCCAGCTCCTGAACGGCGGTCGAACCGGCTTCGCGAATATGGTAGCCACTGATAGATATGGTATTAAATTGTGGTAATCGAGTGGTGCAGAAAGCAATCATATCGGTAATGATGCGCATGGATGGTTCTGGTGGAAATATCCACTCTTTCTGAGCAATAAATTCTTTTAATATATCATTCTGCAGGGTACCACGCAGTCGTTCAGGGGAAACACCCTGAAGTTCCGCTACGGCAATATAGAAAGCCAGCAGGATTACCGCCGGACCATTGATAGTCTGTGATACCGATATCTGCCCCAGATCGATCTGATCGAACAGGATTTCCATATCGGCAAGCGAGGCGACACTTACGCCGCATTTACCAACTTCACCAAGTGCGAAGGGGTGGCCCGGATCATAACCCATAAGGGTAGGCATATCATAGGCCACCGATAAACCGGTCTGACCCTGCTCCAGTAGAAAGCGAAAACGCCGGTTGGTCTCCCGGGGTGTGGCAAACCCGGAAAATTGACGCATAGTCCACAATCGGCCACGATACATATTCGGATGTACCCCACGTGTATAGGGATATTGACCCGGAAAGCCAAGTTGATCAAGATATTCCTGGGGTGCTTTATCAGACAGATAGAGCAAATCTACGGGTTGACCGCTCACCGTATCAAAATTGTAATCCCTGGAGGGTGCGCTGTTTACCTCACTTTTCCATTGCTCATAAGCTTTGTTAAAAACCTGGTTCTTCTTACTCACGGCTGTTACTCATTATTTCATTCAATAAAAATTGTTTCATTGTATCTTAAAAATCCCGGGATTTTACACACAGCAGCGCCAGCTTTAAAAGTATAGCATAAATGGCCCTTGTAAACCTGAATTGTAGTAACCCGGAATTCATATATAACCTACTCACTAACAATGGATTCATATAACAGTGTTGGCATACTTAAAATAGCGATTGAATCGATTTTTCAAGTCCATTTGAATCCATTTTAAGTAGTTTCAGCAATTCCCGACGGGTACCGTGAGTTACAAATTCATCGGGAAATCCCACCGGTAGCAATTGACCTTTATAGCCGTGATTGTTTAACCAATTTAGCGCACCTTCCCCGAACCCTCCGGTTAAGGCACCTTCTTCGAGTGTTACAATTTTAGTGAATCGTTTTATTATGTTATTCAAATATTTATTATCGAAAGGCTTCACAAATCGGCAGTTGACAACCTCACAGGAAATGCCTTTTTGGGCTAGCTTTTCAGCCACCTCAAGGGCCGTATAAACCAAAGGACCAACTGCTAAAATAGCAATGTCGCTTCCTGGCCGTTCAACCGCCCAGCTACCTATGGGTAATAACTCCACCTGTCCGGCCCGAGTAAATTCCACCGCACTTGCTTTGGGATACCTGATGGTAAATGGCCCTTCGTTGTAATTAAGTGCCGTATAAAGTAAATGGCGCAATTCATTCCCATTCTTGGGCGCAGCCACGATCATTTTAGGTATCATGCGCAAGTACACCAAATCAAAACTTCCATGATGAGTAGGACCGTCTTCCCGCGCCAGGCCGGCCCGGTCCAAACAGAAAATAACCGGCAAGCGCTGAATGGCAATATCATGGATAATATGATCGTAAGCACGTTGTAAAAAAGTGGAATACACTGCCACTATAGGACGAATATTTTCCGTAGCGAGGCCACCGGCAAAAGTCACTGCATGTCCTTCGGCGATGCCCACATCAAAGTAACGGGTCGGAAATTCTTGAGCATAGGGTGCCAGGCCGGTACCTTCCCGCATCGCAGCAGTGATGCAAACCGTATCCTGACGATTGCGAGCGATCTCGCAGGCCAGCTCGCCAAATGCATCCTGAAATGATGGTACCAAAGACTGGGGCTCAGGTTCTTGGGCAGAATTATGATTGCCGGAAATTCCATGATATTTTACAGGGTCCGTTTCCGCTACTCCCAATCCTTTACCTTTTTTTGTATTAATATGTAACAATACCGGTGTCTTAATGTCTTTAATATTCTGTAATGTTGTCACCAATTCATCGAGATCATTCCCATCAATGGGACCGAAATAGCGAAAGCCCAGTTCATCAAACAGGATACCTGGCACCAGCAAATTTTTAAGACTCTCTTCAATTTTTTTCAAGCCCATCCGTATCGCATATTTTCCAATCGGAAGCGTACTTGTCCAATTCCACACTTCGTCACGTATTCGGTTGTACAATGGATTGGTTTGAATACGATTCAGATAGGTACGCATAGCCCCTACATTGGGACTTATGGACATCTTGTTATCATTTAAAATAACAATTATTTGTTTCCGTAAAGATCCGGCATTATTGATCCCTTCAAATGCCAGACCGCCAGTCATTGCACCATCTCCAATCACTGCCACAACGCGAAAATCAGTATTATTTTGATCCCGACCAGCAGCTATCCCCAGTGCAGCAGATATGGAAGTTGAGGCATGACCGGCACCAAATGAATCATATTCGCTTTCCGAACGTTTCAGAAATCCACTTAGTCCTTGATATTGCCTGATTGTGTGAAATTTATCCCGGCGTCCGGTTAAAATCTTATGGGCATAAGCCTGATGTCCTACATCCCAAACAATTTTATCTATTGGCATATCGTATACATAATGCAAGGCTACTGTTAATTCAATTACACCTAAAGTAGGCGCTAAATGTCCTCCGGTTTCATTTACAATTGAAATTATATAATCCCGCAGTTCCTGGCACAGTAACTTCAAATCAGTCAAGGATAACGGTTTAAGATCGGCCGGACTATGAATGCGCGATAATATTTTATAATCCATATTAGTTTCAGATATCATTCGCTTTATCTACTGCAAAATGCCATTTGGTGGAATAGAGTTACATCGTCTAATTCAGGATGAAAAGTAAGTCCGATATGACGCCCTTGCCTAACCGCTACCGGTTGGTGGCGGTATTGCGCAAGAACCTCTACTTCCGGCCCGGTTGCCGTGATCTGAGGTGCCCGGATAAATGTTGCCGGAATTATTTCCTCACGGTTGCCATAATTAACAACCAAATTATCAGTAAATGATTCGATTTGCCGCCCGTAAGCATTGCGTTCCACTTGTACATTTAATATACTCAGATTATCAACGCGTTTATCACCCTGTTGATTACCCATCATTATCAGGCCAGCACAGGTACCCAGAATGGGGAATTGATCTGCAAACTCCAACAGTGGTTGGCGAATTCCGGTTGCTTTGATCAATTTGGTCATTGTCGTGGATTCACCACCAGGAATTATCAAACCCTGCACATTGGACAACTGCTGCGGGTAGCGCACAAGCACCGATAGCAGGCCCAGCCGGGATAATACCTTACTATGTTTAGCATAATCACCCTGTAAACCAAGCAGGCCAATTTTCACTACCAACCACGCTCCTGCATTCGTTGTTCAGCAGGAATTTCCGCAATATCCAGTCCTTTCATAGCGCTTTTCAAGCCGGTGGAAACATCCGCTAATTTCTTTGGATCATCATAATAGGATACTGCCTCAACGATAGCTCTGGCACGGTGGGCAGGGTCTTCACTCATGAATATTCCGGAACCCACAAATACTGTTTCGGCTCCCAGTTGCATCATCAACGAAGCATCGGCGGGAGTAGCTATTCCACCAGCCGCAAAATTGGGTACTGGCATTTTGCCGGTACTCGCCACCTGTTGAACCAGGTCAAATGGCGCTCCCAGTACTTTGGCTTGAGCCATTAATTCTTCAGTGCCCATTGTGGTAAGTTCTTTCATCTCGCTTTGCACCCGCCGCATATGACGAACGGCTTCAACAATATTACCACTACCCGCTTCACCTTTGGTGCGAATCAGGGCAGCTCCTTCTCCGATTCGACGCAAGGCTTCTCCCAGATCGCGACAACCACAAACAAAAGGTACTTTAAAATCATATTTCCAGATGTGATTGGCCTCATCAGCCGGTGTTAATACTTCACTTTCATCAATAAAATCAACTTCCAGCGCTTCCAGTATCTGCGCCTCGGCGAAATGACCGATCCGACACTTAGCCATCACCGGAATGGAAACTTTATCCTGAATTCCCTTTATCATTTCAGGATCGCTCATTCGGGCGATACCACCATCTTTTCTGATTTCAGCCGGAATCCGCTCTAATGCCATCACGGCAACGGCACCGGCATCTTCAGCAATCCTGGCCTGTTCCACAGTGGTCACATCCATGATTACACCACCTTTGAGCATTTCGGCCAGACCTACTTTTACTTTAAATGATCCTTTATCCATAACTAACATCCTGATTCTGCTGTTTAGCAATTTTTTCAATCACATGGGTAACTGCTTTAATTACCGTATCCGGCGTGGACGCCCCGGCGGAGATACCCACTGTTTTGATATTGACAAACCATTTGGGGTCCAAATCTTCGGCTGCCGTCACTTGATATGAACGGTCATTTCGACTCCTGGCTAATTGGGTCAACCGTTTGGAATTGGCGCTTGTAAAACTGCCAATAATAATTACCATATCACAACTGTCGGCCAATTCCACGATCTGCTCCTGATTGCGTTTGGTGGGAAAACAGATCGTATTGATAAAACGCAAATCATGAACCTTGGTCATTAATACATTGATGATCGCCTGCACATTTTCAATCGACTGGGTGGATTGGCTGACCACTCCGGCCCGTTTGATCTTGCTTAACAAATTTGCTTCATCGGGAGTAGCAATGACCGTAGCCTCTTTTACCTGGCTGGCAATACCAACTACTTCATCGTGCCCATGATCGCCAATAATAATAATTTTATAGCCCTTATCCTGCAAATTGCTTACTTCATGGTGAATATCGCGTACCAATGGGCAGGTGGCATCCACAATATTAATTCCCGTAGCACGTGCATCTTCCCATATTGATTTGGTCGTTCCGTGCGCACGGAAAAGCACCGGCTTTCCCTCCGGAACAGCAGTTAGTTCATTCACAATGCGGGCACCGACTTCAGCCAGATCATCAACAACCTTTTCATTATGTACAATGTGACCAAGCATATATACTTCGCCGTGTTCACGGGCTGTTTTGTAAGCAATATCGACTGCATTACGCACACCAAAACAATAGCCGGCATCTCTCGCAATTGTTATTTTCATGCGTCCTGCGGATTATTCTGGGATTGCAAAGAATTAATTGTAGCCTGTAATACTTTATGCGCTACCGAATCCAGGTTACCATCGATAACCGCGCCGGCGGCAAAGGGATGTCCTCCACCGCCCATTTCTTGAGCAACAGTTTGAATATTGTATTTTCCTTTGGATCTGAAGTTGATTCGGCAGGTATTGGCGCCGTTCTGATACAACATCACAGCTACCTCAACACCACGAATCGTACGTATATAATCGGTAAAGCCATCCACGTCGGAGTTTTCCGCTGCGCATTGAATCATCATATTCTGATCAATTTTAAACCATGCCAGTTCACCGTTAAAATCAAACTGCACGGTATTTAGTATTAATCCTAACAGTTTAATACGGGGAATGGAATTTGATTCATAGATATTTTGGTAAATTTTATGAGGTTTTATACCCACTCGGATGCATTCGATTGCCACTTCATGGCAGCGTTCAGTAGTGTTACTGTAGCGGAAAGAACCGGTATCGTTAATAATAGCCGTGTATAGACCCTCCGCAATTGGTAAAGGAAGGCTGTCCGGATAGATGGGTTTAAAAAAGTCATATAGCATTTCACCAGTGGCGGCTGCTTCTAAATCAATAAAATTATAATTGAACTGACTATTGTTGGTTTGTACATGATGATCAATGTTTATGGAAGGAATGTTATTGGTTAGAATTTGCTGACCGATATCCCGTAATCTTCTAAAATCACCAATATCAAACACAAGCACCAAGTCAACAGTTGCCAGCCATTCATCATGGATTTGCGGTTCATAACATTCCACTGATTCGGCATAGGATAAAAAGGCATATTCCTTAGGTAATTCAGTGGCGCAAACGATACGAGTATCTAACTTCAGCCCATTTAAATAATGTAGCATCGCGCTGGCACATCCAAGCCCGTCGCCATCCGGATTTTCATGGGTAGTTAATAAAATCCGCTTTGCATCGGCTATCAGTTTATGTAGTATTTCCCAATCGATCATCTTCAGCATACCCAAAAGGTTTAAATATACCTCATCTTAATGTAATTATCACAAATTCTACCGGTTTTTTTTATCATAAGCAAGTAAGATCGGATAACTGTATTTTTAAGCAGGATGTTCCCAAATTGATTCATTATTACCTGCTACCTGGTTAGCATAACGGGCCAATACAAAGAAAAAATCCGATAACCGGTTGATATAAACAATTAATTGTTGGTCTATTGATTCGGTTCTGAATAATGCTACGAGGTCACATTCCACACGACGGCACACGGCTCGAGTAACATGCAGGCGCGCGGTAAATTCATTTCCGCCGGGGAGGATAAATTCTTTCAGTTTGGGAAGAACCGCATTCACTTGCTGTATGCGCTTTTCCAATTTGACAACCCTGTTTCTATCCAACAAATCCGGGCTTTTATCAGGTAATGATATTTCACCACTGATATTCATCAGATCATTCTGAACTTTCTGTAATTCCGTTTTTATTCCTCTGTCCTCCACCCCAGAAATTGTTAGCCCTAATTGGGAATTTAATTCATCCAGACCACCGAGACAGCGAATTCGCAGGTGCTCCTTTCCTACTTTTTGACCGTTTCCCAACCGTGTATTTCCCCCATCCCCGGCTTTGGTGGTAACTCGGGTTATGCGCATCAGAAGTAAATCAGACTGATGATGATGAAAATCGGAATTAAAATCGGTATCGAGTACTTTATCATATAGCCAAAGAAACTCGGCATATTGATACCGGCTTCTTCCGAAATTGACTTGACCATGAAATTAGGAGCATTGCCAATATAAGTATTGGCACCCATAAATACGGCTCCGGCAGAGATAGCCAACAAAGTCTGCTGTCCGGTAGTCATTAATGATACCGGATCACCCCCGGCAGTATTGAAAAAGACCAGATAAGTCGGTGCATTATCTAAAAAACTGGATAATACACCGGTAGCCCAGAAATACATATTATTGTCCGGATTGCCCTGACTGTCCGATACCGACTTTATTATCAGGCTCAGAGCACCATCCATCCCAGCCTTGAGGATTGCTATCGCGGGGATTATAGTCACAAAAATACCAGCGAATAATTTGGCAACCTCCATGATTGGGAACCATGAATATTCATTAGCTTTTCGCACATCCATTGATGTTATTTTCCAGCTCGCAACTGTCAGACTCAGTAACAGGACATCGCGAACAAGATTCTGTAATTCCACCTCAACATGATAAACATTATAAGATATGCCGGGATGCCAGAAACCACTCAATAAAACTGCGCCGATTACTCCTAACAGTAAAACTAAATTGACTTTACCTTCCAAACCCAATTTAACTTTATTTATGGAATTGGAAATCTCAGGAGGAATTTGCTCTTGCCAATAGAAATATGAATCAAGTCCAAAAAATATTACCAGCAGGATAGCTACTGCCGTCAACATGGGCATTAACATATTGGTAGTAGTCCAGAAAAAATCAATCCCCTTCAGGAATCCTAAAAAAAGTGGTGGATCACCCAACGGAGTTAATGAGCCACCGATATTTGCCACCAGGAAAATGAAAAATACAATCACGTGCACATTGTTTTTACGCCATTTATTAGCCCGAATTAAAGGACGTATCAACAACATGGCAGCACCGGTAGTCCCCATCCAACTCGCTAAGATCGTACCAAGAAGAATAATTCCTGTATTCACAATTGGTGAACCCTGCAAACTTCCGGTTACTCGAACACCTCCGGAGATAGTAAATAATGCTAATAATAAGATTATAAAAGGTATGTATTCCAGCAACGATACATGTAGTAGCTCATAGACGGTAACCGATAGCCCTTGAAATTTTATAAATGGAATAATCAGAATAATAGCCCAAAATACGGTCACTTTGCCAAAATGATGATGCCAGAAATGCGGAGCAACCAGAGGAAATACAGCAATTGACAATAGAATACCAAAAAAGGGTACCGCCCAGATTATTGATAAATGAGCACCATCCACATGCGGTGCCGAATGATGCCCGGCAACCACATGAATAATCTCTCCTTCAGGTCCATCCCCAACTGTATCCGCCAAAATAATTCCGGAAGTCAGCAATAAACCAAATAGAACCGATAAAAAGATCCTGCGGATTAGTTTCATTATCTGATTGCCATGAAAAGTTCCATCTATTTATCAACTTAATACAAGCGCTGAAGGTACATAAATAAGGCTGTTTAATGATAGTCAAATCCTCGGTAAAATCCTCGGTAAAACTATCATGGAAATAGGAAAATTATTTTCCTATTTACTGTATTGTCGGCTAATTGATAAATTAGTCTTCCGTGAAGATTTATTGGAACCGGATTTAACAAAACACGTAAATTTATTTATGCAGATGCTTATAACGATTGTGATTATGGGATTGGCTATTGCCGGTCTATCATTGGGTTTATTTTTTAAACGTAAACCAATCTCCAGCCATTGTGGTGGCGGTCAAAGAATAACTGTAAAAGGTGAGCTGCTAACCTGTCCCACTTGCGACGGTGATGCGGAGAAATGCGAGAATAAATCGAGTTAACCGTTGAGTTCGCAGTGAACTATTTAATATAGATCGTAATTAATAATTTAACGATCACTAATCCTGATCGCGCCTGCTGCTTTACCCTTCTGCACCTCGGGGCCAGCGCTCCAGGCTCCATCCTACTTTTTCTCCCGTACCTCCATTCCGCTACTTTTCCGAAGCTCGAATTGATCCTTACCATCCCGCAGAATCAGCAGTGCTTCCACATCCTCCAGCGATTCAATTAATTCTAGTCCCAGGTTGACACCCATTACCATCAGGCTGGTTGCCAAGGCATCAGCAGCCATACAGGTTGGCGCTACAACAGTGACGGATGCAACAGCGGTTTCGACCGGATAACCGGTTCGTGGATCAACCACATGAGAAAATAATTGACCATCGTACTCAAAATAATTTCGGTAATCTCCCGAGGTCGCCATAGCCCGATCGCTTAAATCGACAATTGCCATTAAGTCACGTCCGGGAATGGCATCCAATAGGGGATTATCAATACCAATCTGCCAAGGTAATTTTGACCGATTGCTACCTTTACAATAAACTTCCCCCCCGATCTCAACTAAAAAATCCATAAACCCTTCTGCTTGCAGCCAGTTTGATACAACATCGACACCATAGCCCTTGGCAATGGCACTTAGATCTATGGATACCGCTGGATCATGTTTAATTAATTGTGACCGGTGAACACTAATTTTCCGATAACCAATTCTCTTAATGGTCGCAGAAATTTCTTCTGGTTCAGGAGGATCAAAACGATCAATAACGGTTCCGGCTCCGAAGCCCCACAAATCGATTAATGGTCCTACCGTAATATCAAATGCACCAGCAGTTAAATGAGAAACTTCCAGAGCATGTTTAACAACCCTGATAAAATTCTGCGAAACCGTAAATGGCTGCTCGGTATTCAACCGGTTGAAAATAGAAATCTCACTGTTGGGATCCCAGTTTGACATCTGGTGATTTATTTCGCTTAAAAGACTGTCAATTGCGGTCTTGATAACTACCTGATCCGGGGTCAAACCCTTTTCCACGACCAATTTCACCAGATAGGTGGTGCCCATTGTATGGCCGATTATTACTAATTCGCTCGGTTTCCGGCTGCACCCAGAAAGTATAATCAACAAAATAAGAGAACCCAACAACAGTTGGGCTCTCGGGAAGATCAATTTAATCAGCATAGTTAAAATTCATCATAGGCGATCATATCTTTATCTACGCCCTGATCATACAACATTTTATCCACCGCGCTGATCATCATTGGCGGACCACACATATAATATTCAATCTCAGTTGGATCTTCGTGCTTGCTCAGATAATTATCATAGACCACCTGGTGAATAAATCCGGTGGGACCAGTCCAATTATCCTCCGGTAGTGGTTCCGACAAAGCCACATTATATTTAAAATTGGGGAATTCAGCGGCAATTGCTTTAAAATCCTTATCATAGAACATTTCGCGTAAAGAGCGAGCGCCGTACCAGAAAGTCACCAGCCGCTTTATTCGCTTGGTATAAAACAGGTCAAATATATGACTGCGCATGGGCGCCATTCCTGCTCCGCCACCGATGTACATCATTTCCCGATCTGTTTCCCTGGCAAAGAATTCACCATAGGGACCGGATACAAATACTTTATCACCAGGCTCCAGGTTGAAAATGAAAGATGAAGCGATTCCCGGAGGAACATCGGGCAGGTTAGGCGGTGGTGAAGCAATCCGCACGTTCAACATCACAATATTACCTTCCGCCGGATGGTTTGCCATGCTGTAAGCTCTAAACAGATCTTCATCATTCTTGGAATGATAACGCCACATATCATATTTATCCCAGTCACCGCGATATTCTTTAGCAATATCAAATTCACTATAATCCAGTTCATATTTGGGAATATCGAGCTGAATATATCCACCGGCTTTGAAATCAAGAATTTCTCCCGGAGGCAACTCCAGGACCAGTTCCTTGATAAATGTCGCGACATTATCGTTAGAGCGGACAATGCATTCCCATTTCTTGATATTGAAAATTTCATCTGGTATCTGAATTTTTAACGGTTGTTTCACCTTGAGCTGACAGGCCAGACGGTAATGATCTTTAGCTTCGGCGCGATTGATATGACCCGTTTCCGTAGGTAATAGCTCCCCGCCACCTTCCAGTACCTGACATTTACACTGGCCACAGGTACCGCCGCCGCCGCAAGCAGAGGGAATGAATATCTTATGTCCCGCTAAGGCAATCAATAAGGTTGAACCCGGGCGGACTATTACACTTTTATCCTTATCATCGTTGATCAGGATTTCGACCTCGCCCTGGGGCAGCAGTTTTTTCTCAGCGAAATTCAACAGAAGAACCAACAGGAGAATAACTCCGGTAAATACAATGACGCCTGTTATTGCGGTTATCATAATTCGTTCCTATAAATCGATGCCTGAAAAGGCCATGAAGGTCATGGACAGCAAGCCCGTAAGCAACATTGTTATGCCTAGACCGCGTAGAGCCGGGGGTACATTGGAATAGCGCAAGCGATGCCTGATAGCTGCCATGGTAGTGATGGCCAGAAAAAAGCCGATACCGGAACCAAAACCAAATACTACCGATTCTCCCAGATTATAATTACGCTCAACCAGGAATAATGAACCACCCAGAATGGCACAGTTAACAGCGATCAACGGCAGAAAAATACCAAGGCTTAGATAGAGCGCCGGTGTGAAGCGATCCATGATCATTTCGACCAACTGGACCAGGGCTGCTATTGTTGCAATAAAAATAATGAAATTCAGGTAACTCAAATCCAAATCCGGTAAACCGGCCCAAGCCAAGGCTCCTTCTTTTAACAGATAAGTGTGCAAAAACCAATTAACCGGAGCGGTAATCGATAAAACGAATACAACCGCAAGACCCAATCCAATCGAAGTTTCGACTTTTTTGGAAATGGCCAAAAATGAACACATTCCAAGGAAATAGGCCAATAGAATATTTTCAATGAAAATAGCCTTAACTGCCAGACTTATATAATGCTCCAACATCTCAGGCCTCCTCTTCCACTTTGGTTATCAGACGTTGGACCCATATGATTAGTCCGAGAATAATAAATGCTCCCGGAGACAGTACCATTAATCCGACGTTTTCATAACCGGCGGAATAGAATGATTCCGGAATAACTGCAAATCCCAAAATCGACCCGCTACCCAATATCTCACGGAAAAAGGAAACGGCTATCAGGATAATTCCATAGCCCAAAGCATTGCCGACACCATCTAAAAATGCTTTACCAACCGAATTCTGCATGGCAAATGCTTCAGCCCGGCCGAGAACGATACAATTGGTTATTATCAATCCAACGAAGACCGATAGCTGCTTGCTCATATCATAGGCATAAGCCTGCAACACCTGGTCGGTCAAGATTACTAGCGAAGCAATGATCGCCAGCATGACGATAATCCGTACCCGACCAGGAATAAAATTGCGCAGGAGCGAAATGATCGTATTGGACATTGATAATACAAACACAACCGCCAGTGTCATTACGATAGCCGTGTCCATTTTCACCGTCACGGCCAGAGCAGAGCAAATACCGAGTACCTGAAAAGCAATCGGATTGTTACTCATCAGAGGATCTTTTAAGACCTGCTGTGATTTTTTACTTAATAATCCCATTTAACCTTCCTCCGTTTGATGTGCCAGTTTAAAAAACGGCAGGTAGTTTATTAGATCTTGCTCAATGAAAATATTCATTCCCTTTGTCGTCAGCGTGGCTCCGGAAATTCCATCGACCTGATGATAAGCTTCAGCACTGGATTCATCGACGGTACGCTTAACAATTTGAATACTAACTAACTTATCAGTGGGATCAAATATCTGCTTGCCAACGAAATTGGAAGTAAACCAGTCCTTTTCAATCTCGCCGCCCAGACCTGGTGTTTCACCATGTTTATAAAAGGTGATACCCATTACCGTTTTGCAATCCCTCTCCAGGGCCAGATATCCATAAAGAGTGGACCAGAGACCCTTCCCGGAGATCGGAATAGCGTAACCGGCAGTTTGATTATTGATCACTTTTTCAAAAACCGGGTAAAACCCACTCATAGTCTTAGGATCGATATCTTCCGGTTTCATCTCATCGACCCGGTGGCCGGTTTTATCGATCACATAGCTGCGAATTTTCTCCGAAAACATTTGCTGATATTCCTCGGCCGTGAGTTTAACATCGGCCTGACCGGAAATATTCAATGCTTGCAGAATATTCTTTTTTATATCCAGTTCCATGTTCAACTGCTGCCGATCTTTTAACAATGTGGCTGCTGATGACAACATAATTCCAAGGATAATTGTCACCAAAGTGGTGAATCCTAGGGTATAACTGTTACTACGCATAACGGGCCACCCTCTTCTTAATATTCGCTTGAACGACAAAATAATCGATCAGTGGTGCAAAGGCGTTCATTAGTAGAATCGCCAGCATCGTTCCTTCCGGATAAGCCGGGTTGATCGATCTAATAACCACGGTCAGTACCCCGATCATGATACCATATATCCAGCGACCCGCATTGGTGTGGGCGGCAGTGACCGGGTCGGTGGCCATAAAAGTGATTCCGAATAAAAAACCACCCATAACCAGATGATAATGGGGCGGTAAAGATAGCATTGTATTCGAAGATTGCCCAGCCAGAATATTGGTCAATAAAGCCGTACCAACTAATCCCAATAATCCACCAACTATTACCCGCCAGGAACCAACTTTTGTAAGAATAAGAAATACTGCTCCAATCAAAATAGCCAGGGCGCTGGTCTCGCTGATTGAGCCGGGAATCAATCCATAGAACATGTTGGACCAAGAATAATCGAATTGTGTAACACCATTTAAAAGTTCTACAGCGTTTCCATTAGTAACTGCAGCCGGTACGGCTAATGGTGTAGCACCGCTGTAACCATCAGGTCCCAGCGCCCAGACACTGTCCCCCGATATTTTACCAGGATAGGCAAAGAACAGAAAGGCGCGGGTCGTAAGGGCCGGATTGAAAATATTCATCCCTGTACCACCAAAGACCAACTTACCAATCACCATGCCAAAACTTGTCGCTACAGCGACTTGCCATAGCGGTATGGTTGGCGGCACAATCATCGGGATCAACAAACCGGTTACCAGAAAACCTTCATCCACTTCATGTTTGCGGACAATAGCAAAAAGAACTTCCCAAACGGCACCGGTAGCATATGAAACGATAATTATCGGAAGCATTACCTTTAACCCGAACCAAAAATTAGTTAGCAGGCTGCGCTCAAGACCGAAGGCCAGCGCCTGTTGATAACCAATATTAAATAATCCAAAGAAAAAGGCCGGCAGGAGCGCGAATATAACGATTGTCATGATCCGCTTCAGGTCAACGCTATCCCGGATATAGGGTGCCATATCAGTTTCTTTGTCGGTGTTGAACAGCAAAGTATCAAGCATTTCGTAAACCGGATAAAGGAGCTTTAAACGACCATCTTCCTCGAATGCCGGTTTCATTCTTTCGCTGAATCTTCTTAAGAACTGCATAATTACATTTCCTTCTCCATAAGCTCCAATCCCTGTCGAATAACTGAACTCAATTCTATTTTGCTGGGACAGGCAAACGTGGATAATGCAAAATCTTCCGGATCACATTCCAGAATACCGAGTTTTTCCATTTCTTCAACATCTTGAGCCAAAATGCTGCGGAATAGGGCATTCGGCATAATATCCATCGGAAGTACATCTTCCCAGGCATTGATCGGTACAACAGCCCGACATGCTCCATTCAGTTTAGTACTAAAACTAAAATTTCTTTTGCCGGTTTTAAGATAAGCATTAGTAAGCGTGTATACTTTGGCACTATTTCCAATCTTCGCCCAACCTAAAAAGGGTCGTCGATGATCGATTGATAAAACAGAAATCGTGGAATGATAAAAACCCAAATAATCTTCACCTTCGACAGCACGACCTGTGAGAACATCGCCCGAAATAACGCGATTCGCGGTTGTGTTCAAGTTATCCTGCACTAAATCTGATAACGGAGCACCAATTCTGGTTTGTAAAAAGTTCGGATTCTTTACAGCCGGACCGCCAACGGCGATTAGTACAGTCGGATCGAATTGGCCAGTGTTAAACAAGGAACCAAGAGTCGCCACATGCTGAACATTAACCGTCCAGATAATATCTCCCGGATTAATCGGATCGATATGATGAATCTGAATACCAATATTCCCGGCGGGATGAGGCCCGGAAATCTTGTGGATGGTAATACCATTCAGATTGTTAAATACCACAGCGGAAGAACCAATGGGGACTGTCAGATGAACAGCGCCACCGGATAATTTTGTCAGCACCTGCATACCGCTTCGAAATTCTCTTTCACGTCCCATCAATGCCATGGTCGGATCAATTGACAGTGGTGCTGTATCGATACCGGAAATAAATATCGCTTTGGGTGTGTCATCAGGCCTGGCTGTTGTATTAAATGGCCGTTGCCTAATCAAGGGCCAGAGATTAGCTTTAAGAATATACTCAATAATACCTTCGCGATTACTGTTTTCAACCACTATAGTATCTAATCTTGCAATAGCTTCATCATCATCTGTGGCAATAACAATCTTCTTGATGATACGTCGCTCGCCATAAATAATTTCTTTTATCGTCCCACCGGCCGGTGATGGATAATTAACCTGCGGATTCTTTTTATCAAAAAATAAGGCCGAGCCCAGCTCTACCTTATCACCTGCTTTGACAACCAGTTTCGGTTTGATTCCCAGGTAGTCAGCTGGTACAATTCCAAATTCCCGGAATTTATCAGCCCTTTCGACAGCCCCGGTCGGAACACCAGAAATCCGGATATTATGACCTTTTTGTATTTTTATCTTCATTAAGCTCTCATGAATGATTATGTAAATATATAGATTTTCAAAGGGTTAAGTTCAGATGCAGAATTATTTATCTTATGGATCAATTTTAAAAGTAATTATTTTCTTCATATTATGTTGTTGAGTATATAGCTAACGAATAAATATTACCAAAGAGTTGCGCACCCAGTCGGCAACCGGCACCCAATAGACACCAAAAATAAACGTTGGAACAGCTAAAATAACAGTGAGTATGGAAATCATCGAAAATTTGATCGTAATTCCTGATTCATTATCATCTTTAAAAAACATGGCTTTCACTATTTGCATATAATAATATAGGGAAACGACACTGTTAATCACACCAATAATAGCCAGCCAGTAGAAACCAGGTCCGGCTTTGATAACAGCAGAAAAAATATAAAATTTCCCGATAAAACCGGCCGTGGGTGGAATACCGGTCAGGGAGAACATGAACAAAGTCATGATTATTGCTAGTAAAGGAGAACTATGTCCTAAGCCACTAAACGCCTCAAAGGTTTCTTTCCCGGTGTTGTTGCGAACCAGCATAAGAATATAGAATGCTCCCAGATTCATAAACAGATACAGAAAAGCATAGATCATTATACCATAAATACCATGCTCGGAAAGTACCGGTAGCCCCATCATCATGTAGCCGGCATGAGCAATACTGGAGTAGGCCAGCATACGCTTAACACTGGTTTGTCGCAAGGCGATCAGGTTACCCAACGTCATGGTAGCCACCGCCAAAACAGCCATAACCTGAGTCCATGGTATCGCAGAACTGAAGATCCATTCAGTTTCGATAAAAGTGCCTGGAGCTCCAAGGCTGGAATTGAAAAAACGAATGATCAGTGCTAAACCGGCCGCTTTGGGTGCCACCGATAAATAAGCGGTTATGGAGGTTGGCGCCCCTTCATACACATCAGGGGTCCAATAATGGAATGGTACGGCTGAAATTTTATAGCCAAATCCGGTAAATATAAAAAGCGTCGCTAGTATCAGAGCCAGGTCTGCGCTGGTATCCAGACCGGCCAGGGCTGCCCGAATATCAAAGATATTGGTTGATCCGGTCAGGCCGAATATAATACTTAAGCCAAATAGCATTATTCCGGACGAAAAAGCGCCATAAATCACATATTTTAGAGATGCTTCGCTGGAACGACGATTTCCGCGCAGGTAACCGGCCAGCACGAAAGACATTATCGACACAATTTCAATCGCCAGATACACTACAATCAGATCGGTAGCTGATACCATCAGGAACATTCCCAGTACCATAATGGTGATCAACACATAGTATTCACCGACTCTTTGATTACCCAACTCCTTTTCGCTGAATGATACAACAATGGTAAAGATTGTCGCCAGTAGAATCAGAAATTTAAAATAGGTACTGAACGGATCACTTACCACAGATCCCAGAAACAGGGCTACCGGTACCGACTGCTGATTAATTAGTAAGGTTACAGCAGATAAAATTATACCGGCCAAAACCCACAGACCCACCCGGTAGGACCTTTCTTCCTGGTAAAAAAGGTCAACAATTATCGCCAAGAGGATCGTTCCGGTCAGGATCAGTTCAGGTCCGAAATAATTCAGGCTGAATAGATTGGTCATAATATCAATTCGATCCTGCTTTGATTGGTTTTATTCCTGACACTAGAATAATCCGGTACTACCACCAAGGGTGACTACTTGTTCAATTAAAACATTAACCGTTTCCTTAATAACATTAAGAAAAGGTGCCGGATATACTCCAAATAGCAATGTAATTAATGCCAAGGGAATAACGGTAAATAATTCCCGCCCATTGATTTCAGGAAGATCGCTGTATTTTTTGTTCAATTTTCCAAAAAATATTTTTTGGTAGGCCCTAAGAAAATAGGTGGCATTCAGTAAAATTCCCAGCATTGACAGAACCACAATCATCCGGAAAACAGAAAATCCGCCAATCAGACACATTGCTTCACTTACGAAACCCGACATACTCGGTAGTCCGAGTCCCGCAAAAAAAGCTACCATAGTTAATCCGGCATAAATAGGCATTCTAGTGGCCAGACCGCCAAAACCAGCAATGTTTCGATGATGGGCTCGATCGTAAATCACGCCGACCAAGATAAACAGCATAGCTGAGATGGTGCCATGGTTGAACATCTGAAATACGGCACCGTTCATACCGGCTTGGGCCGACATCAGATTGTTACCGTTCATTACGCCAGCAGCAACAACGGCCGCCATACCAACTAAGGCAAACCCCAGATGGTTGATACTGGAATAAGCTACCAGCCGTTTTAAATCTTTCTGGGCCAAGGCACACAAGCCACCCCAGATTATGTTTACCAAACCCAATAAAGCCAAAGCCCCCGCAAACCACCACACTGCTTCCGGTAACATGGCATAATTAACCCTGAATAAACCGTACAAACCCATCTTCAACAGTATTCCGGCCAGAATAACCGATATTGCCGTAGGTGCTTCCACATGCACCAGGGGTAACCAGGTATGGAAAGGAAAAATCGGGACCTTAATCGCAAACCCGATGAATAACAGGATCCAGATCACCTTAATGGCACTCATCCCCCACCAGACTACACCACTCAGGACAGTTGGAGCAATTTCCGCCAGCTCAACCATATTAAATGTGTATCCGCAATTAAAATACAGAGCCAAAATGGCAATCAGAATCAGCACCGAGCCAAAAAGCGTGTACAAAAAGAATTTGATTGCTGCATATTCCCGTTTAGGACCACCCCACAATCCGATCAGGAAATACATGGGTAGCAGCATTACTTCCCAGAAAACATAGAACAGGAAAAAATCCAGGGCAGTAAAAACACCCATCATTCCGGTATCGAGCAGCAGCAACAAGGCAAAATAACCTTTAACCATTTTATCGGTCTTCCAACTGACAAATACACTAATGAACATTAATAGTGCAGTCAACAAAACCATCGGCATACTGAGCCCATCGATGCCCAGGAAGTAAAAAATATTAAAGGACGGTATCCACTGAGCATATTCGGTAAACTGAAAACTTCCGGTTGTACGATCAAAGGCAAACCACAGTACGACAGCCAGAATTAATTGAATACCAGTGGCAACGGCTGCGGTTATTTTTATCGTATTAGTAAACCGGTTAGGAATCAGCAAGATTGCCATCATACCAAGCACCGGTAACCAGATCAGCCAACTAAGGATGTGGAAATCCATTATTGTCCTCTCCTAAAGTTTTCCAAGAAAAATATTAGTATCTTAAGCATTAAATAACCTGCAGTATCAAGATGATGATTATTCCCAGCAGGGCAAACAGGAGATAATTCTGTAATCTTCCAGTTTGGATTTGCCGCAGAGATTGCCCGGCCCTTTGGAATTGACGGCCAATCCCATTAACGATCATTTTATCCAACCCCTCCCAGTCCAACTCACCAGAAACTCTTGCCAACTTATCCGTGACCCGGCCAAATCCATCAATGAAGCGTTGATCATAAATATCCCAATCAATGTAGCCGACTCTTTCCGTCAGTTTTAATAAGGGTTTGTAAATAAACCGCTCATAGATTTCATCAATATAATATTTATTGAATGACAAACGATATAAGAAACCGCTGCGCTTTGCCCAGACCTGGGGGGACAGTTTTTTTCGTAGATACATCAGCCAGGAAAACAGAATTCCCAGGCCAGCCAGTGCTACCGACAAGAGCATAGCCGCCAGGTGATTGTGATGCATACTTACCATTATTTCATGAGCCGTGATTATTTCAAAACCAGTGACTACGGTATCACGTGCTACAATCAGATTGGTAAACCACCAGCCGGTATCGAAAAAAGGATTAATCTGCGGGAGTGTATAAAACAGGAATAGCGTCAGCCCACTGAGGATAACCATCGGTATTGTCATTTCCCGGGGCGATTCTTTGATCTGCCTATATACTTTCGGAAATTTGGATCCCCTATGAAAGGTCATAAAAATCAAACGCAGCATGTAAAAAGGCGTAATCAAGGCTGCGGCAAATCCGAAGAAAGGAATCAGGAGATGCTGGGGACTATGATTGGCGAAAGCGAGCGTTCCGGCTAATATAGCATCTTTGGACAGAAATCCGGAAAAGAACGGTATACCTGAAATTGCCAGGGTACAGATCACCATCGTCCAGTAAGTGAACGGCATTCTGGTTTTAAAGCCTCCCATATTGCGCATATCCTGAGGATCTATTGTATGGTCTTTCAACTTATGTAAAGCATGATGCATGGCATGAATCACACTCCCGGCGCCATAAAACAAACTGGCTTTAAACATGGCATGGGTCACCAGATGGAAAAAACCAGCCGTGTAGGCACCCGTCCCAATTGCCATAACCATATAACCTAATTGACTCAAGGTGGAATAGGCCAATACCCGCTTAATGTCATTCTGAGTAATTGCGATGGTAGCGGCAAACAGAGCGGTAAATCCACCAATATAGGCAATTACCGTCAATACATCAGGGGTTAGGATCGGGAACAAACGCACCAGCATGTATACGCCGGCGGCAACCATGGTGGCGGCATGAATTAGGGCCGAAACCGGTGTGGGACCTTCCATGGCATCCGGCAACCAGATATGTAGCGGAACTTGAGCGGATTTACCAATGGCACCGCAGAATAGCCCCAACCCCGCCAATGTCAGAAGTGTACCATGAATCGAACCACTGGCCACACCGGCAAATACATCGGAATAATTAAAGGAGCCGACGGCGGTGAAAAACAACATTATACCAATAAAGAATCCCAGATCTCCAACCCGATTGGCCAAGAATGCTTTCTTACCTGCATCAGCAGCCGTATCCTTCTGAAACCAGAAACCAATTAACAGGTATGAACTTAATCCCACCAATTCCCAGAAAATATACAGGGAAACCAGATTATTGGCCAGCACGATACCATTCATACTGAAAGTGAATAAACCGAGGTAAGCGAAATAGCGGTGATATAATGGATCTTTGTCCATGTACTTGATGGAATAGATATGCGACATGGTAGAAATCAGGGCTACAACCACCAGCATCACGACGGTAATATTGTCAATCAGGAAACCCAACTCGATTTTGAAGGCACCTAGATTCAGCCAGGTAAAGGCGGCTTCTCTCATAAACTGCGAATCATTCAGCATTAAAATCGATACCAGCATTCCCAGAGCCACCCCTAAAGTAATCAATACGGCAAAAATCGATACAAAATCACCTTTACGCGGTAAACGCTGACCAAAAAATATCTGGATTACAAACGCCAATAACGGTAAAATCAGAATTATTAAACTGGCAATGATCATTGTTTCAACTGACTCGCTTCATCCACATTGACGGTGTGGAACAGGTTATAAATATTAATTATAATAGCGAGGGCTATGGCTGCTTCCGCGGCAGCCATCACAATGACAAACAAGGCAAAAACGTGCCCGGACAAATTCATCCCGCCAAAGCGGGAGAAAGCAATGAAATTCAGATTAGCGGAATTGAGAATCAACTCAATCCCCATTAAGACTGCGATGGCATTCCGGCGGGTAATCACGCCGAATAGACCCAGGCAAAACAGTGCCGCGCCCACAATTAAATAGATTTGCAAATGATCCATCAACGCCCCCTCCGGGCCAGCATGGCGGCTCCGATTAGAGCGCCTAACAATAATACCGAAGTAATCTCAAATGGTAAAAGGTAATCGATCATTAACATTTTACCAATGGAAGCTACGGTTTGGTCGGGCTCAACTGCTGCAATTTCCAACCAGGGCGTTTTCAGAATCATCGTTACCAGCAGGATGAATAAAACCACAACAGCGGCCGCTCCGGCTCCCCGTTGGACACTGGTATGCGATATGCGCACGCTGGTTATCTTGTTGGTCAGCATTATACCAAATATGACCAGTATCAGGATACCTCCGACATAAATAACGATTTGCACGACCCCAATAAAATCAGCCCACAGAAAGATATATAAACTGGCGACTCCGACAAAGGTAAATAGTAAGGCAACGGCTGAATAAATCAACTGGCTGCTGCCAACCACAATTAATGCGGAAAAAACTGTCAATAAGATAATGAGCCAGAAGGTAACCGTGGCCATTATTTACCACCTACTTTCAATTCGTTCTGTCCGGTCAGGCGTGCTACTTGATCGGGATCCACATTCGAAAATCGGAAAATCAGATCACTCCGATCATAAGTGGAATATTCATAATCAATGGGATGCTTGCGGGAATTCGGTCCACCAGTCATGTAGATACAATCCTCCGGACAGGGATAGGTACAAAGATTGCAAAAACAACATTCCGTCATATCAATATCGAAGCGCGTAACTAACAACCGTTTCTTGGTATCATTGGAGGTCGTACCGATATCCAGCCCTTTATCCACCTTGACAAACTCAATTTTAATGCAATCCACAGGACAGGCTCGGGAACATTGTAAACAACCAATGCAATCATCAATATCCACATGCAGTCGCGATCGGATAACATTATAGCGATCAAGATTAAAACCAATTTCCCGTTGCGGCTGAGGCCAACGTTCTTCCGGATACTGGAGCGTGACATTTCCTTTCCTGATGCGCAGCAGGTGCCCGAAGGTTACACCCAAACCAATCATTAAAGTGGTTATGGTTTCCCAGATGTTATAAAAATAACGTTTCATATTTAATCCAGCCACAAACTCCAGATTCCGGCGCCGAAGAGATTAAAAAAGGCCAGTGGTAATAATACTTTCCAACTAACATTCATCAATTGATCTACCCGCAGACGAGGGAAAGTCCAACGAATCCACATCATGATTAAAACTAGAAACACGACCTTGCCCATAAACCAAAACAAACCCCAGATGCGACCTGTCATTAATCCGGGAATCGGGCTTTGCCAGCCACCGAGAAACACGACCACGGCAACTCCGCAAACGATAAACATATTAGCATATTCACTCAAGAAAAAGAACGCCCAACGCATACCGGAATATTCGGTATGAAAACCGGCTACCAATTCCGATTCCGCTTCGGGAATGTCAAAGGGCGTACGATTAGTTTCCGCAATACCGGCGATAAAATAAATGAAGAAAGCCATGAAAGTGAACGGATTTTGAAAAACAAACCAGTTTGGCAATATACCCCATACCGTCCCCGATTGGGCGCTGGTTATAGCCTGCATATTGAGTGAACCGACTAATAATATAACAGCGATCAGTGAAATGGCAGCCGGAATTTCATAACTGATAATCTGTGCTGCTGAACGCATAGCACCATATAATGACCATTTATTATTAGAAGCCCAGCCGGCTAAAATCAGCCCGATAACTCCGAATGAACTGACAGCAAGAATGTAAAAAAGACCTACGTTAAAATCAGCCAAGACCAGAGATTCACTAAAAGGTAGTGCCACAAATGCGATAAAAGCACCGAGGAATAAAATGAACGGTGCCAAAACAAATAATTTACGGTCGGCGGCGGCTGGAATAATGTCTTCCTTAACAAGTAATTTCAGAGCATCGGCTACCGTTTGCAACAGACCCCATTTACCGGCATGTAATCCGGGTCCCTGTCCCATTGGTCCGATGCGGTCTTGCATAAAAGCCGCAACTTTACGCTCCACATAAACTGCTACAATGGCGTGTACGGCAACCAGTCCAAAAATAGCTAATCCGGCTATGATAACTGCTAAAATAAAAGCTCCCGGCAAGCCCAGAAAGCCCAACCATGAATCATTAACCCATTCGATTAACCAAGTGATCGTCATCGGTCAATTTCCCCTAATACGATATCCAGGCTTCCCAGGATAGCCAGTACATCGGAAATCATCCACCCTTGGGAAATTTCACTGAGTACACTTAATGCAGTAAAGGCGGGTGAACGCATTTTTAGACGGAAAGGTTTCGGCTTTCCATCACTGAGAATATAAAACCCCAGTTCACCCCTGGGAGTCTCTGAACGGGAATAGATGGCTCCTTGGGGAGGCCGGATACGTTTCGGGACAGCCGCTTTTACATCACCATCCCGGGGCATCATGTCCAGTGCCTGTCGAATGATTTTGACGCATTCCCGCATTTCTTCCACCCGCACCCAGTAGCGATCCCAGCTATCCCCCACGGATCCTTTGATACCCTGACCTACCGGTACATTAAAATCAAAACGGTCATAAATCGAATAGGTTTCATCCTTACGTAAATCCCATCGCAGACCGGAACCACGTAAATTGGGTCCGGTGACGCCAAAATTGATTGCCACGTCAACTGGTAAAATACCTACATCAGCCGTGCGCTCAATAAAAATCTTATTGAAGGTCAGAATATTATTGTATTCGTCAATTTGGGGCTCGAAATAATCCAGGAATTCATAAGTTTTTTCAACGAATCCGACCGGAATATCATGGGATAAACCACCCACCCACATATAATTATATAACAGTCGGGCACCACAGGTCAGTTCAAACAGATCCAGGATTCTTTCCCGATCACGGAACATGTATAAAAAGGGGGTGAAAGCACCAACATCCAGCCCGAAAGTTCCCAAAGCCAGCAGATGACTGGCGATTCGATTCATTTCGGCCATAATCACCCGAATATATTCCACTTTTTCCGGTACTTCAATTCCCAATAGTTTTTCCACCGCCAAAACGTAGCCGAAATCATTATTCATTGAAGCTATATAATCACAGCGATCTACAAAAGGGATGACTTGCTGATAGGTAATGTTTTCACAGTGTTTTTCAAAACAGCGATGCAGATACCCGATCACCGGGGTTACCGAGGTAACGATCTCACCATCAGTTTGTACTTTGAGGCGCAAGACGCCGTGCGTACTGGGATGCTGAGGTCCAATGTTCAGGACCATTTCCTCGGTTTTATTTACACCCATTAAATTTTATCCTTGGGTACCGGCATTTCGCGGTAAAATTCCGGCGTAATATAATCCTTCCTTAACGGCCAACCTTCCCAGTCATCTTCCAGTAAAATTCTTCTCAAATCACGATGACCTTCGAAAATGATACCGTACATGTCGTAGGTCTCACGTTCCAACCAATCGGCCGTGCGCCAGATTTGTTCTACCGAAGGCAGTCGGGGATCGGTGCGATCCAATTCAATCCGAACTTCAAGCCAGTGACGATGAGTCATAGAAAATAAATTATAGCGTACTTCCAGACAATTTTCCGGTCCATTATCAATTCCGGTAATACAATGGAGTGAATCAAATTTGAGATCTTTATTATTATGGAGAAATCTAGCCAGCCGACTCCATTTATTTAAAGCGATCGTGATAAAGTGAAACGGGTCTTCCCCGGCAACCAGAACCAAATCAGGAAACTGCTGGTCAAGTGATTTCTTGATATCCTCAAATATCACTTCAGTTTCTCCGAAATAGGTCGTTCATGGCGGATCTTTTCCTGCAATTTTAACAAGCCTTCCAACAGCGATTCCGGACGTGGTGGGCAACCGGGTATATAGACATCGACCGGGATTATCAGATCAACCCCCTTTAATACATGATAGCCATATTGCCAGTACGGTCCTCCGCTGGTAGCACAACTGCCCATAGAAATTACATACTTGGGATCAGCCATTTGCGCGTATAAACGTTTGATGCGGGTAGCCATTTTCAGGGTAACCGTACCGGAGACAATCATCACATCTGCCTGGCGCGGTGATGAGCGGGGCATCATGCCAATTCGTTCCAGATCGTGCCGACTGGCGGCAGTAGCCATCATCTCGATGGCACAACAGGCCAAGCCGAACTGAAAATACCATGGCGATGTTGAGCGAGCCCAACTGATTAATTTATCCAAAGAACTAATGATAATATTATCGGAGGATTTCCGTACGTCGTGTTCCAACGGTTCAGACCTTATGCTTGGCATTGTTTTCAGCAATCCGGTGGTAGCGCCCCCGGGCAAATTTCACGCGAAGTTTTACCCAGTCCAAATCCCCTTTACGCCAAACATAAGCCAGTCCAACGAACAAAATCACCAGGAATATACCCATTTCAACTAAAGCTAATAATCCCAAATCCTTAAATACTACCGCCCAGGGAAATAAAAATACCACCTCAACATCAAATATCAGAAATATCAAAGCAATTACATAAAAACGTATGTTGAATTGGACCCAGGCCGAACCTTCCGGCTCTTCACCGCATTCATAGGTTGATTGCTTTAATTTTGAAGGGTGGGAAGGCGCCAGTAGCTTCTGTAACCATAGGGCAACCATGAGCAAAATTGCGCCCAGAAGGATGAAGGCTAGAACAGTTCCGTATTCGCGATACACAAGTTTTCAACAATTAATAAGTTTAAATTTACCCAATCCAATTTTCGTCAGTCAAGGCAAAGTTATAGGCGGTACTCTGCTTCGTATCAATCAATAGAAAGTATACTCAAACATAAGGAATTGTGGAATTAGCCAATGAAAAAGCTGAAATATCAAGGTCTGCGGAAGCTAAATTCAACGCTTAATCATCAGTATGAGATTATTATAATCACGACTAATTCGAGAGCAATATGAAAATCTTCAATAATCTGATTGCCGCTATACTCCCTCATTTCCCTCATTTTTTAGTCCGTCCATTTGCCAAACCATATGTTGCTGGAGAAACACTGACTGAAGCAATTAAGCATGCTAAAGAACTCAATCAAAGCGGTTATAAAGTCACGCTGGATATATTAGGTGAACATGTACAAACAATTGCAGAAGCCGATTTAATATGTAAGGCTTACTGCGCTTTACTGGAAGACATCAATTCCGAACGTTTGGATAGTACCATATCCTTTAAATTGACCCACGTCGGTCTGGAATTAAATCAAAAAGCGGCCATAGCTAATACATTAACGATAACGGAGAAAGCTAAATCTCTGGATATTCCCGTAACTATCGACATGGAAAATTCCCCCTACACTGATGCGACAATCAATATCTATCAACGAGCTCACTCCAAGTTCAATAAAGTTGGCATGGTACTACAGGCCTACCTGATTCGCAGTCTGGAGGATTTGAAGACCCTTGATGCTACCAATTTTCACTTACGAATCTGTAAAGGTATTTACCGGGAAGCGGCTGATATCGCCTTACAGAACCGGGAAGAAATTCGTACTAATTTTATTAACCTGACTCAAACCCTGCTGAATGGACACGGCTTCGCCGCTATTGCTACCCATGATAAAGTGTTGATTGATGCCTTAACAGAATGGATTGAGGATAATAAAATCCCGAAAAATCGATTTGAATTCCAAGTATTGCATGGCGTTCCCATGGGAGATCGCTTGGAACGATTACTGGCCCGTGGTTATACCATCCGAATATACATGCCATTTGGTTCAGCCTGGTTTGATTATGCTGTTCGTCGGTTAAAGGAAAATCCCGACCTGGCCGGATATATTATTGGTAACCTTTTTAAACGTAAAACATCAAAAGGTTAATCAGTGTTTATCAGGAGTAAACTATGAACGAATCTGGGACTATCAAAAAAATTCTGGATCTGAAAATTATTGCTGTTGTCGGCCTCTCACCCAAGCCGGGACGCCCCAGTAACAATGTGGCAACATATCTGCAATCTGTGGGATATAAAATAATTCCAGTCAATCCGGGTCATGCTGAAATTCTTGGTGAAAAATGCTACCCTGATTTGAAGAGTATTCCAAATCCGGTTGAAGTAGTGGACGTTTTTCGCCGTCCGGAACAGGTAGAACCAATTATCGATCAGGCAATCACTATTAACACTAAAGCGGTCTGGCTGCAAGACGGAGTTGTGAATCAGGCAGCAGCTCAGAAAGCGGAAAACGCTGGTTTATTGGTTGTAATGGACGATTGTATGCTCAGACAGCACCAGGCCCAAAATGATCCAAATTATGCCCCTCATTGCGAGATCTAATATTGCCACAGTTGCTCAACTGGCAAAGTCAAACACCTGCTCCAAACTAATTATCCCCCCGGCGTCCCCAACCCATTTTTGTACGCAGAGTATGAAAATAATTACTATCTTGAAAGGCTATCATTAGAATCTGATGATCAGCTTTTCGAATAATAATCTTAGGTGAATTATTCAAATACTCCACAGTTTGTCCATCCACGGTTACAGCCATATCCTTAGCTATTATACCTGGAAAAGTAATTTCTAATTCCATATCATCGGACAGGACTAAAGGTCGATAAGTCAGACTATGCGGGCAGATCGGCGAGACTACCAGGGCACTCAATCCGGGTGCTACAATTGGTCCTCCGGCTGCCAGGGAATAAGCGGTTGAACCGGTCGGTGTTGCTACAATTACTCCATCAGCTTTATAAGAAGCCACAAAATGACCGGCGGCCTGTAATTGGGCTGAGATCATCCGATGGGATTTACCTTTATCGATAACGATTTCATTAAGTGAATAGAATGTCCGGCTTTTCGTACCATTATGAATCTCGCAGCGTAACACCATCCGTGGTTGAGTAGAATAATAACCCTTGGCAACTTGGTCCAACCGGGAATACAGATCATTAACCGTCACTTCTGCCAAAAAGCCTAAATCTCCTAAATGAATGCCAAGAATGGGAGTTTTTCGATTCCCCACAGCCCTTGCTGTCGAGAGAATCGTACCATCGCCACCCAGAGTGAGCACAAAATCCATAGTCGAAAAATCATCGGCATTTTCAATCACACCGCATAAGCTGCAACTATTATCCTTGATTTCAGCTAAAATATGAGTAGTTAAATAGACTTTCAATCGGTTCGCATCCGCCCAGGCTAAAATCCCCGGCAACAGTTCCCAGAATGAAGACTTGTCGGTATTAGCCCAAATAGCAAATTTAACCGGTTGCTTCAATCCAAATTCTCCAATTCGAAGGAATCATCGGCTTTTTTCACTAACGTCTTAATCCGATTCTCGGCTTGTTGCAATTGTTTGCGGCAGTATTCGGAGAGTTCAATACCATCTTCAAATAGTTTTAAATTATCTTCCAAGGATAGTTTTCCATCTTCCAATTCCTGAACGATATTCTCAAGACGCTGAAAAGTATCCTCAAATGAAGCTGCTTTAGTTTTTTTTGGCATGGTTAAATATAGTCCCTAATTTTTTTATTGCATTGTGAAAAGATCGGTTCATTTATCAATATTAGCTGTTTTTTGCGCCTGAATTTTACCTTCCGCCAGGTGCAAATTGAATGATTGCCCCAGTTGTATATCTTGTGGTTTACGGATGATCTGCCCATCGCTGGCTCGCACAGCCAAGGCATACCCCCGCGCCAGGATAGCATTAGGATTCAAGGTTTGTAGGCGTTGCTCAATACCGGCTAACTGAGATTGCCATAAGGCTGATCTGTTCTGCGTACTTTTAAACAAATCTTTCAGGAGTCGGTCAAGTCGTTCTGCGGTGAGATCAAGCAATTCCAATGGTTGCCGAAAGCCATAGCGATCGGTTAGATTATCAAGCTGTTGCTGGCGCTTTTCAATTTCGCGGCTAACTAACATGGTAAACGTTTCTCTGAAATATTCCAGATTACCGAGTAGTTCATTCTGCGAAGGCGCTACCAGCTCGGCGGCGGCTGAAGGTGTGGGGACGCGCAAGTCAGCAACCAGATCGGCAATGGTGGTATCGGTCTCATGCCCCACGGCCGAAATAATGGGTATTGGACAGGCAAAAAGGGCGCGCGCTACCGTTTCCTCATTAAAAGGCCAAAGATCCTCCAGTGAACCTCCACCCCGGCCAACTATCAGCACATCAACCTGGTCGTAAGCGGTAAATTCAAGCAGGGCCTGCACAATGTCATCTGCGGCTATATCACCCTGTACGAGCGTTGGACGTAATATTATCTGCACCTGGGGTGCTCGACGCTGCAGCACTTTGACAATATCCCTGAAAGCTGCTCCGGTGGCTGAAGTAATTACTCCTATCCGCCTCGGATAGGGAGGTAGTTTTTGTTTAACATCCGTAGCGAACAAACCTTCCGCAGCTAATTGTTTTTTCAGCGCTTCAAAAGCCAGATAAAGTGTTCCAATCCCCGCCGGTTCCAATCGGGTGGCGATTATTTGATAATAACCGCGCTGCTCATAGACTGAAAGACGTCCTTGTATTAATACTTGCATGCCGTTTTCAGGCCTAAAACGCAGATATTGATTGTTACCTTTAAATATCACTGCTTTGATTTCAGCCTGCTTATCCTTTAGAGTGAAATACATATGTCCGGAACGATGGTGAATAAAATTCGAAATTTCGCCGGAAACCCAAACAGATGGGAATTGTCCTTCCAATGATTCTTTAATCAACTGCGTCAGCTCACCGACGCTATAGGTCACTTTGGAATTATCCATTAATATTTCGGATTGGGCTGGCCGGCCTGCAGCCAGCAAGAATACCAGAAACTGGCCACTCGCAAGGCCGCTTGATTCATTCGATTTTGGGCTAATTGCCCCGACTCACGGTATAATATAGCGAGATAATCACTCGTTTCAGGAAGGGCATCATATCCGCGTAATAATTCCCTGACTTCCGGTGTCTGACTGTTTCGGGCCAGAGAATCGGCGCGCAGGATTATACTGTGGGCAACATAAGATTCACGTACAATCTTGAATCCTTCTACCAATAGATCATCAATTTGATAGACCGCTCCGACCGGAATGATAGTATCTATGTAAGTATTTACCATCGGTATTTCCCAACGGAAATGAATTCCATCATTACCCGATAACTGACCGTTATAATTGGCGACTACATGTAAAGGCATATGCAAATCAGCAACGTAGTGACCGAGGGCTGCCAGCGGAATGATGACTCCGGCCCAATCATCCGCTTTCATCATTTCAATTATACTCCGGGAGTATTCTTCAATCCAATAAGGACCAATCCCCCAGTGACGAACATTTTCCGCTCCAAATCTATTGATCAATTCAGCTTGTGTCGGTGGTAAATCGATAAAAGGATAGGCTGAGTACAGATCAATATCAATATAATGGCGGTGACCCTCTTCCGGGTCATTTCGTTTCCAGGCATCAGGATCGGGAGCGTGATTCGCCAGCGAATCGCTGTAGTATTTTATATACTGACCAAAACTACCGTCAATTATTTGAGCGGCAGCCTGGTTTATTCGCCGGTGACCTTCATCTCCCCAGCCTTGGGCAATACTGCCAAAGACCAGGAAGAAATAAAAACAGGGATGTAAAAGCCAACGCCCCATGGACGGCTGTTTTTAACGATTTTTTTTCTTATGTCGATTGGCGCGCAGACGCTTTTTCCGCTTATGCGTCGAAATCTTACGCCTTTTCCGCTTCTTTCCGCAGGGCATAATACCTCTTTATTTATTCATTATAGTTTGATTTACAACAGTTCGCATTCGTTTGGACGGTTTAAAGGTCGGAACGTATCGTTCCGGTAATTGAATTACACCTCCGGTACCAGGGTTGCGGGCTTTTTTAGCCTGACGGTGTTTGACAGCGAAAGTTCCAAATCCGCGTAATTCAACCCGTTCATTACGTGCTAAAGCATCAATAATCGTCGCCATAATTCCGGACATTACGGTTTCCGTCTCGACCTTAGTCAAGCCGGTAGCTGCAGCGACTGTATTGACAATTTCCTGTTTAGTCATTTTATTTCCCTCGCCAACGATAAGCTGGTATGACGTCAAACCAGCTTGCTCCCGTCGGTCTTCTTGCCTCCAAGATCAGATCTAAAAAAGAGGAACGGCGATGTCTGATCTGAAATATCTTTGGTTTTCCTTGAATGCCTCCCAGCCCGGCTGCCAGTGCTATTGCATCTTCATAGGTTCCCAGCGTATCAACTAGTCCCATCTCCAGCGCTTGGGTTCCGGTATAGACCCGGCCATCGGCCAGGATGCGCACCGAATCTACATCCAAATTACGCTCTTCTGCCACAGCTGCTACAAATTGACTGTGCAGGTCATCAATAATATTTTGAAAATATCTACGGTCATCTTTAGTAACCTCACGACTGGTCGAACCGGCATCTTTAAGTTGGCCACTCTTTACCGTTTCGATACTCAAACCTAATTTTTCCAGCAATTCGGCCGCCACCGGATATTCCATAATTACCCCGATACTACCCGTGATAGTACCTTTGTTAGCCATGATACTGGTGCTGCCCAAGGCAATATAATACCCCCCCGAGGCAGCTACGCTACCCATCGAAGTGATAATTGGTTTAATTTCCCTGACCCGACGCACCTTTTCAAATATCTCCTGAGATGGTGCAATGGAACCGCCAGGACTGTTTACTCGCAATACAATGGCTTTAATATCTTTTCGCTGAGCTAACGATTCAAGATCTTCCACAACTGTTTTTGAGCTAAAGATAGGACCTTCAACGCGTACAACACCAACTTTATCCTTACTGCCAAAACCATCCTTATCTGATGATAAATTGACAATACGCAGTATCAGAAAGATGGTAACGATGGTTGTTAGTGTAATCCAGACCCAGCGATTAGTTCTTTGGGGTGGTCGTGGTCCTATCCCTGAGGTATCCATAAAGTCAATTTTTGTCCGGGGTAAATGAATTGTCCATAGCGTAAACCATTCCAACGCCTGATCCGAGAAGCCCTGGTTTTATAGTTTTCTGCAATATGTCCTAAGGTATCACCTTTTTTAACTATATATACCATCTTTGAATGACCGGGAGGACCGCTTTGCGCATAAGTTCTGGCAGTTTTCTGTCCCGGCACCGGAATCGTTAATTTCTGTCCTATTCGGATTTTATGGCGATTACGAATTTTATTTACTGCAGCCAATTGATGAATTGAAACTTTGTAACGTTTCGAAATATCCCACAATGTTTCACCATAACGAACTTTATGCACAATATACTGAGGTGCAAAGCGTTCACTTTCCGGCAGAGCGGTATATGCTTCTAAAAATCCGGCTTTAGTTTCTAAGGGCAGTTTCAGTACGTAGGTGCCCTCTGAGGGTGTGGCTGATTGTCGCAATTCCGGATTATAATACCGTAATTCGGAAGCTGATATTCCCGCACTACGTGCCAATACATTGATATCGGCACTGTGCTCTAACGGTACTTCTTCATATTTGAAGGGATTGTTATCCGGAATCTTAAATCCATATTTTTCCGGATTCTGACAAATAATGGCGGCAGCTAAAAAAGTGGGAATGTGATTCCGGGTTTCGCGCGGAAGTGAATAAAGCTGCCAATAATCCCTGGTTTGATGTAAGCGAATGGCACGTTGAATCCGGCCGGCTCCGGCATTATAAGCCGATATTGCCAGATACCAGTCTTCGAAAATATCATATAAGTCTCTTAAATGAGCACAAGCCGCATGGGTCGCCTTTACCGGATCACGCCGCTCATCCACCCACCAGGTCCGATTCAAACCATACCTTTTCCCAGTTGCGTAAACGAATTGCCACATACCTACGGCATTGGCACGGGAATAGGCTTTGGGATTTAAGCCGGATTCAATCAAGCCCATATAGATAATTTCCTCTGGTAAAGAATATTCCTGTAAAATTTCCAGGATTAAATCATGATACAGAGCATATCGTTGCAACCAAATCTCAAATTCGTTTTTACGTCTGGTCTGGAAAAATTCGATCAGTTTCTCCACCTGGCTGTTACTGATAATCGGAATGTGTCCCTCACGATCATCGACAATCGAAAATTTTGATTTTCCGACCTCAATCTCCAGCGGTTCGATCTGTTCTGATATCGCGGCGTTGACCTGATCAGCACTTACCAGCACTTGGGATTTTTCAATCGTTTGCAATTGAGTCGAGTAGATGTTAATCAAGGCCGCCTCAAAACGGTTAAATTCATCCCGATCTTCAGCATTCATTTCACCGAACTGTTCGGCTTCCTCCAATAAATCAAAAATCTGATCCAGTTGAAAAATAACTTCCATGGAATCACCGAGTACATCGGCAATAAGCACCTCAGCCATCAGTACTTTTAGATCTTGCAATAATAGCGGCAAGCGATTGCCCTCGATTTCCAAGCCATTTTCGGTGGATATTTCGCGCATTATCAGATCTGTTGATTTATCAGGATCGACTCCGCTCCGCGGATCGCCAATTCCCGCAGCAGCTAAGTTGACCGCTGGAAAATTAATCAGTAACAGACAGCCTAACAGGAAGCAATTCAATCGTTGGTTTATTCGGTTCATCTCAGATTTAGTCAATAAAAACGGGGCGAAGTTAGGTGAGTGAACCTACCGTTATCAAGACTTTTCCCCGATCTGAATCCGTCGGATTCGCTCAATCAATAGACTGGTACTGCAGCCCGGTTTTAATGCAATTCTGGCCACCTTGCCGCCTTGTTTCCGTACATAATCAGCACCTATAATTTCCGAGTCCCGGTAATCGGATCCTTTGACCAACACATCCGGCGAAAGAATTTCGATCAGTCTGGCTGGCGTATCTTCATTAAAAATCACCACTAAATCAACTACTTTTAAAGCATTGAGTATGTAGGCCCGGTCTTCTTCCGGCTGCACTGGTCGATTGATTCCTTTCAAGCGGTGGATGGAATGATCACTATTTAACCCGATAATTAAAAAATCCCCTAAAGCTCGCGCCTGGATAAATAGCTCAATATGGCCGGCGTGCAGTAAATCAAAACAGCCATTTGTAAAAACTACAGTTTTCCCCGCCTGTTGCCAATTTCTTACCCGCTGTTGGGCTGCGCTGCTGTCAAGTATTGCCATGGATAACTTTCAAAGGACATACCAGACAATATTCTGGTTTGCAGAATTGATTGTTCAACTCGATTATACCCTGAGTGATCGGGAAATTTCGCAACTGTTTGACGGGCATTAAATTTTTAAAGCGCCGCGAAATAAATCCGTAAATATAAGGTAGTACTAATTTACTCCAGCGCTCACGGTAGCTTTGTACTTCTTCCAAGTCCATATTTTCCCGCGCCCGAGCCGCTAAAACCGGGTAGAATACATTACCTAATAATTCGATTTGAATCCCAAGACCGGAATGAGGTTTGATTCGAGTGAACCATAATTGATCGAATACTTCCGTACCTCCCCAACCCGCTTTTTCCCAATCTGCGATAAATTTTAACAACCGGGCTGCTAACGGTAAACGATTTTCCGGATGATTGGCCGGCCTGACACCGCAACGATGCCAGATCAAACCCTCGGACTTCATCAGAGTAGCAAGCTGATCATGAATTGACTTTATTGATTTTCCAGGGATGGCATTGGGATTGACCAAACCAGCCAGACGTCCAAATGCAGGGCGATTACCACCATATCCCAGAACCTCAAATACTGATCGGTGTAATTTGGGTAAAAACTTCGCAGTGGAAGCGAGCACATTCTGAAAGTCCGTAATTTTTACACGCCAGCGTCGATATCCCAGCCTGCGCAGCACTGTTTCAGGTTCAGGAACCAAGCAATCCGTATCTTGAAGGCACGAACTACCAAAATGATCCCTTGCTTGAATCACAATCATGGGAAAAGACCTGGTTGGAATTCTAGTCGGGAAATAGCGCAGTACCTGTAATATTACAGTCTGGTAATTGGGATCATGATCATGTCCATGCTGAAACCATTGCTGGGCTTTAAGATGACACTCAATTGGTCCTTTATGAATCCTGCCATTAATAAACAGACAGGCATCTGATATATCAGGTCCTTCATGATTGTTCCTGTGGCCCGGGTCGATTATCATAATTGGTTGTCCATCAACAGAATGTAATCGTTGACCAGGTTTGTATCGCAACCAGTCATTTACCAGGGCTGCTTCTTTTTCCGGGCTCCCATGGCCTATGTTCATAGTAGCGTTAAATTGTTTAACTGGTAAACTATATTTCATTTATCGTGTAAGTTGATTGGTCTGTTCGGCTTGCCATTCCCGTTTCAATTTTATAACCTGGTCTCTTAACCCAATTGTCAATCGGTTACGATCCTTGTATTCAAGACCAGCAACCTCTATCGGCTGGCCCAAGCGTAATTCGATTGGCCTTGGTCGCAAAGTCCAGGAATGCTTGCGAATCACATCACTGGTACCGCACATGGCCATCGGTACGATCGGCATACCCAGTGACAGTCCCAAAACAGCAGCACCCTTCTTGAATTCATGGATTTCACCATCCAGAGAACGAGTCCCTTCCGGAAAAATCAGAATCGAGCGTGGATTACGCTCAATCGAACGATTGGCTTTTTCCATCGATTTGACCGCACGCTCCCGGTTTTTCCGATCGACAAAAATATGTCCGGCCATAAATATCGCCCAGCCAAATACCGGAATACGTTTTAATTCAATTTTTGCAATAGAAACGATATGATGGGGAATGGCGGCAAAACACAGGATAATATCAAAAGCCGATTCATGGTTACCGGCAAAGATATAATGTTTATCCAGGTCCAGTAATTCGGCCCCGGTGAGATTGTAGCGCACACCTGCGGCTGCCAAAAGTATTTGGGACCAGGAACGGGCGACCCAACGAACTCCCCGTCCACTCCAATCCACCAGACCAACCACGATCGCCAGTGTACTAAGGATTATTGTCCATAGCACTATATTAATAATCAGCCAGATCAGGCGCATTTATTTTAATTCTCTTTTACCCATATATTTTTGCAGCACCGGCGGTAGTATAATTGTGCCATCTTCGGTCTGGTAGGTCTCAAGCAATGCCACCAGTAATCTTGGTGTCGCTACCCCGGAGCCATTTAAGGTATGTACAAAATCTACTTTACGGTCACTTTCACGTCGGTACCGTATATTGCCGCGACGAGCCTGGAAAGCCTCGAAGTTACTGCAGGATGACACCTCCAGCCATTTTTCTTCGCCCGGTGACCAAACTTCCAGGTCATAACATTTTGCCGCCGCAAAACTCAAATCTGCACTGCATAATTCCACCACCCGGTAGTGCAGCCCCAAAGCCTTGAGAATTGCTTCCGCTTGTTTGGTAAGCGCTTCCAGTTCCGCATAGGATGTTTCCGGAATTACAAACTTTACTAGTTCAACCTTATTAAACTGATGTAATCTTAAAAAACCCCGCGTATCCTTACCGTATGACCCGGCTTCCCTTCTAAAACAGGCCGAATACGCCACATAAAATTTTGGCAGATCCTGCTCGGGAATAATTTCATCGCGGTGGATATTGGTAACCGGTACTTCAGCAGTGGGAATCAAATACAGACCGTCAATATCCGTTCGATACATATCCTCGGCAAATTTAGGTAATTGGCCTGTAGTCCGGCTGGCAGCACTATTTGTCATAAACGGTGGGAAAATTTCTGTGAATCCATAATTTTCTACGTGATAGTCCAGCATAAAATTGATCAGCGCTCGTTCCAGACGGGCACCCTGTCCGGTATACAATGGGAATCCGCTTCCGGCAATCTTGGCCCCACGATTAAAATCGAAAAGATCAAGTTTGGCACCTAAATCCAGATGATTATCAATTTTAAAATCAAATTCCGGTTTTTCGCCCCACACACGAACAACCACATTATCTTCCGCATTACTTCCCCGTGGAACGGATTCATGCGGCAAATTTGGTATATATTCCAACTCGCCACTAATTTTTTCGTGCAATTCCGCCGATTCGGATTCCAGTGTTTTAACCTGTTCTGACAGATCGCGCATTGCCATAATCAATTCAGCGGCATCCTGACCGATTCGCTTCGATTGGGCAATCAGCTCGGAAGTTTTATTGCGTTCTGACCGCATTGCATTCAACTTCGTAACCATCGCGCGGTGGCGATTGTCCATCTCAACCAGAGCCTCAATTCCGGCTGTTTCACCTTTTGCCAGTAAACCATTCTTGACTAATTCCGGATTATTTCTAAAAATCGTAAGCGGTAACACTATAATTTCCCTAATATTTTATGCCAAAAAGTATAGTTTTAAAATATTATATACAACAAATGATACTGACCGATAGCAAGACCTGGTCAAAAACCGCAATTAATTTGAGTTAACGTCCTTTGCCGGACAGAACCACCCAGACTGTATTTAAAATAATCATGAAATCCATCGTAAAACTTAAACTTTCAATATAAAAGAAATCGTATTTCAGCTTCTGGCGTACATCTTCCAGATCACTGTCATACGGGTGTTTGATCTGTGACCAACCCGAAACACCTGGTAGTACCTTATGCCGCCGGTAATAAAAGGGATATTCATGTAATAGTCTATCCACAAAATATGGTCGTTCCGGGCGTGGCCCCACCAAGCTCATGTCGCCTTTAATAACATTAATTAATTGGGGGATTTCATCCAGTCGGAATCGCCTCAGCCACTTTCCGACTCTGGTTATACGCTCATCTTCTTCAGCCGCCCACACCGGACCGGTGGTTGCTTCGGCATTATCAATCATGGATCGGAACTTATAAATCGTAAATTGACTGTTATTATGCCCGACTCTTATTTGTTTGTATAAAATAACTCCCTTTGAATTTAATTTTATCAACAGGGCAATCAGTGCCCATAGTGGTGCGACAACTACTAAGGAAACGGAGGCAAACAGCACATCAAATATTCGTTTAAAAACCCGATAGTACAGCGTATCCAGATTGGGATTGACATCCAATAATGGTAAACCATATAATTGTTGCGTCCGGGCTAATCCACTGATTACTTCATATAAATCAGGTACGATTTTTATTGAAATCGGTGCACCGTTAATTTGATTGATAACTGACATCAAGCGGTTGTGTTCCGGCTTTTCCAATGCCAAAACCACGTCACTTACCTGATGCTTGATAATGATTTGTTTTATATCCTTTTCTAGTCCGAGAATGTTAATGGGCGCGGAAGGAAGCGGGTTGGGATCATCATCTGACTGAACAAAACCAATTACATCAAAACCTTGCTGATCATGATCAAGTATCTCCTGTTCAGCCCGAATACCGCGCTGATTTATACCAACGATTATCGTGCGACGCCGACCAACACCTATCCGTAATAGATATTTCTGAAATGTCCTTAAACTTATTCTTAATGGGATCGATATTATGATAAAAATTAACCAGTACTTGAAAAGCAGCCCAGCCCGTAATGAATAAACTGTTGGAAATAATGCATCGGTGAAAACCGCTAAAACTATCACGGAAAAAGTGATTCGTAATAAATGCTGAACCTCACCAAACCTGGAAGTTGTAGGTTCGCCGGAGTATAATCCGCCAATAAACAAGACGATACCCCAGACAATCTGAATTGATACAAAAACCAGAACTTGACTGTTGACTGAAAAACCATAATCAATTATTGCCGGTTGCAGGCTGGACTGGTAGGCAAAGAAGCCCGCAACACTATCAAGTATAAAAATAAACCAAGCAGTCAGCCACACAGACAGGTGGGTCTTTATCGTATGGACAGTGCGATTCGACATGGTGAATTGTAAATTAAATTTTGATTAATTGTGATGTTTCAGATCACAAATATAAAAATTACCTGCGCAATCCAGTTTAACCATTATTTGTTCCCTTGTTTGGTTATTGATAACTGGTAGCGGTTTTTCTAGTACATTATCTCCTATAGTTCATGATAATTTACAGTATAATTAGTATTCAAGCAAGCAATGAGGGTCAGATATAGAAATCCGCTCAACTTATCATTAATACCAGTTACTGTTAAAACTGACTATCTGTTGTCTTGACCATCTGGTAATCTGGGATTAACTTATTTATTAAATTTAAGTTTAACTGGATTTATTCACTAAATACTATTTGTAAATATTTCTGTAAATTTATATTGATGTTTAAGATATCAATAACACGTTTTAATCGGTTGATTCTGGGAATACTCCTAGCTCTAACATCTTCCATTTGGGCTCAAGCCATTACTGTATCGATAAATCACCCTATTAACAAATTCATTTCTCAACAGGTTGTAAAAAACAATTTACCCTCCAGCCTGATCAGCAAAAGACCAATCCAACTAAACCAAATTCACCAGGCTTTGGACGAGCTGAAAAGAAATAGTAACACCTTATCCAAAACCGAGCGTCTGATAGTTCAAAGATTCCGAGCAGAGTTCGGTTATCCCGCCCCTACTAATAAACCCGAATTTATCACCAGCGGTCAACCAAAACCGGTCGTGATAAAATCTGACCTGCTTGTATATACATCAGATCATTGGGAACCACATATACTTAGCTATAATGATCAGGATCTCGCACTCTGGGGCGATTTCATTGAGACTATCAACCACCAAACTGGTAAGGCCGGTAATTATCTTGCCTATCAGGATGGGTTTCAACTGGCTGGATTCACGAAAAGCGGTTTATCTTTTTATTCCAAATATACCCAGAATCGTTTTATGGGCAGCAGTCAACAATACCTGCAGTCGCAGGTGTATTTTAACGAATTGAGTAATTTTTTCGATCAAGCTCAAGCCACAATATGGTATCAGACTGAAGCCAGCCTGTTATATAGCACTAAAGATTTTGAATTTGGTTGGAGTAAGACACCGATCTATTGGGGATTCAGTTCAAATCATTCCCCAATTCTATCAGCGAATGTTCAGCCAATCGCCCATTTGAAAGCCAATTATTCAAACGATAAGCTTAACTTCTCATTCATTAACGGATCACTGTTGCCATTCAACAGTAATACAATTCACGACAGCTCATATTCAGCTGTAAAAAGAATCACTGCCCATCGTCTGGAAATTGCACTAAATGATAAATGGACTGTAAGTTTTACCGAATTGCTGATCTATGGTCATCGAGCCTCAGAAATCAGCTACATGATTCCAACCTTGTGGTTCTGGGCTGAGGAACACAATCTGGGAGACAGAGATAATGTTTTGCTCGCCTGTGATTCCTATTACAAATACCGACCGGGATTAGCTTTTTACCAATCGTTATTAATTGACGAATTATCATGGTCCAAGCTGTTCAAAGACTGGTGGGGCAATAAATTTGTCTTGCAACTGGGATTACACTGGATCCCAACTACACTAAAGTCTACGATGGATATTAGAATTGAAGCCACAGTTGCCAGGCCATGGGTTTATACCCATGAAGATTCGCTAAATAATTTTACTTCTGCTGAATTAGGATTGGGGTTTCCACTGGGACCCAATTGCCAGACAATATATTTGGAAACAAACTGGTGGTACTCCCACCGGGGAATTCTTTCGCTGGAGTTACTTTATAAATTAAGCGGAAGTGGTCTCGGTAGTGATCCAAATGATGATTACGATTTTCGCGATGAATCATTGGATTTTGACACACCCTATATTCTTGGTACGAGAAGTACTGAGGTCATAGCGGGTTTGAATAACCGTTATAAATTTTCACGGATGGTAGAATTTTACAATCTGCTCGAGTACAATTCCCAAACTAGATCATTCAGGCTGGAAACCGGAATAAAGATTGATATTTAACAGTTACAGATTATATTAAATCAATATTTTCAGTGATCTAGTCGATTCTTGTCGTGCAAATATTATCGATTACATCAATCATTTGACGTGCTAATATTTCACGGGTGAATGATTTGGTTATATAGGCATATCCATTAATACCATAATGCTGGATTCGGGATGCATTTCGGTAGAAATATTTTACCGCTACTAACAGACTGGGCAGATCACCTGGTTCGACAGTCAGGCCACCGCTGACCTTATTTACTAATCTATTTGATTCCCCGCTGGCCACCAAAATGACAGGTCTCTTACACCCCCAGGCTTCCATGAGCTTAGAAGGAATAGCATCTCTGATGGCCGGATTGACCAGCGGTATTATGGCGGCATCAGCCATCCTTAATAAAGATGGTATTTTATCTCTTTTCTGACTACCAAGAAATGTTATATTGGATAATTCCAATTGTCGGGTACGTTCCACCAGTTGAATTTTTTGGATTCCATCTCCGACTATTAGAAAATGAATTTGTTCTAACTCACTAAGCTGATTAGCCGTATCAATAATTATATCCAGACCCTGGGCGATGCCAATTAAGCCGGCGTAAATAAAAATGTATTTATTTTCTAATCCTAATTCCTTACGCCAATTGATAGAGTCTCTGGAATTGATAAAATTCATATCAATCCCATTAGAAATCATGGTAATCTTATTTCCTTCAATACCCTGCCCGCTTATCTTTTCACATTTGCTGATGGTCACAGGTGTTAAATGATCGGCTGTATTATAAATTAGTTTTGTAATCATTCGGCCGATTTTTACGATTGAGGCATTTATATTGAATTCACCCGCTTCTACAGCGATATCAGGCCAGATATCTCGAATATCAAAAATCCATGGGATATGCCAAATTTTTGATAGAAAAAGTCCGGACAGGCCTATAAACAGAGGCGGAGAGCTGACAATAACAATATCAAATTGTTTTTTGAGTTTTATCCCCACTATTATCGAAAATACCATGAACGAAATATAATTCATGATTCTATGAAGAGAAGATTTTAATGGTGTAAAATATACCCAAGTACGGAAAATGGAAACACCGTCAAGCCTCTCTTTATGAACAAATCTTTTTCGGTATCCTTTATAAATCCGACCACCGGGATAATTAGGAATTCCTGTCACAACCGTTACAGCATGACCAAATTTCACCATACAGCGGGCTAGTCCGCTTAGACGCGCCGCGGCACCACCCATCTCAGGAGGATAAAAATGTGCCAAAAAAAGAATTTTCAAAGGATTGTCGCTATTTGCTCTTTTACTCACAAATGAAATTAATTCAAGCTCATAATACAAAGCGCTCTTTTACCAGTATGGGAGGAATCAAAACAAACCGCTGTTCCATCTCGATTCCAGCGGGGATGTAAATCACAGCGTACGTTACCTCGATATTTTAATGGAGATCGTAGAATCGCTAGATC